>NZ_JBCOMJ010000045.1:0-30177 GCF_040924225.1 Ruminococcus sp. RTP21484sp1_RTP21277st1_D2_RTP21277_210401 | reverse complement strand
TCGTCGTGCCCGCCTCCGTGCGGGCATTTTTCAATTCAAGAGAGCGCCACAGGCGGTCTTTCCTATAAAGTAAAAAAGACCTGCAAACCATCCGTTTTGCAGGTCTTTTTTATTACCGGTGTACTTTTATCATTCTATTTCGGAAGTTCTGTCACTGTCTCCAGCTTAAATCCTTCCCACATATCAGCAGAAATATTCCATTCTCTTAAATCTGTAACGATCTTATGATAGAACGCCTGTCCGCCACGCACAATATCATAGGTGCGGGCATCGCCTCTTGCCTCAAGGTGACGGCCAAAGCTACAGTTGGTAACATCCTCCGGACCATAGTCGTCCACATCTCCGCCCGGCCAGAAAATATAAAGCCTTGGGATATCATCAATCTGGCGAATATCAATTCCTGCAAGTTTCAGAAATTTCTTTCCAACAGACTCATGCGCCGTAAATACATGAGAATATCGCCATACAGTCCTTGTAAAATCAGATACACGGAACTGGCCCAGCCAATCCTCATCCATCATTCCGTCTGCAGTTTCTCTTGAGACGATCACAACAACAGGGAATAAACGCCCTGAATCTTTCAACGCTGCAATAAGATTCCCAAACATATCCTCTCGCAAAATACGTCTTCTGTTAGAACATTCGATTCCATTTACAATTCCGATATTGTCAACAATCGTCTTATAATATCCAGGATAACTGAAGAAAGTTACTCCCGGGTCCTGGATGGTGTGTTCTCTCTCCGGCTGTGCATATCCATTGCAAACCTTCAGAATCACTTCATCCTGACGCGACACTTCAAGTCCGGCTTCTGAATACCAGATTCTGCCGCCCACTTCCATATCCATATGTCTTACATGCATATTCAGCCGATGATTGTCCGGATCATAATTCACAGCTACATGATAAGCCAGAATGTCAGCATGATAAGTACTGGTCTTCTGTGGCATTTCCTTAAACAGACCGCCATATTTCCCCACGATCCAGCCATATATCGCATCTGCTGCCTGCTGGAAAATCTCTGCAGCAGATGCCGGTTTCTCTTCCTTCAGACGGCTTCCATCCACCTGTGTGCACATCTGGAACACGTTGTGGCGGATAAGAGGCTTCATCTCATAATGCCAGGATTCTCCGAGGCTCTCCTCGCGACCATCATTATAAACATCACGTTCCTTAAAAATAGCTGTCAGACGACTGTCGTGGAACTGACTGTCGTTTAACAGGGCAATGATCGTATTTACATTGATCGGTACCTTGCGGCTGCGGTGAAGCAGCTGATCTACCAGTGTCTGCTTGCTGGTCTTATAAATACGCTTGGCCAGGTTCTCCACCTGCTGGTCACAATCCTCATCCAGAAGCTTCGCCACCTCAGGATAAAGCTGTCCCTCTCCCAGTTTCAGGCGGAAATGGCTCTTGATCATATCACTCCATCTGCCTGATTTATAAAGGGAATGTCCCAGATCCTCAAACAGGGTAACCATGGATTTATCACAAAGCTCCAAAGTTGCCAGAATACTGTTAAAGTATCTGGAAAAGCCCTTGTAATTCTTCCACAGTTCCTCTCCTTTATAGCGCATATCGTGCTCGATCTCATGCCAGCCCTCGAAAAACATGGTCTTAATCTGAATCTCGAAGGTATCATCAATATACATATCCCAGGTCTCTGTTGAAATTTCTGATCGCAAATATTCCGGAAGACGGCACACGCCGTTTAATTTCGTAGGTTTGAACTCCTCCTCGCTTCTTTCCGAAGTGGACCAGCCAATCACATCAAAGGTATTTTCCACAATATTCTGGCAGATTTCTACATCATCATCAAAATACAGGTTAATACGGACACCTACCAGGTCCTGCAGTTTCTTATTCTCCGCGCCATAATCTTTCAGAGCAAATTTATGAGCCATAGAAGAAGCTGTCTTGATTCTGGAAAAGCATCTGTAATACAGACCGCATTGTTCCAGGCGATCACTGATAATGCGCTTCAGATCCTGCTCCACGATAGCCGGAACCTTTACCTTCGCAGCCAGTTCCTCCTTTGTATAAATTACTCTTTTCTGTTCACTCACTAATTTTACACCACCAATTTATTTATAACTGCCGGAGCCCTCACGGATTACGGTCCGAAAACTACACAGTTATTATATTTTATATTCCGTACGTTCTACTAAGCATACACTTTAGAGCCTGTTTGAAAAATCATTCCCGCAATCTGCACGCCCCACTTTGCGGTATATTTTGCCCGAATTCGGTTGCCGTAGCCCGCTACGGCGCCCTCATTCGGGCAAAATCTCCCACAAATTGTGACGCACATCTTGCAGAAAGCCTTTTTCAAACACGCTCTAGTATACCAGAATTTCCCCAAATAAAAAAGGGATATTCCGAAATATAATGGAAAATTTCGGTTAAATATATATAATCAAAAGCACTTCTTACAAGCTTCATATCCTTGAGCCTCAGCCTGTGAGACTGGCTCCTGATATGCCTTATCCGGATTCATATTTCCACAGTCAGGAATACTGTGATATTTACTTCCTGTAGCAGATATCCATACCATTTCCTCCTGACTGTCATCTGCTGCAGCAATCTGTTCTGACTTTTCTGATGCTGCAGCTGCATCAGTTCCGCTATTATCTTCAGCTGTAAATCCATTCTCCCCTTCACTTTGCCCAGCTGTTTCTCCATCACCTGAAGTATAATCATTGCAAGGATCTGCACTCCAGGTAATAGCACTTCCATCCGAAGAAGCTACAATGGTTCCCTGTTCATCAGAGCGATATACCTGAATTCCCATATCTGACAGTTTTTCCATGGTATCCGCATGCGGATGACCATACATATTTCCTGCGCCGCAGCTGATCACTGCAAATTCCGGAACTGCAGCCTGAAGAAAATCCCAGCTTGTGGATGTAGCAGATCCATGATGGCCCACACTTAACACGTCGCAGCTCAGATCAAGCCCGGAATTCACCATATCTGCCTCACAGTTAAAATCTGCATCCCCGGTAAAAACGAAACTGTTTTCTCCATTCGTCAGCTTAATTGCCACCGAATTAGCATTACTCTCTTTGCTGATTTCCTTTGGAGAAAGAATTGTAAATTCTCCCGAGCCAAATGTATACTCCGCCCCCACTGCCGGATGCTGTACTTCAAGCCCATGTGCTGCCACTGCATCCATAAAAGAGCCATAAAGGGAAGAATCATGGATATAATCTGCTCCAATCATATTGTCCACCTGAAATGCATTCAGACAGCCAATCAGTCCGCTCACATGATCCTCATCGTAATGGGATGAAATCAGATAATCAATTTCTGACACATTCTGCTCCTGCAAATAGGACACCACATAGCTGGACGCGCTTCTTGGACCACCATCATACAGCAGATTCTGTCCCTCTGACTGCACCAGAATGGATAATCCCTGTCCCACATCCAGGAAATGCACAGTCATGCTGCCGCCAGATGCCAGAACCTTTTCCCCACTTCCAGGGAATACGATTCCTGCCATAAGCAGAATAAGCGTTAAAAGATAGCCTGCAATTTGTTTTCTTAAGTGTTTCATTTTATTCCTTCTTTCGTTTTTTTCACCGTAGGCACCGCTGTCCTGCTGCCTCTTTACTATTATAATATATTCTCATCCCCACAAACATCCCTGAATTATGTTTTCACAATTGCATTTTTAGCATATAATACCTGGAAGAGCATTTTATGAGGTCGTCCATGTATTACAGAAAAGCCTTATGTGCACAGCAGGAAAATGTAGACCAGGGTACCTTACAGATAACGGTCCATTCAAAAACAGACAACCGCCCTGTGGAAAATGCACTGGTCCGTATTTCTTATACAGGTGATCCAAACAGTGTCATTGAAGAAGTCCGCACGGATTCTTCCGGCAACACCCCTGTCCTTCAATTAAAAACGCCTCCTCTGGAATACAGCCTGAATGCTTCCGAGGAGGCGCAGCCTTATGCAGAATATTCCATGCAGATCAAAGCCGAGGATTTTCACCAGGAGGAAATCGCAGGCACAGAAGTCTTGCCTGCGGTTCTGGCCAAACAGCCTGTCCTTCTGAATCCCAGGCAAGACACTGTTTCGGAAAACAGAATTGTCATTCCTCCCCATACACTTTTCTATGAATATCCACCAAAAATACAGGAATCTGAAATTAAACCAGTACACGAAACTGGCGAAATTGTTCTAAGCAAGGTCGTAATTCCGGAATACATTGTAGTGCACGATGGGCCTGTAGGTGATAACTCCGCCTCTAATTATTATGTCCGCTACCGCGACTATATCAAAAATGTAGCAAGCAGCGAAATCTATGCCACCTGGCCTGACGACACTATCCGCGCCAACATCCTGGCAATTATGTCCTTTACCCTAAACCGGGTATACACGGAGTGGTACCGCAATAAAGGGAAAGACTACACCATCACCTCCTCCACCGCCTACGACCACAAATGGATCCGCGGACGAAACATCTTTGACTCTATCGACCGCATTGTAGACGAACTTTTCGAGAATTATCTATCCCGTCCTAACGTCCGTCAGCCAATTCTTACCCAGTACTGCGACGGAGAGCGGGTGCAGTGCCGGGACAGAGGATGGATGACACAGTGGGGAAGCAAGCGGCTTGGAGACCAGGGATATTCTGCTATTGAAATCCTACGGTATTTCTACGGAAACGATATGTATATCAATGTGGCAGAAGAAGTCTCCGGGATTCCTTCCTCCTGGCCAGGATATGACCTGGATATTGGTGCTTCCGGCAGCAAAGTACTCCAGCTTCAGGAACAGCTAAATGCTATCAGCCAGGCCTACCCTGCTCTTCCAAAAGTAAATCCGGACGGAATCTATGGTGCCCAGACTCAGGCCTCTGTCCGCAAATTCCAGAATATTTTCGGTCTTCCGGAAACCGGAATCGTAGATTATACCACCTGGTACAAAATTCAGGAAATTTACGTAGGCGTCACCCGGATTGCAGAATTACAATAAACATAATATGGCGGGATTTTCTCTCCCGCCATAAAATTCTAATCTAAACCTTATAATCTAAACGGACATGCCGTTTGTCAGCAACATCACCATATAGGAACCGGCTAACCATCAGCCTTCTGCCAATTCCCGCATCAATTCATGCACTGAAGTAATTTTGTCAATCCTTCCAACATTTGCCCCACAGAACATCAATCCATTCTCTACATCTCCCTCCACCGCATCGATCAATGCCTTGGTAATGCAGTACGGAACCTGTCCTGGATTACATTTTTCCAGGCAGTTATAGCACTTCTTTACTGGAATCCGTCCATTCTCTACCAGTTTCATAAAAGGATTGCAAAGCGCCCTTCCAGGCATTCCTACAGGGCTCTGGATAATCTGCACATCTTCTTTCCTTGCATTTACATACGCCTGTTTATACCTTTCATCGGCATCGCATTCCTTTGTCGCCACAAACCGGCTTGCGATCTGCACACCATCTGCCCCAAGTGCCATAGCATGATCAATATCTTTCCGGTCAAAAATTCCGCCAGCAACTACCACTGGAATTTCCCGGCCAAACTTTTCCTCATATTCCTTTTTACATGCAATAATATCCCGGATTTCCTGGTCAAAATCCATCTCATCCCTGTGAGCCAGCTGATCCCTGGAAAATCCCAGGTGTCCTCCTGCCTCCGGTCCTTCCACTACGATCAGATCTGCAGTCCGGTTATATCGATGTGCCCACATTTTCAGAATCAGATTTGCTGCCCTTTTTGAAGAAACAATAGGCGCAATCTTTGTTCTGCAAAACTCCGGTACCAGCTCTGGCAGATTCATGGGAAGTCCTGCGCCACTGATGATCACATCTGCACCACATTCCACAGCTTCCTTTACATGCTCTTTATAATGTTTCAGCGCTACCATAATATTAACACCGACCAGCCCTTTTCCCTTGGCAATCTCCCTTGCCTTCCATATGTGCTTTCTTATTGCCTTCAGATTGCATCCCGCCTGGTCTTTCTCAAAGCCAGCCTCATCATATCCAATCTGAGCTGTGGAAATAACTCCCACTCCTCCTTCTGCTGCCACCGCGCCAGCCAGGGAGCTACGGCTCACTCCCACGCCCATTCCCCCTTGAATAATAGGAAGTTCTGCCACCTTATCTCCAATTTTCAAACATCTCAAACTGCTTTTGTATTCTCTATCCAAAACAATATCCTCCATGCTTTAATTTAGTTTGATTTTAAAACTATTTTAGTATAAAGCATTATTGTTTTTATGTCAAGTTTTACTTTTATTCGACACTTTATTATGTAGTTTTTATTACTACATATTCGGAAGTTTTCCCTATAAAAAGGAATCCCCTTGCAAGATTTGCCGCCTGCAGCAGACCATCCCCCTCATCTGCATTTCCGTTATTTCCTCTCACTGCCTGGAAAAGCTTTTTTGGGTAATAGGAATTTGCTGCAGAATCGTCTGCTGCATCAAAAAAGGCTATGCATATCCGTTTGATACACATAGCCTTCGCTTTCATTTTTTTACAGCTTTTTCATTTCAAAAAGATTAAAAAATCTTCAAAATATCATTATACATAACTACAACCATCAAAAGCATCAACACCATCAAACCTGCAAAATGAACCATGCCCTCAATCTGTCTGTTCACCGGTTTTCTCCGGATAGCCTCGATAATCAGAAATACAAGCCGGCCACCATCCAGTGCAGGAAGCGGAAGCAGGTTCATAACACCAAGGTTTGCAGATAAAAGAGCTGCCATATACAGCATATTTACCCAGATTGTCAGCATGCCCTCACTCTTACTTGCCTCATAGGTGCTGCCAATTGCATCAACTACGCCAACCGGACCGCTTAAATCCTTTACGCCCAGTCCGCCGGTAAGAAGCTCTTTCAGGCTGAGTAAGGTAGAGCGGATCATATATTTTACTTCCAGTGTTCCATACTTCAGCACTTCAAATCCATGTGTCTTCGTGTACGCCAGATTATAAGAAAAATCAAGCACTGCTGTGCGGGACTCCGATGGAGTTACCTCAGCGTTGTATTCCAGGCCATCACGCTCATAAGTAATGGTCACAGGCTCACTTGTGAGAGGATGCTCTGCAAGATATGCAGTATAATCGTCCGAACTCTCCAGTCTGGTACCATTAATGGAAGTGATCACGTCCCCAGGCTCCACACCAGTTTCAGATAAGCCCATTCCCGGAATCAGGGATGCCACCTCAAGAGAATCGGTACTCTTTCTGTTAAAGCCAAGAAGGTATCTCACCTGTACGTCTGGTTTGAAGGCCAACTCCACATCTTTGCCATTCCTCTCCACAGTCATATGAATGGTCTCATTCTCCTGTGGATTATTCAGATACATATACAGATAAAGATCTCTTGCCAGATCAATATGATACCCCTGATATTCTTTGATAATATCCCCTTCCTGAAGACCAGCTTCAGCCACAGTAGAACCACTCTCCACCTGCGTAACCTCTGCCGGGTCATAGCCCACCAGCGTAACAATGAGCACTGCAAACACAAAGGCCAGGATAAAGTTAAATACCGGTCCTGCTGCAACTGTAGCGATTCTTCCCCACACTGGTGCACCATTGAAAGTTCCCTTGGACTCATCCTCCATATCTTCTCCCAGCATGGCACAGGAACCGCCAAGGGGCAAAAGCTTCAGAGAATACCTTGTTCCATTCTTCTCTGTGCTAAGCAGCCTTGGTCCCATTCCAAGAGAAAACTCCGTTACTACGATCTTATTTTTCTTTGCAAGAAGGAAATGCCCCAGCTCATGAAAAAGAATGATCGCACTGAAAATCAATAATGCCAGAATAATCTTCAACCTACCACCTGCTTTCAATCCATTTATAAGTCTCGTCTTCTACTGCCAGTATCTCCTCCAGCTCCGGATTCCGGATCACTGTATGTCTTTCCATAGACTGTGCAATAATGTCGTAAATATCCAGAAAGCCGATTTTTTCCTGTAAAAACTTCTTCACAGCCAGCTCATTTGCTGCGTTAAACACAGTAGGCATACTGCCTTCTTTTCTTGCAGCATCCATAGCCATTGGAAGCCCCAGGAATGTGTCCATATCCGGATCTTCAAAAGTAATCTCTTTCAATTTATGGAAATCCAGTCTCTCTCCATCCAGATATCTGCGTTCCGGATAATAGAGTGCGTACTGGATTGGAAGCCGCATATCCGGAGTTCCAAGCTGCGCCATAACCGCACCATCTTTAAACTCTACCATCGAATGGATAATGCTCTTTGGCTGGACAACAACCTGAATATGATCCAAATCCACATCAAACAGCCATCTGGCTTCCATAACCTCCAGACCTTTATTGACCAGGGTTGCAGAATCTACTGTGATCTTCTGTCCCATTACCCAGTTCGGGTGCTTCAGGGTATCTGCAAGCGTCACATGTTCCAGTTCTTCTCTTTTTCTTCCACGGAAGGGACCACCGGAAGCTGTGATCAGAAGCTTCTCAACCTGCGCCCGCTTTTCCCCATGAAGAGCCTGGAAAATAGCACTGTGCTCACTGTCTACCGGAAGGATCTGAACTCCATGCTCTTTTGCCATCGGAATGATCAGATGACCTGCTGTTACCAATGTCTCTTTGTTTGCAAGGGCAATGTCCTTGCCCGCCTTGATTCCCTCCATTGTAGGACGGATTCCAATCATTCCCACAACAGCGGTAACCAGAATATCTGTCTGAGGCATACGTGCAAGCTCCAGAAGTCCCTCCATGCCAGACACAATTTTTACATCCATATCTGAAAGGCGGACAGCCAGATCCTTTGCCGCATTTTCATCCCACACTGCAATCAGCTGAGGATGAAATTCTCTTGCCTGTTCTTCCAGCATTTTCACATTTCTTCCTGCACTGATTCCCAGCACCTCTATATCGCCGTTAGCTCTCACTACATCCAGGGTCTGTGTACCGATGGAACCAGTTGAGCCTAAAATTGCAATTTTCTTCATTTGAAATTCCTCTCAGTCCATTTCAGGGACAAATCACATCTTATCATTTCCACACTTCTTATTCCTTTATGCTTCCCGCTGCCAATCCGGAATCAGATTCCCAGCACAAGCTTCGCCAGGAAATAAATAGCCGGAGCTGTAAAGATCACACTGTCAAATCTGTCCAGGATTCCACCGTGTCCCGGGATCAGTTTGCCATAGTCCTTGATTCCCTGATTTCTCTTAATAGCAGAAGCAGCCAGATCTCCAACCATGGAGATCAGTGCTCCGACTGCACAGATCAGCGCATACTCTGCAATCTTTCCGCCAGTTGCTGCTGCATAAATTGCGCCCAGAAGCGCAGCGCCTGCCACGCCGCCTACTCCACCTTCTACTGATTTCTTCGGGCTGAGGATTGGTGCCATTTTGTGCCTGCCGATCAGCATTCCCACACAATATGCGCAGGTATCGCATCCCCAGGAGCATAAAAAGATCAGCCATACCAGGAATTTTCCATCCGGAAGGTTCCTGGTAAGATAAATAAAGGAGAGCATTACAGCCACATATACCACCCCAAAGAACGCCGGCATCACCTGTTCTGCTTTGAACTTGGGATAAGTAAATACGTAAACGAACATAAACATCATGAACGAAATGATCACGCCCATCATTCCATATTTTTCAAAATCCAGCGACATCAGCACATAGTAGATCACAGCTCCAAGATAGCCTGCAATTTCCAGGGCATTAAAATGGTCTTCCCGAACCTTCATAACCTTATAAAGCTCCTGCATTCCGATCAGAGAGATCCCAAGTAGTGTAAAAAACAGCACATAACCTCCACTGATAATAGTCAGAAGCGCAACTGCGACCAGCACAATACCGCTTAAAAGACGTGTTTTAAACATCTTACTCCTCCTTCACACCGCCATATCTTCTGTCTCTTTGATTATATTTCTCAATAGCCTGTACTAATTCTGTTTTATGGAAATCCGGCCATGCCACGTCTGTAAAATAAAATTCCGTATAAGCCAGCTGCCACATAAGGAAATTGGAAAGTCTCTGTTCGCCGCTGGTGCGTATCAGAAGATCCGGATCCGGCACTCCTGCAGTATCCAGGTAGCTTCCAATCGTATCCTCTGTGATCTGATCCGGAGAAACTTTTCCATCCGCCACATCCTGTGCCATCTTTCGCATTCCTCTTGTAATCTCATCGCGGCTTCCATAATTCATGGCGATCTGGAAGTACAGCTCATCATAATCCTTGGAAAACTCCTCCAGTTTACGGATGCTTTCCTGAATATCCGGTGCAAAAGCAGAGATATCGCCGATAATTTTGATTTTCATCTTATTATCCCGGGATATTTTGATACATTTCTTAAGATAACTGCGAAACAGCTTCATAAGCCCGTCCACTTCTTCTCTGGAGCGTTTCCAGTTCTCCGTGGAAAAAGCATATACTGTCAGATATTTCACGCCCAGATCTTTAATATCATAGCAGACCTGCTCCAGATTGGCGCAGCCCTTAACATGTCCATAGCCACGAGGCAGTCCCTTTGCCTTTGCCCAGCGGCCATTGCCGTCCAGAATAATGGCAATATGATTGGGTACGTTCATATTTTTCTCCTTGTATTTTGTTTTTCTTTTTTCGTTATAAGCGTTCAGATTATTCGTACAATTTCATACAAAAGGGCAGAAAAGAGCTCTTTTTAAAGAGCTCTTTTTGCTGTTTCTTTATAAAAGGATCCTGTTTTGCAGATTTTTAGTCCAAACGGCTCTGCGCTTCAGGTAATATGCCCTTATACAGTCATAATCTCCTTACCTTTTGCTTCTACTGCAGCATCTACATCCTTGATGTATTTGTCTGTAAGCTTCTGAACTTTGTCCTCTAACTCTTTGATCTCGTCCTCAGATACATCCTCTTCTTTTTTCAGCTTCTTGTATGCATCGTTGGCATCACGGCGGATGTTGCGGACAGCAACCTTAGCTGCCTCACCTTTTTTCTTAACATCTTTAACCAGATCTTTACGGCGTTCCTCGGTAAGCTCCGGGAAAACAAGACGGATTACTTTTCCATCGTTATTCGGGTTCAGACCAAGATCAGAAGTAAGGATTGCTTTCTCAATTCCCTTGATCAGGCTGGATTCCCATGGCTGGATCTGGATCATACGAGCTTCCGGAACTGTGATATTTGCCACCTGCTGAATCGGTGTAGGGCTTCCGTAGTAATCTACTGTCAGCTTGTCAAGGATATGCGGATTGGCACGTCCTGCACGGATAGTAGTCAGCTCTGCTTCTAAGCTGCCCAATGTCTTTTTCATTTTCTCTTCATACTTCTGAATTCTTTCATCCATAAAATTAATCTCCCTCTTTATGATTTTCTGCCGGTAGCAGTATTATCCTATTTTCTGCGCAACGCGCTTATACAGTAACCTTTGTTCCGGAAAATTTTCCGTGAACAGTGTTGATAATGCTGTTCTCCTCATCAAGAGCAAATACCATCATCGGCATTTTCTGCTCCAGACACATAATAGAAGCTGTAAGATCCATGGCTGCAAGCTTCTTGTCAACAACTTCCTGAATAGAGATCTCATCGTACTTCACAGCGTCAGGATTTACCTTCGGATCGCTGTCATAAATACCATCAACTGCCTTCGCCAGAAGAATCGCATCGGCCTCAATCTCAACTGCACGAAGAACCGTAGCTGTGTCAGTAGAGAAATACGGATGTCCTGTACCGCCTGCAAAGAATACCAGCTTGCCCTGTGCAAAGCTCTCTTCTACACTGTCCTTGGAATACAGTTTTGTAAATGCACCACATGCAAATGGTGTATAAATCTCAGTCTTCATACCTGTATATCTGCAAAGGTCAGATACATAAATACAGTTCATAATAGTAGCAAGCATACCGATCTGATCTGCCTTGTTGCGGTCTATCGTCTCACTGGTACGTCCTCTCCAGAAGTTTCCACCGCCAATCACAATGCCGATCTGTACTCCCTCATCAGAAATTGCCTTGATCTGCTTCGCTACTGCAAGAACAGTTGCCTCGTCAAATCCTGTTTTCTTCGGTCCGGCAAGAGCCTCGCCGCTTAATTTTAATAAAACTCTTTTCATTTCCATGCTTTTATCCTGCCTTATTTTTTATTCTTTTATTTTACCATACTCCGGCAACAACCTCATTTCCGCTGTCATCAACAGTGGTAGAAACTGTGAAAGAGTCATAATAATGATATCCTGTCTCTCCGGTCTCCGGCTCGTTCTCATAATCACTTCCGTTAGCCTCTCCCAGTGCTGCAACTAGACTGGAAAGCGGCTGTCCGATATACTGTTTCGCCTTATCTGCACTGGAATCATCCGGTGCAGTATTACTGCCGCCACTATTATCCGGAGTACTTGTAGGCTGCGGTGCAGATGTAGGTGCAGCAGTAGGACCTGACTGCTGCGGCGCAGATGTAGGCGTTGGTGCTGTATCCGTTTCCTGAGAATCATCCTCAGAACTGTCTTCGCTGTCATCAAGACCAAGACGCGCCATCACTTCACTCAGGGTAGAAGTTTCTGTCTTACTCGTTCCTGTCAGATAAGTAGCATAAGGAATTCCATCCTCAGCAGTTCCATCCATATGAAGAGTGATCTTTGAAATTGTCTTCAGCGGAAGCTTACGGAAATAGCAGTCTGTATAATCCTCGTCCTCATACGTGATCCGGATGTCATAGCTTGTCACCGCATTTCCATCTGCATCCTTCTCGTCCGGCTCATAATAGTAAAGAGCCTTGTCGCCATCATTCAAAGTAAACAATCCATTGATCAGCTCTGTGCCCCAGTCATCATCGTCATCCGTAGTCGGACGAATGTAAAGTCCCTTCACAGCAGCTCCGGTACCATTCACAAGAATCAGCCTGGAAGCTGTGGAAGTCTTATCACCAATCACATTCTTGATATCTGCATCGTCAGATTTCTGCATATCTACCAGGGAACTGTCATCACTTGAAGCTGTATCTGTATTCTCAGCAGGAGCCACGGTTACCTGGCCATCCTTGCCTGTATCTTCAGTCTTTTTTTTGCCACATCCAGCTGCTGCCAAAGCAGTGACCAAAAGTGCTGCAAGAATCACATAACGTTTTTTCATAATCTATATTCCTCCCACAAAATGGAATTAAACTCCTCTAATATCCACTTTTTGTTCTCCATTATTATTACAGAGTATGACAGACTTGTCAACCGAACGCGGGATGATTTCATACAATTTTTAAACTTTTCGTTACTGTTCACTCCGTTCACAGTAACACGCTTCGCGATGCACAGAAATCATGCTTTGCACGATTTCGCGCCGCAACTCTCGGGTTTCTTTTCCCCATTCTCTCTGGTGCCTTCACCGGGAAGGAAGATCCTGCGTACTTCTTCTGTGAACAAAAAGAGCCAGGGACAGTTTTCTCTATCTCTGACTCAAATAGTTTTTGACAACATGTCTCAATGTTTAAAACCCGGCGTCTCTTCGCTCTTTACGCATATCCCTGCGGAGCAGAGCTGCCTCATGGCGACCTTTCTCTGCTTCTGTGTGGATAATAAGGCCGGGGATTCGGGTAGGACGCTCATTCTTATCCACAGCTACCATCACAGAAAAAGCACGGTTTACCAGGTAACGCATTCCATCACCGCGCTCCACATAGGAATCAATTTCCACTTCCATGGAGGTATTTCCCACATAGGTCACATAGCCGATCATCACAAGGATCTCGCCCTCGTAAACGGGCTCCTTAAACTGCAGATTATCTACAGCTGCAGTTGTAACACGGTAAGTCCCGCAATGACGCATAGCAACCACGCCAGACACCTCATCCACCCACTGCATCAGCATTCCTCCAAACAATCTGCCGCCGGCATTTAAGTGCTGGTGCATGATCAGATGAACCTGCTCCGTTCTGGAATCCTCTACGGTTTTCATCAGGCGGTTTTCTTTTGTTGTTTCCTTTGTTTCCTTTGCTTCCTGTGTTTTCTCTTTTATTTTCTCTTCCATAGCCAACCTCTTTTTACTGTTTTCATGCTGCCTGTGCAGCGAATATTAAATAAATACCATATTGACCTGTCTGACTTTTTATATGTTGCATCTTCACAGCTGATTCCCTATAAATGTTCAACAGAAATTTACGAAAGCCGGGAATTTTTCATCATAAAAATTCCCAGCTCCCATTGTTTTTAATATAAATTCTTCACCTTGAAATCACGCTCTGCTTCTCGTCTCTGATCTTTCTTAGCGATATCCTGACGTTTGTCATACAATTTCTTACCTCTTGCCATACCAATTTCCACCTTCACAAGGCTGTCCTTGAAATAGACCTTGATTGGCACAAGGGTAAGACCTTTTTCCTTCAGTTTGGCTTCCATCTTGTTGATCTCACTGCGGTGAAGGAGAAGTTTACGGATACGAAGGGGATCTTTATTGAAAATATTGCCTTTTTCGTATGGACTGATGTTCATTCCATAGATATAAACCTCCCCATTCTGAATCCGCACAAAAGATTCCTTGACGCTGCATTTTCCCATACGCAGGGATTTTACTTCTGTTCCTGCCAGGGCAATTCCTGCCTCATACGTGTCTTCTATAAAATAATCGTGAAATGCCTTTTTATTATTTGCAATCAGTTTGATTCCTGGTTTCTTTGCCATAAGTTCCTCCCTATATGGATTTCCGCCTGCAGGCGGGCGTTCAAAACAAAGGGTTGCTGTTCTAGAGCGTAGTTTCTATGCATCGCAAAGCGTGTTTTTGATCGCAGAATGAACAGTAACTTCTAATTACCACTCTTGCTCCTCTGCCAGAACAAAATCCACAGTCTTCAGCATGGTATCTGCGTCCGCAACTCTCACACGCACCTTCTGTCCCAGTGCAAACACCTTGTGTGTCACATCGCCGATCAACTCGTAAGCATCCTGATCAAAGGTGTAGTAATCATCCCTCAGTGTATTTACATGAACCAGTCCCTCTACCGTATTTGGAAGTTCCACATAGAAGCCCCAGCCAGTAACACCGGAAATGATTCCTTCAAATTCTTCCCCAATATGGTAAGACATATATTCTGCTTTTTTCAGCTTGTCAGATTCTCTCTCTGCTTCGTCCGCCCGGCGCTCACACACACTGGACTGGCGTGCCACATCTTCCAGAATCTCTTTATAATGCTCTGTTTTTCCCTCTCTTTCCAGACGTCCCCGAAGCTTATCCTTAATGATCCTGTGAATCTGAAGATCCGGATAACGACGGATTGGAGAAGTAAAATGGCAGTAATATTTCGCTGCAAGTCCAAAATGGCCGCTGCATTCTGTAGTATACTTCGCCTGTTTCATGGTTCGAAGAGTAAGGCGGCTGATCTGTGGCTCGTTTGGAAGTCCCTCAATGCTCTCCAGAATAGTCTGGATCTCCTTCGGGGTAATCTCCTGTCCATGCTTCTGCACCGGCACTCCCTGATTATGAAGAAGTGTGAGAAGGCTCTCCACTTTCTCGGGATCCGGAGTCTCATGGGTACGGTAAACAAACGGCATATCATCCCTGCAGCACTCCTCTGCCACAGTCTCATTTGCCATAAGCATGAAATCCTCAATGATCCTTGTTGCCACATTTGCCTCATATGGCTTAATGTCAATGGCTCTTCCTGCTGCATTTAAGATAATCTTGCTCTCCGGAAAATCAAAATCAATGGAGCCTCTGTGATGGCGGTTTCCACGAAGGATTTCAGAAAGCTCTTTCATCAGGAAAAACATGGGAACAAGTTTTTCATAGCGTTTCTTTGCCTTTTCGTCAGTATCCTCCAGAATGTTTTTCACATCTGTATAATTCATTCTCTCATCTACACAGATCACAGTCTCTGCAATCTTATGGGAAATCATATTTCCTTTTTTATCAATATCCATAAGACAGCTTAAAGTAAGACGATCCTGTCCCTGGTTCAGGGAACAGATTCCGTTGGAAAGCCGTACCGGAAGCATGGGAATTACACGGTCTGCCAGATATACACTGGTTCCCCGCTTCAACGCCTCCCGGTCAAGGGCACTTCCACCCTGTACATAATTGCTTACATCTGCAATGTGAACACCAAGATGATAGATGCCATCCTCTTTTGTCAGAGTAACTGCATCATCCAGATCCTTGGCGTCTTCTCCGTCAATGGTGACAGTCTGAAGATGGCGAAGATCCAGTCGGCCATCCCTGTCAGTATCCAGAACATGATCCGGTACACGGTCAGCCTGACGGATTACTTTATCCGGAAATTCGCTTGGAATGCCAAAGCTTTTTACAATGGCAAGGATATCTGTTCCAGGTGCACGGCAGCTTCCCAGATTCTCTACGATCTTACCTTCCGGATTGCGGTTCTTGCTTCCGTAGCTGGTGATTTCCACCACTACCTTATCCCCGTCCTTAATTCCCTGGGAATCTTTTCTCGGAATAAATACATCCCTGGAAAATTTAGGATTGTCACTTACCACAAAACCAAAGTCACGGCTGTTCTCGTAGGTTCCCACGATTTGGGTCATACCTCTTTCCAGAACTTTTACTACAATTCCCTCACGGCGTTTGCCTTCCTGCGGCTCTTTTGTGATTATAACACGAACCTTATCCTGGTGCATAGCCGTTCCGGTACAATCTTCCGGAATAAATACGTCGTTGTCTTCCCCCTCGATTTCCACGAAGCCAAAGCCCTTGGGATGACCGATGAAGGTGCCTTCCACAGATGGACTGTCCGGATATTCGTTGTACTTATCTTTTCCCCTGCCGTAACGATCGTCGGGCTTGCGGTGATCATACTTTCCAGCCTGCTTATCATTATATTTCTTATCGGAATGTTTCTCATCTTTCTTCCCGGTACGTCTCTCGGAGCTTTCTTCTGCATATTTCCCGGAACGTTTACCCGAAAACTTCTCGTCACGTTCTTCTCTTTTTCCACGCTGCTTCTCTTTCCCGCGCTTTCTTCCAGTTACTTTGGAATAACGTCCCTTGGAATCCAGGTCAGCCTTTCCCTCTGCTACCAGATCATCCAGAACACGGTACAGATCTTTCTTCTCGTCCTTTGAAAGGCGCAGAAGACCTGCAATTTCCCGGAAGCGCATAGGCTGGTACACTGGATCACCAAGAAGCTCCATCATAAATTTTTTTCGTTTGTCAAATTCTCTGTCTTTACTCAATTTGTCTCCTTCTTAATACCTGCACACGCAAGCTGCTCTATTAAAATCGCACGCACAGACTGTAATTATCACGAAACTTTCCTACCATCTTTCCATAATTTCCTATTATCAGGAAAGAATCCTGCAAAGCAGGATTTTCCGCTTACATAAAAAACACTCTTGCGATCAGATCAACAAGAGTGTTTCCCAGTTTATTCTTAGAAATTCAGGTTCAATACAACTGCCAGTACAAAGAACAAAACTCCCATAACTGTAGTTGCCTTAACAAGACCGCCCTCCATGGAACGTCCTTTGTTCTTACCCCAGTATGTGTCTGCAGCTCCGGCGATCGCACCAAGCCCCTGTGACTTACCTTCCTGCATAAGGACTACTACGGTAAGGGCAATACAATCTATAACAAAAAGAATTGTTAAAATCGTTCTTAAAATCTGCACGTGGTTACACCTCCTAATCAACTAGGAGATATTGTACCATAGCCAGCATTTGATTTCAACTCTTTTTTATCTTGAATTTGGACAAATTACGCTATCGTTTTTTTTCATGGTCAGGCAAACGGATTCTCATACATAGACAGTCTGCCAAGCTGCTCATGGATTCTCAGAAGCTGATTATACTTGGCATTTCTATCTGAACGACATGGTGCACCAGTCTTGATCTGCCCCGCACCAGTTGCCACTGCAAGATCTGCAATAAAGGAATCCTCCGTTTCACCGGAGCGGTGGGAAATAACAGAGCGATAACCCGCCCGTGCAGCCAGTTCTACTGCCTCCAGAGACTCTGTCAGGGTTCCGATCTGATTTACCTTGATCAGGATTGCATTTGCTGTTCCAAGCTTTATTCCACAGGACAGCCGTTTGATATTTGTCACAAAAAGGTCATCCCCAACCAGCTGTACACGGCTTCCAAGCCGCTCCGTCATAGCTTTCCAGCCCTCCCAGTCATCCTCCTGCAGTCCGTCCTCGATAGAAACAACAGGAAATTCATCCAACAGATTTTCGTAATAACGGATCATTTCATTAGAATCCCGGATTACTTCTTTTCCAGTCATCTTACTCTCCCCAGGAAAATAGTAACCATCTTTTTCTCCGTCATATAATTCACTGGCTGCCGCATCAATGGCAATGCCAATATCTTTTCCCGGCTCATATCCGGCGTTCCTCACAGCCTCAAGGATCAATTCCAGAATCTCCCTGGAATCCTTCAGATCCGGTGCAAAACCACCCTCATCGCCCACTGCTGTAGACAGATTTTTCTTTTTTAAAAGAATCCTCAGTGACTGATAAATCTCCACACACATGCGGATTCCCTCTGAAAAACAGGAAGCCCCAACTGGCATGATCATAAACTCCTGAAGATCCACTGTATTGTCCGCATGCCGCCCGCCATTCAAAATATTCATCATTGGTACTGGCATCCTGTTCGCATGACAGCCTCCGATATACTGATAAAGCGGAATCCGAAGTGCCATAGCGGCTGCCCTCGCCACCGCCATAGAAACACCAAGAGTGGCATTCGCCCCAAGATTGCTTTTATTGTCCGTACCATCTGTCTGGATCAGAAGAGAATCAATATAGGTCTGATTCAATGCATTTTCTCCCAGAATTGCCTCCGCGATTTTCGTGTTTACATTATCCACTGCTTTTTGTACACTAAGGCCTTTATAATTTCCTTTATCGCCGTCTCTTAGCTCCAGTGCTTCGAATTTTCCTGTGGACGCGCCGGATGGAACCGCTGCACGGCCTGTATATCCATTGATTCCAATAACGCCTTCTCCAACTGTCACTTCTACCTCCACAGTAGGATTGCCTCTGGAATCCAGAATTTGTCTTGCGTGAATCTTCCGAATAGGCAAATACCGTAACATTTCCTTACCTCCTAAAGATTGATAACGGTAGTTTTTCCAACTATTCAGAGTTCTATGCAGGATTTCAGATTCTGTTTCTGCCTGAAGTGCTCAATGAACCTCAGAAATGGAATTAAATCCCTTATTTCTCAGGCATGCCTCCACCTCACTGATATCCGGTACGTGGAGAACCATGATCGGAAGTCCGGTAGCACGGTTGAAAGACAGATACAGATAATCAATATTGATGTTGCTCTCCTGGAGACTGAGAAGCAGTTTGTTCAGATTACCAACCTCATCCTTTACCTCGATTCCAAGAACATCACTAAGCTTGCAGATAAAACCAGCCTTTGTCAGCGCTTCTAACGCCTGCTCAGGTTTGGAAACAACCATACGTATAATTCCATATTCAGCACTGTCATTGGTAACAGAACCAAGGATATTAATATCCTCCTCCAGGAGGATTCCAGTCACCCGCTGCATTTTTCCTTTGATATTTTCCGCAAAAATTGATAATTGTTTCAGCATTTTCTTATCCCTTTCCATATTTTAATAACAATATTAACATTTTAATCGCAAAAGAAACTCAGATGCCACTCGGGCAGATAATTTTCTTTCACAAAACGAACACTTCGCCTGTCGGCAACATTACTATCTATTCACTGTATATATAAATCAGCTCTTTAATTCTCAACAGGAACCTCAATCAGTTCCTTAGGAGAATGTGCCAGATTGCGGCAGCCGTCTTCCGTTACCACTACCATATCCTCAATACGAACCCCTCCGAAACCAGGTACATAAATACCAGGTTCAACAGTCTCGATCATATTGGCTTTCAGAATGGTATCATCAGAGGGAGACAGGCGCGGACTTTCATGAATGAAAAGACCTACACTGTGACCAAGTCCGTGGCCAAAACAGTCACCGTAACCAGCCTCTGTAATAATATCTCTCGCAACCTTATCCACACTCGCTCCGCTTACACCAGCCTTTACTGCTGCAAGACCGGCCAGCTGTGCTTTTAATACAACATTGTAAATTTCTTTCTGTTTATCGCTTGCTTTTCCGAGGACAAAGGTACGTGTCATATCGGAGCAGTATCCCTTGTATTTACAGCCAAAATCACAGGTAACAAAATCCCCTTCCTCCAGCTTCTTATATCCTGGGATTGCATGAGGCATGGAGGAGTTCAGGCCGGAAGCGATGATGGTGTTAAAGCTTAAATCCTCTGCTCCCTCTTTTTTCATCAGATATTCCAGCTCTGCCGCAGCTTCCAGCTCTGTCATTCCTGGTTTCACGATTTTCAAAAATTCTGCAAATGCTTTGTCCCCGATTTCTTCAGCTCTTGCCAGGTACTCCAGTTCTTCCTCAGTCTTAATCTGGCGAAGATCATCGATTCTGCTGCCAAGAGGTGTCCATGTCTGAACTGTCAGTTCCTTTCTGAGCTTATCAAAATCACAGCAAAGCATGGACTGATCCTCATATCCCATATGGAAATCGCCGCTTACATTCTCCTTCTCCATGCACTCCTTCAGGATCGTCTGACGGTTATGCCCACGGCACTCTTCGATTACTGTGAAATCGCTCTCTTTACCGGCCTGCTCCGTATAACGGGAATCTGTGATCAGCACCTTCTGGGCTGCTGAAATATATAAAGCGCCCTCGCCGCCGCGAAAACCGCTTACATGTCGCATGTTATACGGATCTGTGATCACAAGGGCATTCAGTTTCAATTCATCAAGAATTGCATTTAACATCTTTGCTTCCTCCTCATCTTCTGTCATACAGCTTCCCAGCACTTTATCACGTTGAAAAGCCATATTCTTTATAGTTTCATCATACCACATTATACGCGGAAATATTGTCTGAATTTTCAATTCTTTTCGCATATATAAACTTTTTATTTTATATAAAATAATATTTTTTCAAATTATTTGTTGACAAACGAGAAGTAATCTGTTATAGTAAGCTCATAAAACAAAAGGAACTTAAAAATAAAAACAAAAAGGAGTGAGACCACCGAAAACATAAGTTCATTACTTATAATCTAAGAAAGAGAGGTACGGACCACCAGAAGCATAACGAAACATCTTAATTTTTAACATTTCAAGAAAAGCGAGGTACAGTCCACCAAGAACGTAAGCCTTAATTCCAATTGTTTTAAACGCATAATATATTCGGAAAGAGAGGTACATTCCATTGGATATGGATCAGATTTAAGCCACCAGTAAACGTCGATGCTGGTGGCTTAATTAATGTCTGGATTTTCCTTTCATTTTCAGGCAGCTGCCTTGCCCTTATTCGCATGATTTTTCAAACACGCTCTGGCATAAACCTTTTATTTTCTCATATATCTGTAAAAAAATACCCGCGAGGTTTTCTCTTCATGAAATTTCCCATTTTTTCTTTTCCAGCACTGAAGGAAAAATTCTCTTCACATATTTCCTCTTTTTGCTCGAAAAAGCGCCCTGCGATCAAAGACTTTCTCCACTACGCCGGCGTTCCTCTCCTCTTCGCCCTGTCCTTTCTGGCCGGTTCTGCCGCCCGGGTGATCGTTCACCATTTTTCACCCCCGGAAGCAGTCGCTACTTCATCAGACTGCGCAAGCTGGGGACTCAGCTTCCAGGAGGAAGGAAAACGTCCTGTAGGAAATGCTTCCATTCAAGAGCTTGCTTCCTATAACGCCTACTTTGCAAAGGATACCCAGGAGAAAATACTCTACCTTACTTTTGACTGTGGCTATGAAAATGGCAATACACCGCTGCTTCTTAATGCATTGAAAAAACACAATGTAAAAGCAACTTTTTTCGTTGTTGGAAATTTCATAAGAGATAATGGAGATCTGATAAAAGAAATGGTTCAGGAAGGGCACATTGTAGGAAATCATACTCTCACTCACCCGGATATGTCCGGGATTTCTTCCCTGAATGATTTCAGGAAACAGCTGGAGGGCGTGGAAAATCTGTATAAAGAAACGACCGGAGAATCCATGACGAAATTCTACCGGCCGCCTCAGGGAATTTACAGTACAGCAAATCTGTCCATGGCAAAGGAACTGGGGTATAAAACCTTCTTCTGGAGTCTTGCCTACGTAGACTGGTATCAGGATAAACAGCCAACCAGAGAGGAAGCCTTCGATAAGCTTCTCACACGGATCCACCCAGGGGCAATTGTCCTGCTGCACAATACTTCTTCCACAAATGGACAGATTCTGGATGAACTGCTGACCAAATGGGAAGAAATGGGATATACATTTGGAACGCTCAATGATTTCTGAATTTTTGCTATCCTGGAGCGTGTCTGAAAAAAGGCTTTCGTTATCTGTTATTTCCAAAATAAATAACCGCCTGTACTCCAGGACCAGTATGAATTCCAATAATCGGGCTCATTGGCATAATAATAACCTGAGCCTGTGGTACAGCTTCCAGGATAGCAGCCTTCTCTTTCTCAGCCTGCTCAGCAGCATCACCGTGACAGATAAATACATAAGGGTGCTCCTCATTTAATCCGGAACCGATATACTTGGAAACGATCGTATTCATAGCAGCCTTGGAGCCGCGTACCTTCTCCGGGATTGCCAGAGTTCCATCCTCCACAATACGAAGAATCGGTTTGATCTTCAGCTTTCCGCCGATCCAGGCGATTGTGGGGGAAATACGTCCGCCTCGTTTCAGAAAATCAAGATCATCTACTGTAAACCAATGGCAGATATGGAGACGATTCTCCTCCAGCCATGACGTATTCTCCTCCAGGGACATTCCTTTATTCTGGTTTTCTGCTGCCAGGATTACCAGGATTCCCTGTCCTCCTGTGGCTGCAAGAGAATCCACGCAGGAAATATTACGCTCCGGGTATTCTTCCATCAAATCAGCCGCTGCAATGCGAGAGCTCTGCCATGTGGAAGTCAGTCCTCCGGAAAGGGAAATATAAAGAATATCCTTGCCCTCTTTCAGAAACGGTTCAAAAAAATCGGTATATGTAGCCGGGGAAATCTGGGAAGTACTTCCGGTTCCACCTGCACGAAGCTTGTCATAAAAAGCCCTGCTGTCCCAGTTTCCCGGATTCCTGTGCGGGCACTCCTCTCCGTTTAACTGGTATACCATAGGAATCAGATGAATCTGACCCTTATCTAAAATGTCTGCCGGAATATCTGCAGATGTATCTGTTATGATCACATAATCACTCATACTGGGTTCTCCTCGTTTAATTGGCAATTCCTTATACCGTAACAGGTTAAGTGCTCCCATTATAGCATACTTCTTTTATGACGTGTGTGTTTTTTACATTTTTGGTACTTTTGTAACGTTTTTTCTCCAGAGCGTATTGGAAAAAGCATTCCCGCAATCTGCACGCCGCAATTTGCAGAAAGCCTTTTTCAAACAGGCTCTAACAGATTGCAATTATTTTCTGCAGCGTCTTTTTTACTACCGTATACTTTTTTTCCGGAACAGGAAGTTCCCGTCCTCCTGTTACAGTCATTTTAAATCTGCGGATAGAATGGACATGCGCCGGGTTTACCATGTAACTCTCGTGGCACTTCAGAAACAGGTTCCCATAACGTTTTTCCAGAGTTTTCAGGCTTTCTGTAGACTCAAACTCCTGATCCAGAGTATGGATCACCGTATGATTGCCGAGACTTTCCACATAGATCACACGCGACCAATTCAGGTAAAGAATGGACTTATCAATTCCTTTCACGTAAATCCGCTCTGATCTGGTCTCTCCTGTAAGGACAAACTTACGATAATTCTCATCATAATGTACCGGATAAATGCCATCCCTCTCATCATACTGAATTGCATTTGAAATAAAGATCACACGTATCTTCGGCACACCTTTTTGCTCCACCCAGGTAAACTGCATACGCTGATTTACCCGACTTGCACTGTTGTCCGGCCAGATCGTATCTACCAGCATAAAAGTCATGATTTCTGCCACCGTACTGCTTGTAGTGGCAAGCGGCAGCACCGTCAGATTATTCAGGGAAAACTTCAGTTCGTGTTTCTCAGCGTGAAAAGCATCTACCAGATTTTTTCTTCCGCGGATCACCTGCTTGTCTGCAGGGCCTATCCAAAGAACATCCTCATGACAAGAGTTCAAAAAAGGCTCTATCTCATTGTTATAATATAAATTCAAAAGCTCTGCTGTCCGGTCTCCAATTTTCTGTATGTTCATCTTCTGTCGCTCCTATTTATGCTGGTAATAAAAAACTGCCACCTGTGTACGGTCACGCAGCTGCAGTTTTTCCAGGATCATGCTCAGATAATTCCGCACGGTTCCTTCACTCAGGAAAAGCTCTGCCGCAATCTCCTTATTGCTATATCCATTTGCGATCAGTTCTATCATCTCAAATTCTCTCTCGTTAATGTCATATTTTCCATAATCAAACTTCTTTTCTCCCTGCAAAAGATCTGGAATCCTGGAAACTATTTCTGTCCCAAATACTGTCTGCCCACAGTAAACCGCCCGAAGTGCAGGCAGAATACTGCCATAATCCTGTTTCAGAAGATATCCCTTTGCACCAAGTCGCAAGGCTTTTACTATATATTTGTCATCGGAAAAAGTGGTAAGAAGCAGAATATTTGCCTTTGGATGCCTGGACAAAATACTCCGGGATGCTTCCAGACCGTCCATTTTCTCCATTCGAATATCCATAAGAAGCACATCTGGCTCATACCTTTCATAAAGCTCACAGGCCTCTTTTCCGTCTGCTCCAGTCGCTAACACTTCCACATCCTCATTCACTTCCAGAATGGTTTTCAAAGCCCCCGCCACCAGGCAGTCATCGTCTACAATTATTATTTTCATTTCTTACTCCTGCTTTTCTTTCATTTCCGGAACACATTCAAAAAATAATTTCCATAATCAGTGCGCCCGCTTTACTGTATCTTTATCGGAATCCACCTCAACCACATTTGGGTATTGTAATAAAAATCCGAAATCCCTTATCCGTAAAAATCTGCAAGGTTCCACCCAGGGCATTTACCCTTTCTTTCATATTTGCAATTCCAATACCGGATTTTTCCGGATCATAAAAGGCATCTTTCCCATTATCCTCTATACACAGCTGGTACAGTCCCGGATGCTCCCGAAGGATCAGCTGCACCTTTGTGGCGTTGCTGTGCTTCATAATATTTGCAAAGGCCTCTTTGGTAATACTGATAAAACAGTATTTCACCTCCCTTGGAACCTCTCTTGTCATATCATAAACCATCTGCACCGGACAAAATGTAAACTCACGAACCAGGCTCTTTTCCACTTCTTCTAAATTTACTGCTTCATCGTGAAGGTCATGGACACTATTTCTGATGCTGTTCATGGCATGGTTCAGGGAATCCTCCAGATTTTTCAGCATGGCGGTCATCCCGGGATCTTTATTTATGGTCTTTGCAGCCCCTACCATAAGGATTGAACGTGAAAGTACATGTCCCACATTATCGTGGATTTCCCTGGCGATCCGGTTTCGTTCCTTTAAGGTAGCATTATAGATCTCATAATCCTGTTTTTCCTGCAAAGCTTTATTTTTCTGGGACAAAAGCAGGCTTCGCTCCTTGGAATCATCCTGGGTCCTTCGCAGCTTTTCTTCCAGGATCTGACTCTTTGTGGTATTTCTCTCCATAAAAAATGCCAGTAAAAATCCAAATACACCGGTCATTGCAAAAAGGCCCATGTTTTCTCTGCTTCCAGGTATTTTCCAGAGAAAAAACATCACTGCTACTGCTGCCAGCCCCCTCATTTTTTCATGAAAAAGCAAATAAAAAAGACAGGGATAAAAGATAAAGGTCTCTGGAACAGCCAGTCCCAGAAATCCGAACAAAATGTAAAGAATTAGCCGCAATGCCTTCTTTCTCACCGCATATCCGCAACAGATCACACTTACACAGCTCAAAAAAGCAATCAGAAAGCCTGCCCCTGGCGGCAGAAAAAAAAGTGACAGAAAGCTATAAAATACCAGTAATCCACAGTCCAAAAAGTATCCCACTCTGCCACCTTCTTTCTCATTTTTCTCCAAATACTGCTGTTCACTCCGTAACCAGTAATTATCAAATATTTAACCTGTTTTTTTACAAATATGTCTTACAGACATTTCTCTCATTATAGTATAACTGACCTTGCGCTGTAAAGAAGGTTCTGCGCTTTATGACATTACGGTTTACTAGTACATCGAATATTAAGTTTTGATGTATTAGTAATGTTCCGCGAAGTGTTTTTGTGAATGAAGCAAACTGTAATTTTATGACATTTGTCATGTGAAGGCCGTGACATCTGGCACTTGGCGATTTTCCCTTATTCCTTTATACTAAAGTGTGTTTGAAAAAGCATTCCTGCAATCTGCATGCTCCACTTTGCGGTATATTTCGCCCGAATTCAGTTGCCGTAGCCCGCTACGGCGCTCTCATCCGGGCAAAATCTCTCACAAATTGTGACGTACATCTTATCTTGCCGAAATCCTTTTTCAAACACGCTCTAAACTTATGATACAGCTACTATACGGGGAAAACCCGAAGGAGGAAAATCGTGTCCACAAATATTGTTCAAATAGAAAATCTGGTAAAAAGATATGGGAACCTGGTGGCACTTGATCACCTGAACCTTAGTATTTCGGAAGGAGAGGTTTTTGGTCTTCTTGGTCCCAACGGCTCTGGAAAAACTACTGCTATCAATTGTATGCTTTCTCTTCTCAAATACGACAAAGGCAGCATTCATATTTTCGGAGAAGAAATGCGTCCTGACAATTACAAAGTAAAACAGCAGATTGGAATCGTGCTGCAGAATGTGGCTGTTTTTGACGAACTGACTGTCTATGAAAACATTGATTATTTCTGTGGGCTTTATGTCCCGGATAAGAGGAAAAGAAAAGAACTGGTGGAAGAAGCCATTACCTTTACCGATCTTAACGATTACCGGAAAATACGTCCAAAGAAGCTCTCAGGCGGTCTTCTCCGCCGACTGAATATTGCCTGCGGAATTGCTCATAAGCCTCGTCTGATCATTATGGATGAGCCAACGGTAGCCGTTGATCCCCAGAGCCGGAACAAAATCCTGGAAGGCATTCAGAAGCTGAATGAACAGGGTTCCACCATCATTTACACTTCCCATTATATGGAAGAAGTGGAGCAGATCTGTACACAGATCGCAATTATGGATCACGGTCATGTAATTGCCTCCGGCACCAAAGAGGATCTGAAAAAAATGATCAAAACCGGCGAGACCATTACTATTGAGGCCATTCCTCTTACCTCGGAGAATCTGGCTGACATCCGGACTCTTCCCCACGTCTTTGACCTGCATTACGAGGAACAGATTCTCACTGTACGGTGCACAGGTGCCCGCCACAACCTGATCCGGCTTCTCAATTACCTGCAGAGCCAGGATATTTCCTTTGGTCAGGTTTCCTCTGAGCTGCCTACTTTAAATGACGTATTCCTGGAAATCACAGGGAAACAGCTGCGAGATTAAGGAGGACTGCCATGCTGCATTTGATCAAATATAATCTTCTGGTAAAGCTGAAAAATTTTGCCACCACTTTCTGGCCGCTTATTTTTCCAATTCTTCTTGGAACTATGTTCTATTTTGCTTTTGGAAATATTGATGATGCTGATTTCGAGACTGTACAGGTTGGAATTGTAAAAGAGGACGGCGCTGACACGTTGTTTCTTATGTTTCTGGATCAAATTGAAAACAACGGAAATCATCTGATTGCTGCTCAGGAATTATCTGAATCCGCTGCACTTACCAAACTGGAAAATGAAGAAATTTCCGGTATTTATCAGGTGGGAAGCTCCCCTTCCCTTACAGTGGCTTCCAACGGAATCCCCCAGAGCATCCTTCAGTCCATTTTGTCCGGCTACGAAACCGGAAAAAGTACCATCCGCAATATAGTCCGCACACATCCATCCGGTCTGTGGGACGGAATCCAGCAGATGCTAAATCAACAGGAAACACTTACTGAAGTTTCACTTGGCGGACAGACTATTAACGGAAGTGCACAGTTTTTCTATGCATTGATTGCAATGACCTGCCTCTATGGCTGTTTTATCGGATTTGGCTCTGCCATAACTCTTCAGGCCAATCTTACAGCACTTGCCGCACGACGCTGCGTCACTCCAACGCATAAACTGAAGCTGATTCTTTCAGAACAGATTGCTTCTTTTTTGCTTGGCTATTTCGATGTGATCGTGTTGCTGATCTATCTTCGCTATATTTTAAAGCTGGATTTTCAGGGAAAAATCGGGCCCATGCTGCTTATTTCTTTTTTCGGATCCCTGATCGGGGTTTCTATTGGAATTTTTGTAGGTAGTCTTGGAAAAATGAAAGAAGGGGGAAAGATTGGTATTATTCTTGGTTTTTCCATGGTCTGCAGCTTTTTATCAGGACTTATGAACAATACCATGAAGGATCTGGTAGAAAAAAATATGCCTGTTATTAACCGGATCAACCCGGCAGCACTTATTTCTGATGCTTTTTACTGCATCAATGTATATGACGATATGAGTCGCTATTACCGCAACCTGTTCACTCTTGCAGTGATGAGCATAACATTAGTGACTGCTTCATTTTTACTGATCCGGAGGGAAAGCTATGATAGTATTTAAATGTTACATGAAAATTTTAAGACAGAATGTGACGCTGGTCATTATATATCTTGGTATTTTCTTTTCTGTGGCTCTTGTCATGCAGATGGCCGCTGGAAAAAGTGAAGACAGCCTTTATGCAAATACCAGCATTGATATTGGAGTGGTAAAGGAAGATCAAGGCGTTCTGGCTCAGGGATTTGTGGATTATCTTAACACGATTCACAATGTAATTCCTATGAAAAATAATCCGGAAGTACTTCAGGAAAATCTCTTTTACCGTAATGTGGAATATATTGTGCAGATTCCAGCTGACTTTTACGAGGCTTGCATTCAAGGAAATCAGCCACTGAAGGTCACCAAGGTTCCAGGATCCTACAGCTCCTATTATGTTGACCAGCAGATCAGCAGTTATATCAGTACCATCCAGACTTATGTTGCTGCCGGTTTTTCCCAGGAGGAAGCCGTTCAGGCAGTAAAAACCGAAGTTCATAAACCGGTCACCAAGATTTCCTCTGATTCTGCAAGCAGTGATCTGGTTCCTTACACTTATTATTTTCGTTATATTCCTTATCTTTTTCTGGGAGCTCTTTGCTATACCATGGGATATATTCTTATGGCTTTCAAAAAGGGAGATATTCAGAAACGGATGGAAGCTTCCGCTATTTCAGTGAGACGTCAGTCCCTGGAGGGATTGCTGGCAATGGGAGTGATCGGTGCCATTCTGTGGCTTCTTGGTATCCTGGGTGTTGTGCTGATGTATGGAAATACCTTTTGGAATTCTGAACTTCGTGGCTATTATATTGCAAATACATTACTTATGTTAGTAGTTTCACTGTCACTCTCTTACCTGATTGGAATGTTTATTCCAAACAGCAATATTTTAAGCGGCGTAGCCAATATTGTTTCTCTTTCCATGTGCTTTCTCTGTGGTGTATTCGTCCCTATGAGCGTAATGGACAAATCTGTTCTGAAAGTCGCCCAGTTTCTGCCAGTATACTGGTATGAACAGGTAAATGAAATTCTAAGCCGGCATCATTCCCTGACACCGGAGCTTCTTGGAAAGGTACGGATCAGTATGGGAATTGAGGTGTTGTTTGCCGCCATGTTTATGTGTTTGATTCTGGTAGTTTCAAGGTATCGAAAAGAGGGGTAATGCCCCTCTTTTCTGCACATGATTCTACTATTTTAGCAATAAATCAATAGAAATGAATTAAAAACAAATCAAACAGGTCATATCTTTTTAGAAACTAGGAATCATTCCTAGTTGACATCATAGGTGACATCGTTAGAAAATCCCATGAAATGAAAAACGCCGGAACCCCAGTAAAATCAAGGCTTCCGACGCTCAAGGAAACAGGGGATGAGAGAATCGAACTCCCACCAAAGGTTTTGGAGACCCCTATCATACCATTTGACCAATCCCCTATTTTATGAAGAAAAAGTGACTATTACTAGTCACGTCTCTTTGAAAGGTTTTGTACCTTCAAAACTACATACATGTTACATCCTAATGGAATCATTTTACCTCTGCGTGAGTCCGGCAGCTACTTTATAACCGCCTTTCTCATTTCTTGGTCAAGCCCTCACCCTATTAGTAACAGTCAGCTCCGTGCATTACTGCACTTCCACCCCTG
>NZ_JBCOMJ010000044.1:0-30917 GCF_040924225.1 Ruminococcus sp. RTP21484sp1_RTP21277st1_D2_RTP21277_210401 | reverse complement strand
GTCTGCTCAGGAGCAAGATGTCCTACGTCATAGGTTTCTTTTACAGAATCTTCCAGGTAATTTCCAGTACCAGCAGAAACTGGTTCCCAGGTAATTTCTACAGGATGATGGAATGGGATAATCTTTGCAGACAGTGGAGAAAACTTTTTAGAAGCTTTCAAAATATCAGCAAATTCAATCAATTTATTTCTGCCTTCTTCATTCAATCCACTCATAATGTTATATGGATTTTCTCCAAAGAAGGATTCATATATATCTTCGATATCAAGTAACTGGCAAAGTGTCAGGAAAACATGTAAAGCGGGTTCTCGTGCATTGTTCTCCCATTTGGAGAGTGCTTTTGTAGTGACCTGAATACCTTCCTGAGAAAGCAGGTTTACCAGATCTGATTGAGAGTATCCTTTCTTTTTTCTATTTTCTGCTAATATTTCCCCGAAATCACGCATTTGTTCGCCTCATTTCTATTTGAATTTTCTATATGCATTATACCGTATGTTAGAAATAAAATCAACAATAATCTCCGAAATGGAGAAAATACAACCAAGATGTTACTTGACTATCTCCGAAATGTCGATATATACTAAACATACAGAAATTGATAAGACATTATGTTGAAGGAAGCAGCTGGGAGGTGAAAAGTTTGAGTGAGCGTGTGATCCTGCATAGTGATATGAACTGTTTTTATGCCAGTGTAGAAATGCTACATCATCCGGAATTTGCTGGAATGCCTCTGGCAGTCGGTGGTGATCCGGAAGCCCGGCATGGAATTGTGCTGACAGCAAATTATATTGCCAAGAAAAAAGGAGTAAAAACCGGAATGGCATTATGGCAGGCGAAACAGGTTTGCCCGGAAATTATTTTTGTACCACCACGGATGGATTTATATTTGCGATTTTCTCAAATGGCAAGGGAAATCTATTCAGAGTATACAGATAAAATTGAGCCATATGGAATTGATGAAGCCTGGCTGGATGTATCAGATAGTGGAAATCTGAAAGGAAGCGGAATGACGATTGCGAGAGAAATCAGCCATCGGATTAAATACGAACTTGGAGTAACAGTGAGTATTGGAATTTCCTGGAATAAGATTTATGCGAAACTTGGTTCAGATTACAAAAAGCCGGATGCAATCACAGAGTTTAATCGAGAAAATTATAAAGACAGGATATGGCAGCTTCCTGCGTCAGATTTGCTTTATGTCGGAAGACAGACAAATAAGAAATTGCAAAAACTTGGAATCCGGACAATCGGGCAACTTGCGGAATCAGACGAAAAGTTGTTAGAGAGCCATTTTGGAAAAATAGGAAATGTATTATGGGCTTTCGCAAATGGCTGGGATGAAGATCCGGTTTGCAAGGAAGGGTATGAAGCTCCAGTAAAGTCGATAGGTAATAGCACCACAACACCGAGAGATCTGGAAAATGATCTGGATGTTTGGATCATTCAAATAGCATTGGCAGAAAGTGTAGCTGCACGATTGCGGAAACATGGATTTAAATGCAAAACAGTAGAAATTACAGTTCGAGATAATGGATTGTATAGTTTTTCCAGACAGATACATTTACGACAGCCAACGAATATTACAAATGAGATTGTAACTGCAGCATTTCAGCTATTTAAAGATAATTACAAATGGGAACATCCCATTAGAAGCCTGGGAATCCGAGCTGCGGATCTTGTGTTAGATGATATTCCCGTGCAGTTGGATTTATTTGGAAATCAGGAGAAAAAAGAAAAGTTAGAGAAGCTGGATCGTACTGTAGATGAGATAAGACGACGGTTTGGATATTTCAGTATACAGCGAGCGGCAATGTACCAGGATAAAGTCTTATCCCACTTAGACGCTGGTACGCACACGGTCCATCCACACAGTTATTTTCATGGGTAATTGGAGGGATAGATTTGAAAAAAGCATTAACCAGAAAACAGGAAGAAAGTTATCAGTGTATTTTGAATTATACGAAGGAGCATGGATATCCGCCGACAGTTCGGGAATTTGGAGAGTTGATCGGGGTGAAATCAACATCATCTGCTTTTTCCAGAATCAAGCAGTTGGAGCAAAACGGATATATCCGAAGGATTCCGGCATCGCCAAGAGCAATCGAGATTTTATAGTGAGGTGTCGGCATGAACAAAGTATATGTAGATGTAGTGGCAGAGTTTCGGAAAGACGGACAGCTGGTTCCCATATTTTTTACATGGGAGGATGGAAGAAAGTATAGCATTGACAGAATTTTGAAAATCGAGCGATGCGCCAGCAGAAAGGCAGGCGGTGTAGGAATGATGTACACCTGTATGATACAGGGACAGGAAAGCCATTTGTTTTACGAAGTGGATAAATGGTTTATGGAGAGAAAAACAGCATAAGGAGAGATAGGTATAGACGATATTATTTGGATTATTAACCGGCAGGGATAGTCACTTTCCCTTTATATTCCTGCAGGTTTTACATAAGAAGATGGATTCCGGTCAGCAAAGGCAACTCCCACAATGCCTTTTGGATATCCGCTTCTGCAAATTGTAGTAAGTAATTGCTTCCCATCAAAATCATGGGGAAAGCGAACTGGTCTGAAAGACCGCCAGTTAGTGTGATGATGATAAGGAGATTTTGAAACTGATGACAGACAGAGATTATGCAATTAAATCAATGAAAGAGATTACCTTCCAGATGGCAAGCCATGCACAGGATTATCTGGAAGTTACAATCGAAAGACATTATACTGATATTAAAGAACTGATGACAAGTTACCAGAAGCTGATTTTGGAAAATCAGGTCGTATTGGAAGAACTGGATATGGAGTGCCAGGAGAAGATCAATGAAGATATGGCATATGCGTTAAGCTACCTGAGCATTTATAATCATCAGCTGAACGTGCCAAAGATGCACCGGGAGATGAATAACCTGATGATTATTTATGGACTGTCGGACATGATCTATCGGGGAATGACACTGGTGAAATTTTATGCTCCCAATGGTGTGACACTCAGTGAAATTCTTCATTCCTGCTTTTGCAGTCATTACAATAAGACAGATGTGGAAGTGCAGCAGGAACTGGGAATAGGCAGGACTTCTTTTTATAAGATGAAGAAGCAGGCCCTTGGATATTTAGGATTTTATTTTTATGAGATCGTGGTACCGCAGGCAAAGGATAAAAGATTTAAACCGTCACTGGGCGTAGAGGAAGAGTAGGTGAGTAATATGAGATACGAAGATTCGATGAAAGGTGTAGCTGCTCAGATAATCAAAGAACAGCAGCGAGCCAGTAAAATAAAAAACAATCCAGAAGAGTTCCATTGGCATGACGAATATGCAACGTTGAATTTCTTTCGGTTTATCTGCAAAAATATCGGTAACTTGGGAAATGGAGAAATTGAGAAAATGGTCACACGCTTGAAAAGCATAGATCAGAAAGCAGTGGAAAACCATGTGAATGGTGCTGTTTTGGCATTTGATTATGATAAGATGTTCTGTGTACTGATGGAAAATGAAATTTGCCGAAAGGTGTGTGAAAAGAATAAATATAATAGTTGGATGAAGTTGATTGGACAGTATTGTGTTTCAATGGCTTAAAGATGAAGAAAGTTGTTGGAGGGAAAAAACTCTCCAGCAACTTTGTCTTTGATGAATAGAGGTCAATTTTTTGTTCAATTATTTTCACTATTGTTTGATTCAGTGATTTTTTTCTTCTTTGGAGAAACCAGTTTGTGACCGGAATAAATGGACATGCCCATACAAAGCAATGAAGAATAGGCAAAGTATTTATGTGCAGTCATAGATTTTCTGATTCCAGAATAAATGCATCCCAACATACAGAAAAGTGCGCCTAGGGACCAGTATTTATGTGATTTCATGATTTGATACCTCCTTTGATTTAGCTGCTTCAATCATAACTCTATTTTACGAATATGCAAAGAAAATCTTGAAATATAGTTCTGTAGAATTAGAACTTGGCTTTGCGATTCTGTATATTTAAGATATCCACAAGTATACTAAATCCAGAACGATTATTCGTTCTGGAGGAGGTGTTACGATGGATTTGAAGGCAGTAGGACAGCGAATCAAATCAGCACGAGAAGCAAAAAATCTCACGCAAGAGGAACTGGCTGCATTAGTAAATTTAAGTCCGACGCATGTGAGTGTAATAGAGAGAGGCTTGAAAGTTACAAAATTGGATACCTTTGTTGCAATTGCAAATGCATTAGATGTTTCTGCAGATACTCTTTTGATTGATGTTGTGGCACATTCAGTTACAGGTGTTACCAATGAGCTGACAGAGAAAATAGAAAAACTTCCGATCAAAGAGCAGAAAAAAATTATCAAAGTAATTCATACATTATTGGAAGAGTAATATGACAAACTGGGAAGAGCAAGTAGCTCTTCTTTTTTTTGACTTTTTATTCCGCTTTAAATTGTAAAGTGTCTTTTCATGATAATAGAAATATGCTAAATTAGTTCTATAGAACAATGTGTAATTCTACTTATATATTGGAGGAAAATGAATGAGAGAGAAAACTATTTATGAGAAAATTGCAAAAAAGTACAACACAACACCAGAAGAGGTACGCAGAGAAATGCAGATAGCCATAGATGCAGGATTTGATAATCCTGATCCGGATGTGCAGGAAGAATGGAAGAAAATGACACTTAAAGGAGACAGACCCACACCGGAAGAAGTAATCAATTACGCAGTAAAACAATTAAAAGGAAATTAATGAAAATATGAAAAGAAAGATAATTGCAGTAATCTCAGGAGCAGTCATCTTGATAATTGCTACAGGAAGTATTTATGGGAAACCTGAATCTGGTCATAAGGAAGGTGAACCTGATGTAGTAGGAACATTTTCCATAAATCAGGATGAAAATCTAACCGTAGTAGCTAACCGGGAAAATATTGAGGATAGAGAAGCGTTTGCAAGAGAACTTTTGCAGATGTACAAGGAGAATTCTTTTCATTCGACAAAATTCTCCACAGACAGGGGATATGCGACGAGTCTTGATATGAACATCTATTTATGGAAAGAGGATATTGAAGATGGGGAATCGGTAATGACAGCCGAATACAGACCTGTAGAATATGGAAAGGACTATGATGTTGTCAATAATCCTGATAAATTTCAACTATATATAGATGGAAAAGAAGTAGAAGAATAACACGGTGAACTTTTTATACTGAAATATGTACGATTTCAATAATGATGTGAACTTATAGGAATGTATTGCGGATACTTTGTGAACTTTATCCTGATACAATGATTATGCTGATGAAAGAAGGCATAGATAACTGAATATAAGAAAGAGACGAAGGCCTCAGTAGTTAAGAAAAAAACTACTGGGGCTTTTTTTCGTGCCTGAATTTCTCAGCCAATAACTGCGGGTATGTCCCGGCAGGATAAAGGCGGAGCAGGCATGATTCTAAACAGAGGTCCGCCTTCTGGATTTGAAACAAGCAACGAGATTTCAAATTCAGGAGGAACGGACATGTATATTGAACACCCATATTTTTATGAAGGAAAGTATTACGCAAATATTGATGGAGAGATGATTGAGATTACAAAAGAGGTTGCGTATGCGATGAACAATTTTTATAGAAGCAGCAAGGCAAAAAAGGTAGAAATCAAAAACGAATTGGGAGAGGTCGTGGACAAGATGTTGAGGGAAGTACCTTACAGTGGTCAGTCCATTGATGGAGAAGGCTTTATGATAGAGGATTTTCCGGATCTGAATTGTGATGTGGAGCATAGTGTGCTGACAAAAATGGAACAGCAGGATATCCACAAAGTGATCAATCAGCTGAACTCCGAGGAACGCATGATTATTTACGGTATTTTCTTTGAAAACAAGACACAGACACAGATGGCAGAGATTATGGGAATTTCCAGACAGATGCTGTCATACAAGCTGAAATCCATTCTTAATAAGATGCGTGAAATGTATATGAATAAATTTTTTTAAAAAATTTTTCAAAATCTTTTGCATCTTCCGAAGTCATTTGACTTTAGTAATTAGAGGAGCTTTAAGGACTCCCTAAAACGCACCGTGATAACTGAATATCCAATAATAACTGACGTGACATTTCATACAGTGAGCACGAGGAAGATGCCGCTATAGGATTATAAGACGTAAAAACATTTTTAGAGCTAATAATGCTGCGAAAAAGCACTGACCAAAGCCAGTCGGCAGGCTGGTGATGCGATGACATGTGTGAGATGCGATACACTTGCAGACCCTGAGAAGTCTGTAATTGGTAAACCTATGAACTGCCAGAGCCTGGAAACGAGAGTTTTTGGGTTGTGGTCCGGAGTATAGCATTCGGACAGGTTATTATTCCCTTCCTGCAGATGCAGGAGTAACGATTCGGGGTATCGAGGATAAATAGAATCGAGCGAGCACTGTTTAATAATCAAATTGGTTATAGAGGTTATGCGGCAGAGCTTTCCATCTTGGAAAGGAACTCTGCCGTATTCCTGTGGAGCCAATATAGCGCTAGGGATGCTTTACAAATAAAAAAAGATTGGAGAGATGACAAGTGACGATTCGAAGAGGAGATATCTTATGGGCGGATCTCGGTATGTTTCCGACAACTTCGGTTCAGGGTGGAGTAAGACCGGTGATCGTAGTAAGTAACAACAAAGCTAATACATACAGTTCAGTCATTACAGTAGTTCCGCTGACGTCAAGAATATATAAGAAGCGGTATTTGCCAACACATGTATTTATCAGTAAGTACGATATGACAGGGATCCGAAAAGGAAGCCTGGCATTGGCTGAACAGGTTATGAGTATTTCTACAAAATGTATTATTGAGAAATGCGGAAGAGTAAATAAGTGGAGCCTGGATCGGGTACTGAAAGCAGTACGGATTCAGATGGGAATGGAAGGAGAAGGGCATGACAGCAGAGGAATATAGAAATTATCTGGATCAGGATTTCAGTGATGTGGATATCAATGAAATGACTGATCTACGGATGATAAAAACAGACAGAAATAAATCGCTTCAGGAACGGAGAGATATTTTTCTGAATAAAGTAGGAAATCCTTATCTGGTCCGGATCGGTAATATGAAAGTAAAAGTCAGATTTGCAAATAACGGTATATCTATGGAGCAGGCATTTGAGAATATGCTTCTGAGTGTCTGAAAAAGTACTGGTAAAATTGAGGGGACTGTGTTAGAATGTCGGTAAGGACAAATTATGCAGCCCCCTTTTATTACATGGATTTTCTGACGTAATAAAAGGAGGTAAGATATGTATCAGAATATCAACAAAATCTATCATGCCGCCATCTATGTCAGATTATCTAAAGAAGATGGCGATATTTCCAGTTCAGCAAAACTGGAAAGTAACAGCATTTCTAACCAGAAAGCTTTGATTCTGGATTTCCTGAAAGACAAAAAAGATATTGAAGTTGTTTCAGTCCGAGTTGATGATGGCTACTCAGGCTCTAATTTTGAGCGCCCTGCATTCCAGGCAATGCTGGAAGATATCCGGCATGGGATTGTAGACTGCGTAGTGGTAAAAGATTTATCACGATTTGGAAGGGAATATATTGATTCCGGGAAGTATATCGAGAGATTATTCCCGGCTCTTGGTGTGCGTTTTATTGCCATCAATGATAATTATGACAGTCTTAAGGGAAAGAATCAGGCAGACGAAATCATTATCCCATTTAAAAATTTAATCAACGATGCTTATTGTCGTGATATTTCTATTAAGATCAGGAGTAATCTTGAGATTAAGAGGAAAAAAGGCGAGTGCGTGACTCCGTTTGTAGCATTTGGATACAGGAAGACAAAGACAGATAAGCATAAATTAGAGATTGATCCATCGGCGGGCGGTGTAGTACAGGATATTTTTAAGATGAAGCTGCAGGGAATGAGTCAGGATGCGATCGCTAATCGTTTAAATGAACTGGGTATTCTTTCCCCATTTGAGTATAAAATAAGCAGCGGCAGTCGTTATGAAACAGGTTTCCGGCAGAAAGAACAGGCACTTTGGAGTTCCGTTACGGTCCGCAGGATACTGGAAAACGAGGTTTATATCGGAAACCTTGTACAGGGAAAAAGGACAACTCCAAACCATAAAGTGAAGCAGACTTATGTGAAACCGGAAGATGACTGGATCCGGATTGAGAAAAATCATGAACCTCTGGTGAGTGACCGTGATTTTGAAATTGTTCAGAGGCTTCTTGGCATGGATACACGTACTTCACCTGACCAAAAGCAGGTATATCTGTTATCCGGAATTGCTGTATGTGCGGATTGTGGAGCACCTATGACAAGAAAGGTTTCTACTGTGGCAGGAAAAAAATATGCTTATTATCTATGTTCCACAAATAAAGAAACAAAACGCTGTTCCAGTCATAGAATACCGGAAAAGGATCTGGAAGATGCCGTATTAGTGATGTTGAAACAGCATATCCAGAATATCCTGCACCTGAAAAGAGTCCTGGAATTTATCGGTACTGTGCCATTTCAGGAGATCAATATGAAAAAGCTGCAGGACAGGCTGGAGAAGAAAAAGCAGGAGAAAGAACGCTGTAAGGAGTTACGGATGATGCTCTATTCGGATATGAAAGAGGGCATTGTATCAAAAGAAGACTATGTAGAGCTTCATGCAGCATATGGAAAGCGGCTTAGAAATGCGGAAGAGAGTATCCGTGCGATCCAGAAAGAAATGGATAACGAGCTGGAAAAAGCAGACAAAGCCAATACCTGGCTGGATTATTTTGTGAAATATCAGGATATTGAAGAACTGTCCCGCACTGTGGTGGTAGAACTGATCAGGCAAATCAGAGTATATGATAAAAAGAATATAGAGATCACTTTTGATTTTGATGATTGTTATCAGACATTGCTGAATCAATTACCTGCTATGGGAGTTGATATGGTAATAGATGATGATAACAATCTGCAGGTCAATGTAAAGGAGGTTGTATAAAATGGCACGAAAGAGCAGGAAAAACATTCCGGAAGTAGTCAGCAGTGCAACCGTCCAGACAGAGGTGAGCAGACCGTTCCGGGCAGGATTGTATGCCAGAATTTCAATGGAAACAGAAGAAACCTTAGAAAGAGGAACGATAGAAACCCAGGTGGAACTGATGAAAAACTTTGTGGCAGATACGGAAGACATCGCAGTTGCAGAAATATATAAGGATTCTGATTATTCTGGTACAAATTTCGACCGTCCTGGTTTTACGCAGATGATGGAAGATATCAAGCATGGAAAAATTAACTGTGTGATTGTAAAGGATCTATCCAGACTTGGAAGGAATTATGTAGAGACAAGTAATTATATTGAGCGTGTATTTCCGTTTTTTCATGTGCGGTTTCTTGCTGTGACGGATGACTTTGATTCTTTCCGTGAGGGAGTGGATCTGACAGTTCCCTTAAAAAATATCATCAATGAGTTTTATTCCAAAGACCTTGCAAAAAAGAGCAGCAGTGCCAAAAAAGCCCTGTGGAAAGAAGGAAAATTTACTGGTGCATGGGAACCTTATGGATACAGGAAATCAGAACAGGACAGACACCAGCTGGTAGTTGACGAGGAGGCTGCCGGACATTTACGAGAAATTTTTACTATGTATATGGATGGATGCAGCTACAGCGATATTGCAAAAAGACTGAATACAGATGGTATCCTTTCCCCGACTTTGCAGAGGGAATATTATAAAACAGGCGAAAAGCCTTCACCGGAATCCAAACCTTGGAATAATTATGAAGTGAAACGTGTACTTCAGGATGTCCATTGTACCGGAGATTCTGTATATGGAAAATATCAGCAGAGTGTTTTTCAAGGAAACAAGCAGAGAAATCTACCGGAGAGTGAGTGGCTCTATGCTGAGAATACCCACGAAGGAATTATTGATAAAGAACTGTTCCGGCAGGTACAGGAAAAAATCCGGGAATTTACGGAAGCATACAAAAAGAAGCATCAGCTGAATAATGGAGCCATTCGGAATCATAATTTCTATACCGGCAAGATCAGGTGTGGGGGTTGTGGGAACCGCATGGTGTTGTCCAGAGAAAAAACAGGGACATTTTATTATATCTGTGGTGCAGATGCGAACCATAAATCCGGAGGAAATCAGTGTAAGGGGCACAGAGTCAAAAAAGAATACGTGGATGAAGACGTCCTTCGCCTGATCCAGTCACATATGAAAGCCGTATTGGATACAGAGAAACTGATCCGTGAAATGAATTCTGCTTCCAGAAACCAGACACAGTATTTGCTTCTGGATAAGGAAGTGGGGAAACTTCGGCGGGAGTTGAGCAGGATCAGCAAGCGTAAATCTGATTTATATGAGGATTATTCGGAACGTCTGATTACAGAAGAAGAATACATACAGTTTTCTCGGATCTATTCCAATGAAATAGAAAACATCAAGAACCGCCTGGATGTAGTATTGGCGGCACAGGTACGGTATTCCAAGGATTATCATATCGAGGAAGGATGGGGAAAAGTGATACATACTTATATGTCAAAGCGTAAGCTGACAAAAGAAATGGCAGATGCCTTTGTGGATTCAATTATTATCCATGGTAAGTATGATTATGAGATCAAGCTGGTATATGACGATCAGTTTGCAGATTTACAGAAATTAAAGAAAGAGAAGGAGGCGCAGTCAAGATGACAGATCATAGAAAAACAGCTGTTTACATCCGTTTATCCGCAGAAGATGACAATGTAGATGGCAGAGCTAAAAAAGAGAGCGACAGTGTAACTTCTCAGAGAATTCTGTTAAAATCATTTGTGATTGATCAGCTGGGTGTAGATGAGGCAGATATCCTGGAATATGTGGATGATGGTGTCAGCGGTACTCATTTTAAACGGCAGGGATTTCAACAGCTGCAGGATGACATGAAAAGTGGAGAAATCGGCTGTGTAGTTGTAAAAGACTTTTCCAGATTCGGAAGAGACTATCTGGAAGTTGGATTTTATATTGAATATATTTTTCCACTTCTGCAGATTCGATTTATTTCGATTAATGACAGCTATGACAGTGCAGCAAGCAGCGGAATGACTGGTGGAATGAATGTGGCATTGCAGAATCTGGTATACAATATGTATAGCCTGGATTTGTCCAAGAAAATTTCATCAGCAATGCAGACGAGAACAAAAAATGGTACACGTCTTCCGGTAAATGCCAGATATGGCTATAAAAAAGGAAAAGATGGAAGGCTGGAAGTTGATCCGGAGGCTGCAAAAGTCGTGAAAATGATTTTTCAGATGGCAGCGGAGGGAACAAGTTTTGCAGATATTACAAGGGAATTGAACAGACAGGCGATTGCTACTTGTGATGAGCAGAAATTATCAAGAGGGGATCAGGTGCAGTTCCAGAGGTTTGACACGATCAAAAAGAAACACTGGAGCCCTACGACAGTATCGGCAATCGTCCGGGATGAGATTTATATTGGAACCAGAATCTGGGGCAAAACACGTTGCAGTATGCATACGGGCCATAAAGCAGTTCTGAATGATGAAACAGAATGGGTTCGCCTGGAAAATCATCATACGGCAATTATAGACAGGGAATTGTTTGAAAAAGCAAATGAAATGCATCCGAAAAAGAAGAGAAGTGTTGCAGAATCACGCACCAATTTTACTCTGGAAAGACGTAAAAAACAGCCGGCCTTGCTGATATGTGCCAACTGTGGGCATTCTCTGTTAAAAGAAACAGAGCATCTGCTGAAATGTTCAGATGCCAGAACCAATGGTGATCCTGTGTGCCGAAGTCTGGTGATTCGTAGGGAACCGATGGAGGAGAATATCCTTGGGCTTGTCCGTCAGTATGCAGCGTCAATGTTGAAAAAAGGAAAGAAAGTATCTTCCAAAAGACAATGTGAATACAAAGAGATCAATACTACAGAATTGCAAAAACAGAGCCGACAGTTGACCTCGGAAAAGATGAAACTCTATGATGATTACAAAGATGGTCGTATAGATCGTGATTCGTATAAGCAGAGAGCTGAAAAGATAAGTGTACAGCTGGATGAAATAAAACGAAAGATAGAAGATGCGAAGAATAGTAAAAAGCTTCTTGAACAAAATGAACTTTCTGATAAAATAAAACTAAAAGATTTCTTGGGAATTCAGAAGTTCGATACAGAGAAGCTGCGTGAGGTTATCAAGGTGATCCGTGTTCATAGTCAGGATGAAATTGAAATCGAATGGAATTTTGACGATATTTTTTCAGAACAGAGATAACTTGAGCAGGACAAGAATGACTTATCAAAAGATAATAAAGGTGCTGGGACTACCTGATGGAAGCGTCAGATAGTCTTCGGCAGAAAAAAATAAAATTTTTTTTGTCCTATACTTGACACATCCACATGTATGTAGGCATACATATTGTTCCAATATGGCGAAAGCTGGAATGAATCCGAAAGCACTCCAATATTTAATGGGACATTCTGATATAGGGGTTACGTTAAATGTATATACGCATCTGGGATTAATTGATGCAAAAGAAGAGATGAATAGGATTGCAAAACTGGCATAGTATGATAAAATAATAGAAAAAAGAATTAAAAATAATCTGATGATAAGGTTCTTAGAAAGCCTGTTTTCCAGGCTGATTATTACTAAGAAGTTACTAAATTTGGATAAGAAAATATACGAATTTATGCTGTGATATACAGGAAAATGACAGGATTGAAGATTATCGGAAAATGCCTGTAAACAGCGTAAATACAGCATTTCAAGGAGTTTTAAGCAATGATAAGTGTGTTATTTGTCTGCCACGGCAATATCTGCCGCAGCCCTATTGCTGAATTCGTTATGAAGGATATGGTTACGAAACGAGGTATCAAGGCTAAATTTTACATTGCGTCTGCAGCCACTAGTACAGAGGAAATCTGGAATGGAATCGGGAATCCGGTTTATCCGCCGGCAAAGCGGGAATTGGCAAAGCATGGGATTTCCTACGAGGGGAAAAGAGCGGTACAGATCACCAAAGCAGATTATGGAAAATATGATTATATTCTGGGAATGGAAGAGAGAAACATTCGGAATATCTTGCGAATTGTAGGAAAGGATCCGGAAGGGAAAGTGAAGCTCTTACTGGATTATTCAGATAATCCCAGAGATATTGCTGATCCGTGGTATACGCGGGATTTTGAATCTACTTATAGAGATGTAGTAGAAGGCTGCGAAGGATTTCTTGCGTATCTGGAGAAAAATGAGAAGATATAGGTTGGAAGAGTATACGCAATATGATAAACGTAATGATGAAATAAAAATAGTAAAAACAAAAAAACAATGCAAAAATGTGCGTTTTGAACATTTTCTATTCCCTATTCTAGTGACAATTTATTCAACAGGACTACAATAACCTCAATCTAAGAATTTCGCAATGACGCTCTAATGCAATAAAAATATCATTAGAAAACACGTCTCATAAAATGTCAGAGGCGTGTTTTCTATATGATAAAACTTTAACAAAAATACAAAAAAACGGAAAATTGTGTTGATTTTATCCTTCAGATATGTATAATATAGGATAAGGAAAAAGGGAATCAATCCGGTTCCATTCCTTTGGTTTTGTACCATAGAGGCTGTGACCGCAGGTAATATTCTTTGATATGTATTACGGTGAGATGCGGACTGAAGCTATAAATCTGCATTCGCAGATGAATTCCATTTTAGAGAAAAGAGGTTAAGTGTAAGATGGCAAAAATCGATTTAACAAAGTATGGTATTACCGGAACTACAGAAATTGTTTACAACCCCTCTTATGAAATGTTATTTGAAGAGGAGACCAAACCAGGTCTTGAGGGCTTTGAAAAAGGACGGGTCAGCGAGCTTGGCGCTGTTAACGTTATGACAGGTATTTATACCGGACGTTCTCCTAAAGACAAATATATCGTAATGGATGAGAATTCTAAAGACACCGTATGGTGGACATCTGACGAATATAAGAATGATAACCATCCTGCATCACAGGAAGCATGGGAAGCAGTGAAAGAGATCGCTAAGAAAGAGCTCTCCGACAAGAGACTTTTCGTAGTTGATGCATTCTGCGGTGCTAACAAAGATACTCGTATGGCAATCCGTTTTATCGTTGAGGTTGCTTGGCAGGCACACTTTGTAACAAACATGTTCATCCAGCCTACAGAAGAAGAACTGAAAGACTTCGAGCCAGATTTCGTTGTTTACAACGCTTCCAAGGCTAAAGTAGAGAACTACAAAGAATTAGGTCTTAACTCTGAGACAGCTGTAATGTTCAACATTACAAGCCGCGAGCAGGTTATTGTCAATACATGGTATGGCGGAGAGATGAAGAAAGGTATGTTCTCCATGATGAACTACTATCTGCCACTTAAGGGCATCGCTTCCATGCACTGCTCTGCAAATACAGATATGAACGGTGAGAACACCGCTATCTTCTTCGGCCTTTCAGGAACAGGTAAGACTACACTTTCCACAGATCCTAAGAGACTCCTTATCGGTGATGATGAGCACGGCTGGGACGACAACGGAGTGTTCAACTTCGAGGGCGGTTGCTATGCTAAGGTTATCAACCTTGACAAGGATTCTGAGCCGGATATTTACAATGCAATCAAGAGAAATGCTCTTCTTGAGAACGTTACACTTGACGCAGAAGGAAAGATTGATTTCGCTGATAAGAGCGTTACAGAGAACACTCGTGTATCTTATCCGATCAACCACATTGAGAAAATCGTTCGCCCGATTTCTTCCGCACCAGCTGCTAAGAATGTTATCTTCCTTTCCGCAGATGCATTCGGAGTACTTCCTCCAGTATCTATCTTGACACCAGAGCAGACTCAGTACTACTTCCTGTCTGGATTCACAGCTAAACTTGCTGGTACAGAGCGTGGAATCACAGAGCCTACACCTACATTCTCAGCTTGCTTCGGACAGGCATTCCTTGAATTGCATCCGACAAAATACGCTGAAGAGCTGGTTAAGAAAATGGAGAAGAGCGGAGCAAAAGCATACCTGGTTAATACAGGATGGAATGGAACAGGAAAACGTATCTCCATCAAAGATACTCGTGGTATTATCGATGCAATCCTCAGCGGCGCTATCTTAACAGCACCGACTAAGAAGATTCCATTCTTTAACTTTGAGGTTCCTACAGAGCTTACAGGCGTTGACACAGGTATCCTTGATCCTCGTGACACATACGCTGATGCTTCTGAGTGGGAAGTTAAAGCAAAAGATCTTGCAGATCGTTTCGTTAAGAACTTCAAGAAATATGAAGGAAATGCAGCTGGTAAAGCACTTGTTGCAGCTGGTCCTCAGGCATAATCATTTAAGATTATTTATGGGTCTGCCGTATTTACGGCAGGCCCTTTGTTGTTTATACTGGCAATATTTATAAAATGTTTTCTATGAATAAAGAAAACAACCATCACAGCTTGTTGCTATTCACTGTTAACGACCCGCGAGGCGTTTTTTGGGTGAACAAAGTTTAAAGCAAATACGAGAATTACAGCGCGAAATCATGTGAACATGATTTCTGTGCATCGCGAAGCGTGCTGCTGTGAAGGTCGTGAACAGTAATAACAGCTTTTATTGCAAGGGGAAATTGTCGATAGAAAATCCTTTACAAACACATTCATATCTTATATACTATCCATACAGCAACTCAAATGGAAGCCTTATCTATTTCTAAATATCTGCTTCCATCTTTTATTTCAAATACGGATCATTTGCAGTGCACAGCAAGGTCAGTATTCGTTAGGGCATTTCGCCCGTTTTTATCAAGAAAGGAATTATATATGAGCAGAGAGTATGAGGTATTTGTGGAGAGTCTGCGCCAATCTCTAATGGAATGGCTTGGACTTAATGAGAAACAGATTTACTTTGAAGAACGGGACGAAAATGGCATGACACCAAACGGCGACCGGCTGTTTGTAGAGTGCAATGCGTCTTCAGTGGGAAAAGAAGTCTGCGGAATTCACACGGAAGAGCTTTTTGAGGATTATGAGGATGGTGTTTCACTGGAACAGATTGCAAAAACAGTGGAAAGTGAAATACGTAAATTAAAAACAGCTGGATTTTTTGAGAAAACCAAAAATCTGAATAACTACGAAAAGGTGAAAAATGATCTTTTTATCCGGGCACTTAATGTAGAACGCCATGAACGGGAACTGTCGAAGGCAGTATACCGTGTAGTGGGCGATATTGCACTTGTGCTATACATGCAGGTGGGAAATTTGGATGGCCGGATCAGCAGCATGAAAATACGCACGGATAACATAAAAGAATGGGGAAAGGATGAAAAGACAGTTTTTGACGCAGCTCTTCTAAATACGTATTTTATTTCGCCGCCCAGAATTTTTTATTGGGAAAAACTGGTCTACAATCCAGATTATGATGGAGAATGCTTCATGGATCTGAACCATGAATTCTATCTGACAAGGGACAGCATCGGAAGCTGTCTGAGCACTGCCAGAAGGACAAACGGAGCCGTTGCAATATTCTTGCCAGGCGTGGCCAAAAGGCTTGCAGATCTGATGGATGCAGATTTCTATATGGTTTTTACGAGCATTCATGAGGTGATGATCCACAACGCTGATCATTCCTATCCGGAGGATCTTGAAAATGTTTTGAGAGAAACTTTGCGGGAGGCAACTCCGGAAGAAGATTTTCTCACGGACAAAATATACAGATATTGTAGAGAGACCGGAGATTTTCTGATGTATAAAGGCACCGTATTTATTGATTTAAACAAGTTGAAATCTGACAGTGAAGAGAACGGATAAACAGATAGAAACAAGTGTAGTTACGTCATTTTCGGACTTTTTGTACAATGGGTGTTTTCGGCAGAAATTTTGATTGCAAAAAAGAACTGCAGTCAGATTGTAAACCAATCTGCTGCAGTTTCTAAAAACCAAATTATGAATTTCTATCCGAGAATTGCGGAATCGTTGGAGAACTCTTCTCCGCTGGCTTCCTCAAATTTATCAAGAAGCTGTTTTACGGTAAGCTTTTTCTTTTCTTCTCCTTGGATATCAAGAATGATTTTTCCATTCATCATCATGATCAGGCGGTTGCCGTGAGCAATAGCGTCCTTCATGTTATGCGTAATCATCAGTGTAGTAAGGTGATCGCGGTTGACAATCCTGTCTGTGATATCCAGCACCTTGGCAGCTGTTTTGGGGTCAAGGGCAGCGGTATGCTCATCAAGAAGGAGAAGCTTTGGCTTCTGAAGGGTTGCCATGAGAAGCGTAAGTGCCTGTCTCTGACCTCCGGAAAGAAGACCCACCTTAGAGGTAAGACGATCTTCAAGACCAAGATTCAGAATCTTCAGAAGCTCTTTGTACTCTTCTCGTTCGGCTTTTGTAATACCAGAACGAAGAAATCTTGTTTTTCCGCGGCGTTTTGCAAGAGCAAGGTTTTCTTCAATACCCATGGTAGCAGCAGTTCCGGTCATGGGATCCTGGAATACACGTCCCAGATAAGCTGCTCGCTTGTACTCGGAAAGTTTGGTGACATCTGTTCCGTCAATGATGATCTGTCCCTCGTCTACTGGCCATACACCGGCAACTGCGTTCAGCATTGTGGATTTTCCGGCACCATTGCCGCCGATGACAGTAACAAAGTCGCCTTCATTTAATTTCAGGGAAAGCCCGTTCAGAGCCACCTTTTCATTGATGGTTCCTGGATTAAAGGTTTTATATATGTTTTTGATCTCAAGCATTGTTCTTACCTCCGCGTTTTGCTGGTTTTGCGAAATATTTTCCCTTCCAGTAAGGCACTGCCAGGAAGACAGCAACTACAAGTGCAGACAGCATTTTCAGAAGGTCAGTGTCGATACCCATCCAGATAACAGTCTGGAGAACCAGATAGTAGAGAATGGAACCAAATGCTACGGCCAGAAGACGGAGCGCGAAATTGCGGAAAATACGGCTGAAAATCGCTTCGCCGATAATAACAGCAGCAAGTCCGATTACGATAGCACCACGTCCCATATTGACGTCTGCAAATCCCTGATACTGTGCAAGCAAGGCGCTGGAAAGAGCAACAAGTCCGTTGGAAATCATAAGTCCAAGTACTTTGCAAAAATCAGTGTTGATACCCTGTGCACGGGACATGTTTGGATTGCATCCGGTAGCACGGAGGGAACATCCAAGCTCTGTTCCGAAAAACCAGTAAAGAACTGCGATGATCACAACAATAAATAAAGCGACGATAAGAATTGTGTTCTGAGTGATCGGTACATTTTTTATACGGCGTAAGGAAATCAGGATCGGGTATTTATCAACGTTGATAGCCTGGTTTGCTTTTCCCATGATTTTCAGGTTAACAGAGTACAGGGAAAGCTGTGTCAGGATTCCAGCAAGGATGGCCGGGATTCCCATAAAGGTATGGAAAATACCGGTAACAAGACCAGCTGTCATACCAGCCAAAGTGGCAACTAAAAGAGATACCCATACGTTATGTCCGCTGGTCATCATCATGACGCAGACAGCACCTCCGGTACACATGGTACCGTCTACGGTCAGATCGGCGATGTCAAGGACACGGAATGTAAGATATACGCCAATAGCCATAATACCCCAGATCAGACCCTGGGCAGCGGCACCCGGAAGTGCCATGATTAAGTTTGCAATTTGCATGTCTTTATCCTCCTGCATGCGTGATTTGTTTGCTGGAGCGTGTTTGAAAAAACATTTTCGCAATTTGTACGCCCCACTGTGCGGTATATTTTGCCTGAATTCGGTTGTCGTAGCCCGTTACGACGACCTCACCCGGACAAAATCTCCCACAAATTGTGACACACATCTTGCAGAAAGCCTTTTACAAATACACTCTGGTGTTCACTGTGTGAACATCAACATTTGTTTTGTGGACAAATGTTTGAAAAAGACAGTTACTGGAATCTTTATAGTGTTTTGTATGTGGAGTAACTGGCTTTTTGTTATTTGCGTAAACAGAAATATTCATTTTGGAAGAAATGCTATTTTATGCATAATTATGCATAAAATATACTTAAAAATACATTCCTTCAGAAACGACACAAACAGCGAGAGAGGCTTCCCTTCCCGCTGTCTGTGTTGATTACTGTCAGAGTCTTTTGACAAGCTCTAAAAGCAACTGAATGTCTAAATTAACTGTCAAACAAATATGAAAATTTTTATTGTGCATTACTGCATATGTTATAAACCAGTAATTATTCTGCGTCAGCACCGATTGCAACATAGTCATCCGGAACTTCAATTCCCAGCTCAGCACAGATGTCTGCATTGTATTCTTTTGTGAAGTTTGGTGCATATTCGATTGGCATTGTAGAGATATCTTCACCATCTTTCAGAATTTTAACTGCCATTTCACCAGTTGCTTTTCCAAGATCATAGTAGCTGATGGAAAGTGTAGCAACACCGCATCCGGAGCAGATTCCTTCTTCACCTGCGATTACCGGAACCTTTGCCGGAAGGCAGATGTTGTTGATCAGCTCTGTGTTGGAAGCTGCTGTGTTATCGGTAGGAACATAGATAACGTCACTGTCTGCAACTGCATTTGTTACAACAGAAGAAATATCGTTGGAGTCAGAGAATGCGTAGTATTCGCAAGTGTATCCAAGATCTTCAAGAGCTGCCTTCACCGTATCAACCTGATACTGGGAGTTTGGTTCTGCGGAGCAGTACAGAAGTCCTACAGTCTTAGCATCCGGGAAAAGTTCATTCAGCATTGCTGCCTGCTGGTCGAGAGGAGCAAGGTCTGAAGTACCGGAAATATTGCCGCCTACAGTACCATCAAAATCTGTAAGGTCAAGAGCTACGCCATACTCTGTAACTGCAGTTCCAAGAATCGGGATATCGCTTGTTCCGGCAGCAGCTGCCTGAAGAGAAGCAGTAGCATTTGCAAGGATAAGGTCTACGTTACTGGATACGAAGTTGTTGATGATCGTACTACATGTTGCGGAATCACCCTGTGCATTCTGCTCATCAAATGTTACGTTTTCTTCGCCAAGACCTTCTTTTACTGCATCTTCAAATCCCTGTGTTGCTGCATCCAGTGCTTCGTGCTGAACTAACTGGCAGATACCAATATTGTATGTTTTCTGCTCTTCAGCGTGTACGGTTACTGTACCTGCAAGACCTGCTACCATAGCTCCGGTCAGAATTACTGACAAAACCTTTCTTTTCATATTTTATTTCCTCCTTAAAAAGTGTTTTCGTGTTTTAAAGTGCTTTTTCTGCTTTAAAGTATTGCCTGCACAAAATAATACCGCTTTAAAGCGTAAAAGTCAAGTCGCTTTTGTAATTTTTTTACATATCCTAATAGAGAAATAGTATTTGAAAAGGAAATTTTGACATGCCATATTCTATTATGATTGACGCCGGGCATGGCGGCAACGACCCGGGAGCGGTATATAAAGGGCGCAGAGAGAAAGATGACAATTTTGCTCTGGCTATGGAGGTTGGAAGAATTCTGTCTGAAAACGGAGTTGATGTTTTATATACAAGAACTACAGATGATTACATTTCTCCTTTTGAGCGGGCAAGGCTGGCAAATGAGGCAAAAGTGGATTTTTTTATCTCTTTTCACAGGAACAGCAGCCCTGAGGTGAATCAGTATAATGGTGTAGAAGTGCTGGTTTATGATAAAAACGGAATTAAGTATGAAATGGCACAGAATATTGTAGGTGCTCTGGGCGAATTGGGATTCCGTGAAATTGGAGTTCAGGCAAGACCGGGCCTTGTTGTGCTGCGAAAAACAAAAATGCCGGCGTTGCTTATTGAAACCGGATTTTTAAATTCTGACAAAGATAATCAGCTTTATGATGAAAAAAATGCTGAGATCGCGCAGGCTATTGCCGGGGCGATTCTTGGAACTCTGGATCAGCAGCAGGGTGAAGAACCTTTGTATTACCGTGTACAGACTGGAGCTTTTCGCAAACGGGAAAATGCGGATCGAATGCTTTACTTGCTTCAGGAAAAAGGTTATCCGGCATATATTTTGCAGGATGGAGAACTTTATAAGGTTCAGGTAGGTGCATTTTTACAGCTGGATAATGCTATCCGTATGGAACAGAAATTGCGGGAGGATGGGTACTGTACGTTGATTGTGACGAAGTGAAAAGAAAGTAGAAAAAAGCAGGAAAAAAAGTTATAATGGAAAATCATAAGTGCAGGGGAAAGTCCTCTGGCAGAAAGAAGGAACAAAAGCGTGAATTATAATGAATTTATGAAAAATGTGGAGGAGTTTGTTTTTGCCGAGAGCCAGCCGGAAAAAGCAGATATCATTTTCGTGCCGGGAAATGGTTTCCCGGATATGGCAGAAAAAGCAGCTTCTTTATATAGAGAAGGATATGCCCCCTATATTTTGCCAAGCGGAAGATACAGTATTACACTTGGCAAATTTGCAGGTGTGCAGTCAAAAAAAGAAATATATGGCGGAGATTATGAGACTGAATGGGAATTCCTTAAAAATGTACTTTTGAAAAACGGAGTTCCGGAAGAGGCTATTCTGAGGGAAAATCAGGCTACCTTTACCTATGAAAATGCAATTTTTTCCAGACAGGTGACAGACCTTCACAAAATTCATGTGAAAAAAGCGATTCTGTGCTGCAAAACTTACCATGCCAGAAGATCGCTGATGTATTATCAGCTTTTATATCCGGAGACGGTAATTATGGTATGCCCGGCCTGCCCGGATGGAATTACCAGGGAGAACTGGAGAGAAACAGAAACTGGTGTGGAGGCTGTTACCGGCGAAATAGACAGGATTGTCAAGCAGTTTTGTTTAATGCTGGGAAATCGGTGAGATAAGAAAAATCCGAATGATCCGTTTTGGAAACATTCGGATTTTTACAATTGAAATCTACCGGAAATATCGGCATTTGCAGGCTTGCAGATTATGAAAAAATCAGCAGTATGACAGATTCATTTATGCGTCAGCAGCTTCTGGATTTTCTTTATGCTCTGGCAGCCAGATATGCACCAGTTCAATACGGTTTTTATCCAGTTCATCTACAACAAGATGCATGCCGTCTTCCAAGGTGACAGATTCGCCCTCGCGTGGGAGGCAGTCAAGCTGTTCAATAATATATCCGCCTACAGAATCGTAGTCCTCTGATTCAAGTTTGGTACCCAGTGCTTCGTTGACATCATCCAGTTTGGCAGAACCAAGAACTTCATACTCCCGGCCAGGCTGAATCTCACGGATTGGTTCTTCCTCATCTTCGTCATATTCATCACGGATTTCACCTACGATTTCCTCCAGAAGATCCTCAAGAGTGACAAGACCGGCAGTGGAGCCGTATTCGTCGAGAACAATTGCAAGGTTTACGGAAGCCTTCCGCATTTCCATCATAAGATCTGTGGTACGCTTATATTCATAAGTGAAATAAGGCTCACGGAGAATCTTACGGATAGAAAACTGTTCATTTTCCGGATAGAGAAGAAGATCTTTAATATTGATAATTCCAATTACATTGTCTGTGTTATCCTCATAAACAGGAAAACGGGTGTGCATATCTTCTTTGAAAATATCCATAAGTTCCTGATAAGTGGAATCCACGTCAATAAAAGTCATGTCAATTCTGGGAATCATTACATCTTTGGCAGCAGAATCACCGAAATCAAACACATTGTAGATCATCTGCTTTTCTTCCCTCTCAATAACACCGTTTTCCTGCCCTACATTTACCATAGAACGAAGCTCATGCTCTGTGATGGTGTCCTTCTTCGCATTGGGATCAACACGAAGGAGAAAAAGAATGCCGTTAGCCAGTTTTCCCACAATGTAAATAACCGGGGTCAGTACTGTCATAAGCGCATATATAGGTCTGGCATAGGTGAGCGCCAGATCATCCGCTTTCAGTGTGGCAATGGTCTTCGGGGTAATCTCGCCAAACAGAAGTACCAGTAATGTCATAACGCCGGTAGCCACGCCGATATACATGCTCCCAAATACTTTCATGGTAAAAGTGGTAGCAAGGGAAGAGGCTGCAATGTTTACAATGTTGTTTCCGATTAAAATTGTGCTGAGCATTTTTCCAGAATTGGAAATTATTTTCTCCAGGATAATGGCTCGCTTGTTTCCCTGTTCAGCCAGGGAATGGATCCGAATGCGGTTGGCAGCCGTCATGGATGTCTCCGCAGAGGAAAAGAAGGCGGACAACAGCACCAGAATCAGTATGGTGACCGCCTGTATAGGGACACTTGAATCCAAACTATATTCACTCCTTTTTTTATGTATTAAAAAGAATATACATGATTCAGGCTTAAAATGCAAGGAAAAAGTATTTGAATTGTTACTGTTCCTGGTAACATTCCGCGAGGTGTTTTTTGTGAACAAAGTTCACAGAAAACCCGAAAATTAAGTTTGCGCAGCAAACGCTACTTCTTGTGCTTGTCACAAGAAGGTTCGTTTTTCTGTGCATCGCGAAGCGCGTTACTGGTCACGGAATGAACAGTACTTTGAGTTTATGGATTGCGAAAAGTAACGAAAAAAGTGGAATTAGGGGTGTCGAAAAAAGAAGAACTGTGTTATAATTCAGTTCGGTAAAAAAATAAATTATTACAAAATATTTACAAAAGAGTAAAGATTTGATATAGTGTAGGTTAAGGGCTGAATAACTACTGTGAATCACAGTGTGAAAATTCACCTGTTTATAATTTTAGATTGATTTTGGACAGTTGTACTGCCTTTGGATTATATAGGTTTTATGATTGATGTGGATTTGGCTAGAGCGTGTTTGAAAAAGGCTTTCTGCAAGATGTGCGTCACAATTTGTGGGAGATTTCGCTCGAATGAGGGCGCCGTAGCGGGCTACGGCAACTGAATTCGGGTGAAATCTCCCGCAAAGTGGGGCGTGCAGATTGCGGGAATGATTTTTCAAACAGGCTCTAGGGATGTGGGCAGTTACATTTAATATACATATTACGACAGAGGTGCCAGGATGAAAAAGAAGAAAAACGTTATGTACAGAAAAAGCGTATCATTACTTGCGGCAGCTGCGATGACAGCAGTACTTATGACTGGACAGGTTTATCCAGTAGCTGCATGGGGGCAGAATACAGAGACCAGACTTGAGAAATCCAGTCTGATTCCGGATAATATCACAATTGATCAGCCAGTTGCTCTTTCGGAAGTGGCATTGCCCAAGAGTGATTATGGAACGCTTTCCTGGGCAGATGATTCATATATACCGGATAAAAGAGTGCAGACCTGCGAAGTAGTATTTAAACCAGCAGCAGACGTGGATCTTTCTTATATTTCCGGATGGGATTCTGAGAAAAAAGTTGTGAAAGGTAAGATCACAGTTGTTGTCAGCAGCATAGAAGAGAGTTCTGAAGATCAGCCTTCTGATACTGCTGCAGATGTGGAAACAGGTGATGAGAGCAGTGAAGCATCTGTCCCGGATGACACAACTTCTGACAATAAAGATACAGATATAAAATCTGATGATGAGGCAGTTCCAGGTGAGAATCAGCAGAATGATTCAGAAACTTCAGGGAAGACAGAAGATCAGACTGAGAATGCGGAAAACAAGCAGAACAGTGAAGCAGATAAGAAAGAAGAAACCATCGAGAGCACTCCTGCTTCTAATGAAGCAAAATCTGAAGACAACACCGAAGCTGCTGCGGGAATTACAACCCCGGCAGAAAAAACAGAAGCAGCGGCTCCTGCAATGGAAGAAACTGTAGATTCTGAAGATATTCAGGAGGAAGCTGCAGAAGAGTCAAAAGCTGATACAAGTTCAGATACAGCTGCAGAAGAGTCAAAAGCTGATACAGGTTCAGATACAGCCGCAGATAGCATAGAGAGTACAAATTCTGATAATGGTGAGGATGCAGCATCTGACAATGTGCAGACTGCAGATTCTTCAGAAGATACTGGAAAACTGAACGAAACTTTTGGTGAGATGATGCCTGGTGCTACCATTCTTGATGGTACAGGGGATTCTGGAAAAAATGAGAACACAGAAGAGAAAAAAGATACCACAGATACAACAGACACCACGGAAGTAAAAGACACAACAGACCCTACAGAGGATGACCAGAAAAATATATTTGATAATCCTCTTGACTTTACCACAGCGGATACAAGACCGGCAACTGTTGAGGAAGATCTCACAGAAGAAGAGCAGGCTGCAAGGGCAGCCCAGAATCACAGCTGTGAGGGGATTTCTGTATCAGGTATAGATCTTCCCTGGTATGTTCAGTTCCAGGTGACCAGTGGTGAAAATTACGAATTTAAAAATGAAGATAAAGCTACTATCTTCCAATCCTATGAATTTAAATTATGGGATCTGAAGAATAATACAGAGTATGAAATTCCGGATGGACAGTATGTAAGCGTAACGATTCCTGTCAAAGAAGGATATAAATATTCGATTGAGCATCTTCTTGATAATGGTGCGACAGAGACCATTATTCCCAGTGTAAACGGAAACACCATGGTATTCAGCACACATTCTTTCAGCCCGTTTGGAATTGCAGGTTTTCGTCCAATCGTAGGAGAGGATATTGCCAATGGAGCGTATGGCGATGGAAGTACACCAACTCCTACACCTACTGTGATGATCAGTGGAACACCTACCCCGTCTCCATCTGTGACCGGAGCTGGTACGAATGGAACAAATGGATCCGGAACGGGTAAAACGGATAGCAATAGCGGAAATGAAACTGGTGGAAATACAGGTGATTCAAATGGAATCAGCAATGGAAATACAAATGGCTCTTCCAATGGGACTTCAGGAACCGGAAATGGTGGTTCTTCATCTGGTACCGGAAGCTCTGACGGCAGTGACAATTCCGGAACCAGCAATACACCAGGTGTGGCATCTGATGGAACTATAAATTCTGGCACAACAGATGGCAGTTCTTCAAATGGAACAGGTTCCAGTACAAATGCGGGACAGACTGCAGGAAACACTACAGGCAACACTGCAGGAAATACGGCTGCTACCTCAAACGGAAATAACGGTCAGAGTCAGACCTCAAATGCAGTAAAAACTGGTGACAACACCATGATCCTTCCCTTTGTGATCCTTGTGATCGCTGCAGCCGCTGTGATCATTATTGTGATTATTGTCCGCAAAAAGAAAAGATAAAGCAGACAGGATAATTAAAACGGACATTCATAATCCATGAATAACGAAGCCAGCCCTTCCATATATTACATATGGGAGGGCTGTTTTTATGAAAGTAAAAGTCATTTTAAAATCTTTACTTTTTTCCTATGCAGTTACCGGAGCGTTTCTTTTGCTTCTGGCATTCCTTTTATTCCAGTTTGACCTGGGAGAAAAGCCTGTGTCAGCAGGAATTGTAGCTGTGTATATTTTGTCCTGTTTTTCAGGAGGCTTCATGTCAGGAAAAATTCTGCGCAAAGATAAGTATTTATGGGGAATTCTGGTAGGGGCTTTTTACTATTTGCTTTTGATTACAGTATCTTTTGTAGTGCAGGGAAAATGGGAAATGAGTCTGGTACATGCAGTAACTACTTTTTTTATGTGTCTGGGTGGTGGTGCTCTTGGTGGGATGTTGTCTTAGAGCGTGTTTGAGAAATCATTCCCGCATTTTTTGAAAAGATTCGCACTCTGTCCAATAAAAAATGCTTTAAAAATAAAAAAAAATATGATATACTAGGCAAAGATTATATACATAAGGAGGCTAATACTATGCAGCATATCAAAACATTAAATACAAAGAACCTGCAGAACACTGTAAAGAAAGGCGGCTGCGGCGAGTGCCAGACATCATGTCAGTCCGCATGCAAGACATCCTGTACAGTAGGAAACCAGAGCTGCGAGAACAAATAAGTCGGGCAACTGGAAACGTATGTAAGCAGCGGTGTAAAAGCCGCTGCTTATTCATGCAATAGGAAAGAATGAAAGGATATACTAACATGAGTCTGATTCACCGTTATCAGAACAATGGCTACAACATCGTGCTGGACATCAACAGCGGATGTATCCATGTTGTGGATGAAGTGACCTACGAAGTACTTCCTTATATGGAAGAAGGTCTGGACACAGCTGCCATTGTAGGAAAACTGGGAGATCAGTTTTCAGAAGAAGATATTAAGACATCAGTGGCAGAGTGTGAGAAGCTGAAAGCCGATGGCATGCTTTTCACCAGAGATGTATATGAGAATGCTATTGATACATTTACCAAGAACCGTCAGACAGTGGTAAAAGCGCTCTGTCTGCACATCGCCCACGATTGTAACCTTGCCTGTCGCTACTGCTTTGCAGAAGAAGGAGAGTACCACGGAAGACGAGCTCTCATGTCTTTTGAGGTAGGGAAGAAGGCACTGGATTTCCTGATCGCTAATTCAGGCTCCAGACACAATCTGGAGGTGGATTTCTTTGGCGGCGAGCCGCTTATGAACTGGCAGGTTGTTAAGGACCTGGTAGCATACGGCCGTGAGCAGGAGAAAATCCACAATAAAAAATTCCGTTTTACCCTTACTACCAACGGTGTTCTGCTGAACGATGAGGTAATGGAATTCTGCAACAAAGAGATGGGAAATGTGGTCCTCAGTATTGATGGCCGTAAGGAAGTTCACGATTTTATGCGCCCATTCCGCAAAGGGGCAGGAAGCTATGATCTGATCCTTCCGAAGTTTCAGAAATTTGCAGAGTCCCGTAACCAGGACAAGTATTATGTAAGAGGAACCTTCACTCATCATAATCTTGATTTCTCCCAGGATGTTCTTCATCTTGCAGACCTTGGATTCAAGCAGATTTCTGTAGAGCCTGTAGTGGCAGATCCATCTGAGGAGTATGCACTTCGGGAGGAAGACCTGCCGAAGATCATGGAAGAATACGACCTTCTTGCGAAAGAGATGATAAAACGCGAGAAAGAAGGCAAAGGTTTTAATTTCTTCCATTTCATGATCGACCTTACCGGTGGCCCTTGTGTATACAAGAGACTTTCCGGATGCGGAAGCGGCACAGAATATCTTGCCGTAACTCCATGGGGGGATTTCTACCCATGCCACCAGTTTGTTGGGGAAGAAGAATATCTGATGGGAAATGTGGATGAAGGGATTACGAGACCTGACATCCAGAAGGATTTCGGATGCTGCAATGTTTACACCAAGCCAGCCTGCAAGGATTGTTTTGCAAGATTCTACTGCAGTGGCGGATGCGCAGCAAACGGATATCATGCCCATAAGGATATCAGAAGCAATTATGAAATCGGATGCGAGCTCCAGAGGAAGCGTGTGGAGTGCGCCATCATGATAAAAGCTGCACTGGCAGAAGACTGATAGCACTTCGCCAGCTGCGAAGATTTCTGTCAGTCCCTGCTTTTGCGAAAAACAAAAAAGAAGGGACAGAACAATGAAAAAATCAAGAGGTATCTTAGTCCTGATCCTGACTGCCATCGTTACCGTGTTCTTCTGCTATACGGCTGCTGTAGGCATTGGCCCTACAGGAACCGGTGCTATGAAGAATATCAAGACCGGACTTGATCTGGCTGGTGGTGTCAGCATTACATATCAGGCAAAGGACAGTAACCCAAGCAGTGAAGACATGAGTGATACTGTGTACAAGCTGCAGAAACGTGTTGAGCAGTACAGTACAGAGGCTCAGGTATATCAGGAAGGATCTGACCGTATCAATGTAGAGATTCCTGGTGTAACAGATGCAAATGCTATTCTGGAAGAACTTGGCCAGCCAGGTTCCCTGTGCTTTATCACACAGCAGGATGAGGATGGAAACGCAAATTTTCAGGCAGATTCCAGCAGCGAGACCGGATACTCTCTGGCAAGAAGTCTTGACGAGATCCGTGCAGCCGGCTCTGTGGTTTTGGAAGGTACAGATGTGGCAGATGCTACAGGCGGTGCAATCCAGCAGCAGAATTCCAGCAGCAGAGAGTACGTGGTAGATCTGACTCTTACAGACGAGGGAAAAACAAAATTCGCAGAGGCAACTCAGAACAATGTTGGAAAACAGATCGCGATTATCTATGACAACGGCGTATTAAGCGCTCCAAGAGTAAATGAAGCCATCACAGGCGGTAAGGCACAGATCAGTGGTATGGAAAGTGTTGAGAGAGCACAGGAGCTTGCTTCCTATATCCGTATCGGATCCCTGAGCCTTGAACTGACAGAGCTTCGTTCCAGCGTTGTAGCTGCACAGCTCGGTGAAGAAGCAATCTCCACCAGCCTTATTGCAGGTCTGATCGGTCTGATCATCGTAATTCTGTTTATGATCATCGCTTACCGTGTACCTGGTGCAGTTGCAGGCCTTTCCCTGATTTTCTACACAGCGACCATTCTGCTTACCTTAAATGCATTTGACATTACCCTTACGCTTCCGGGTATTGCAGGTATCATCCTTGGCATTGGTATGGCAGTAGATGCGAATGTTATTATTTATGCACGTATCCGTGAGGAAATCGGTACAGGCTCTACCGTAAGATCCGCGATCAAAGCTGGTTTCTCCAAGGCTTTTTCCGCAATCTTTGACGGAAACATCACAACCCTGATCGCAGCATTCGTTCTGATGTGGCTGGGTACTGGTTCTGTTAAAGGATTTGCATATACACTGGCACTTGGTATTGTGATTTCCATGTTTACAGCTCTGGTATTTTCCAGACTTGTGATCAATGCATTATATGCAGTTGGCGTTCGCGATGAGAAATTCTATGGAAAGACTGAAGAGAAGAAAGTTATTAACTTTGTTGGAAAGAGAAGATTATGCTTCACCCTTTCCATTATCCTGATCCTTGCCGGACCAGCCACTATGCTGATCCACAAGGCTACAGGCGGAAAAGCCCTGAACTACAGCCTTGAGTTTTCAGGTGGTACTTCTACCAATGTCACCTTTAACGAAGATATGGACATTAAGACCATTGATTCTGAGGTTACACCTGTAGTGGAAGAGGTTACAGGAGATAAGAATGTACAGCCTACTAAGGTTGTTGGAACAAATCAGGTTATCATCAAGACACGTTCCCTGAATCTTGACGAACGTGAGGCACTGAATAAGGCACTTGTTGACAAGTTTGGTGTAGATGAATCCCTGATCCAGGCAGAGAGTATTTCCTCCACTGTCAGCAACGAAATGAGAAGAGATGCTGTAGTAGCCGTTTTTGTTGCCACTATTTTCATGCTTCTTTACATCTGGTTCCGTTTCAAGGATATCCGTTTTGCAGGCAGCGCAGTACTTGCACTTCTTCATGATGTTCTGGTTGTCCTTACATTCTATGCGATTTCCAGAATTTCCGTAGGAAATACTTTTATCGCTTGTATGTTGACTATCGTTGGTTATTCTATCAACGCCACGATCGTTATCTTCGACCGTATCCGTGAGAATCTTCACGGAAGCAAGCGCGTAGATGAGCTCGAGGAAGTGGTGAATAAGAGTATTACACAGACACTTACCAGAAGTATTTATACTTCCCTTACTACCTTTATCATGGTAGCTGTTCTTTATATCATGGGTGTATCTTCCATCCGTGAGTTCGCAGCTCCGCTGATGGTTGGTATTATCTGCGGTGCTTATTCTTCTGTATGCATTACCGGAGCTCTCTGGCTGGTAATGAAAAAGAAAATCGGCGGCGGACAGGCTCAGACTGTAAAAGCTACAGCTGGTGCTGCTCCGGTTAAACAGTCTGTTTCAAGTGCAAAGGCACCAAGTGCTCCAGCTGCAAATGGACAGACCCAGCCGAAGAAGAAAAATCGTAAGAGAGTTCAGGAGCGTCTTGCAGCCCAGGAGGCGGCTAAGAATGCTGAGAATGGTTCTTCTGAGGAAGACAGATAATTAAATGAACTTAAGCCAGGACAGGTGGAAACATCTGTCCTGGCTTGCTTTTTGTGTGAAATTCTATTACTATTTAGTGTGTTGAAAGTTGTTCAAGGCGGACGCATTCGGACAATGGTGATTGCTCACTCGCCGGCGCAACACTCCAGCGAACTAACTGCTAACTGCGACTAAATCGTTCAGGAGAGCCTTCACGATTAAGTCTCCGTAAGCAGTGGAT
>NZ_JBCOMJ010000043.1:0-34212 GCF_040924225.1 Ruminococcus sp. RTP21484sp1_RTP21277st1_D2_RTP21277_210401 | reverse complement strand
CTATCACGTACGGTTCTTAGGGGAGGGAAGGACAGTAATGCTCTTCTCTTACCCGACTATGCCAGTGTAGAAATGCTATACCATCCGGAATATGCCGGGTGTCCCATGGCTGTAGGCGGGGATCCGGAAGCCAGGCATGGGATTATATTGACCGCCAATTACATTGCAAAGAAAAAGGGGGTAAAGACTGGACAGGCACTCTGGCAGGCAAAAATAGCCTGTTCGGATCTTGTGATTGTTCCACCCCGGATGGATCTGTATCTAAAGTTTTCTTCTATGTTAAGGGAAATCTATGGAGAGTATACGAATCTGGTTGAACCGTATGGATGTGATGAAGCCTGGTTAGACGTTACGGACAGCACAGTTTTAAAAGGGGGCGGAAGGAAAATCGCAGAGGAGATAAGCAGGAGGGTGAAAAGAGAACTGGGAATTACAGTCAGCATTGGGATTTCCTGGAATAAGATTTTTGCCAAGCTTGGAAGTGATTACAAAAAGCCTGATGGGATTACGGCATTTACGAAGGAAAATTACAAAGAACTGCTCTGGAGACTTCCGGCTGCAGATCTTTTGTACGTCGGACGTTCTACCAGAAATACATTAAACCGTTATGGGATTAAAACAATTGGCGAGCTTGCCCTGTCGGATCCTAAATTTCTGGAACGTTTATTGGGAAAAATGGGTCTGGTGCTTTATACTTTTGCAAATGGATGGGATGAGTCGCCAGTATCACCCCAGGGATATGAAGCACCTGTTAAATCTATTGGCAATAGTACCACAACTCCCAGGGACTTGGAAAATAACCTGGATGTGCAGATTGTATTGATGGCGTTAGCGGAAAGTGTTGCAGCCAGGCTTCGAAAACATGGGTTTAAATGCAAGGTGGTATCCATCAGTATCCGGGATAATGGGTTATATTCTTTTTCCCGGCAGAAAAAGTTAGAGCGTCCCACGGATATTACAAATGAGATTATGAAAGCTGCCAACGAGCTCTTTCGAGAACATTATAACTGGCAGCATCCGATCAGAAGCCTGGGCGTTCGTGCAGAAAGTCTGGTATTATCCGATATTCCTATACAGTTTAACTTATTTGTGAGCGAGGAACAACGAGAAAAACAGGAGAAAATGGATCAGGCGGTGGATGACATCCGCAGACGGTTTGGCTATTTCAGTGTGCAAAAAGCTTTTATGTATCAGGATAAAGCTCTTGCAAGTCTGGATGCACAAAGTTCCCACACGGTTCATCCGATAGGGTATTTTAATGGGAGGTAATTGGTAAATGGAAAATGCAAAAGTATATGTGGATGTCCTTGTCAATTTTGACAAAGATGGAACTATGAGCCCGGTGGACTTTATCTGGGAAGATGGGGAAAAATATCATGTGGACCGTATTCTTGCAAGGGAGCGCTGTGCTAGTCGAAAAGCAGGTGGAACCGGAATTTGTTACACCGTAATGGTGAATGGAAAAGAGAGTCATTTATACTATGAATTTGATAAATGGTTTATGGAGAGACGATGCTCCTGATACGTGAAGCTGCAGACTGTCAGAGAAAACGAAAATACAATATATGGAAACATGTAATTGACGCACACTATATATTGTGCTATTCTATAATCGAATTATCGTTTATGCATAGCACTCTATACAGGGAAATTTAGTTCTGGTGCGAATCAGAAGCAATCATTTGAGACAATAGATCTGGAAAATATAGAAAGACATCAAAAACCTGGAATGGATTTTTGGTGTCTTTTTTTGTTGTCAAAAATTCCAGAATCCAGGCAAAGGGAGCAAATACAATGGAAAGGAGTTACTGGATAATTCAAAAAAAATATAAGCATATCGGAGGAAGAACATGGAACAGAAAACTTTGGAATACGAAGGAAGTCTGTGCAAAGAAGAACTCATTTTGAAAGTGGATTCTTATCGTTGCAAAAACAGGCTTTTTATCGCAATGATCAAGAAAAAAGATCAGGAAGAGGAACTGTATGACATTTTAACAGTAAGCTTGCCAGGTGAGAATATAAAAAAAAACGAAGCATTTATCTCAGATTTTGAGTGCAAGTATAAGCTTTCGTTTATCCGAAAATACAAGCTTGGAGAAGTGCTGCAAAGAGTGGAGCATTCTGGATTTTGTGATTATCGGCTGGTGCGTTTTGATTTGGAAAAGCTGGCAGAATATGATCGGGAAGGCGTAAAAAAGTTTCTTGCAGAACAGGAAGGAGGACATGCATAAATGGAAAATGCCGGGAACCGAAAAACTTTAGAACTATAAAGAGGGTGATGGCATAAAAGATGAAGAGTATGCAGGCTATTATTGCCTAGTACTGGCAATTGTGTGCGGGCTGAACGCAGCGGAGGCCTGGAAGATCTATCAATATGGACCGGATCATCCGTTAAGTAAAAAAATCCTGAAGCATAAGATCAGGGATTCCTCCCTGAAAAAGCTGAAGAAAAAAGAGCAGGAAAAAATGATGAAAAAGCTGTTTCTGGAAGGATACAGTAAAAATGCAATTGCAGAAGCGTTTGAATGCTTACCGGAAACCGTAACAGCAAGAATCAAAAGAGCAGAGGAGGATACGAATGGAACATAGAAATATAAATACAGTTGGAACGATATTTAATGACTTTTTAGTTTAGCTTTAAATGATGAAATATTGCTCAAAATTGACAAATCCGCTAGATATATAGGTGGTGAAGTTAATTCTATTATGAAATGTGACGAAAATGGGAATATTGATCCAAATGTGAATGTGCGCGTTGCATTTACGTTCCCGGATGTCTGCGATTAGCAGATTACATCTACGTCCATTTCACAATATATAGTGTCATCTCATGTTATCTTGCACTGATATTGTGTGTTATTTGATACCATTTAGTACTAGATAACACTCAATAACACACGGAACCAACAATTTTTTTGAACACCAAATGTGACAGTTTCAAGGTTAATTTTTGTCCCCTTCATTGATCTTTTGGTACTACTTAGTGATATTTGGTGTCATATAATTATTTTCTTTTCCTGCGCTGCTATCTAATGCCATTTAGTCCCATTTGATATTATTTCATAAATCAGCTTTCAAACACCATCCACCGAATTATAACCGGCCAACGAAAAATGTCTCCTTTACCGATACAATAAAATGTTGATTTCAAAAATTCTTTCTTCGCTATGTCTCAGCAACTTCTCTGATATGAATTTAAGTTTAAAATTGAATAAAATTATTTTGGATAAAGAAAAATATTTTGTTGAAATTTATTGACAAAATTGTGAACAAATGCTATATTGAAAGTAGCAATTACATAACCAGGCGCGGTCGGATTCAAATATGAATCTGTTTAAGGAAATCCAGTGTGACTCTGGAACTAAACCAATGAGTGTTTACCTGTGTGAAGCAAAGATGCTTTGAGTCAGCATATCCAACACGTTGTATAGGCGGAGCTTCCTGCGATCAGGAGGACTCCGCTTTTATTGTCTAAAAGCTGTTTTCTATGATCAAAGCGCTTGCCCGATGATTAAGGGTTTTTGAACATGGAAAATAGTTAGAAAAAGGAAGGAGGGGCCTAAGGCTAAGGCAAACGTAACTCTATTTCTGAAAAAACACGTAGAAGACAATGGATGTCTCAAGAAGGGAGAAATCAAGTATGATGAACAAAATGATTAAAAAACTCAGTGCAGTAGCAATCGCAGCAGCAATGACTCTTAGCACAGGTGTGGCAGCACAGGCGGCAACTTTAAAGGTATATTTTAGAGAGTGGCATCAGGGTACTACTAGCAATACGTATCTTGGAACTGAAGACCTCACTACATTTGGAACTGAACCTGTTCTGGAAGTATCAGGCGTCGAAAGTACGATAACTTATAAACAGGCATTAGAAAAAGCTGCAGCTCAGACAAAGTATAATGGTAAATATTCTTTTGTATGGGATAAGGATCATGCAGAATATTTAAGTGCTATTAAAATTGGAAACGAAACTTGGGGAATTAAGGGCGGAAACACTGAAGAGGAGTACGATGATAACGACCAAATGATCGGTGCTATCTGGGTTGGAAGTGCCTGGAGCTGGTATCCAGGAGATAAACTTACGTTGAAAGATACATCTTCATATCCAAAGACTACCCTTGGTGAAACTTATTTGCCAGTTAAATCTGTAGGAAATGATAAAGAAGTTGTCTCAATGGTGTTAAGCTATGATGAAACAAGATTTGGATGGGGTACAAAAGCAGATAAAACGGGTACAAACTAATGAGAATAAGATATTGTATAATTTCTGCGTTAACAATATCTTTAATTGCTTCTGCGCCGCTTAATGCGAGCGCAGAAGCTTTAAATGATTCATTCTGTAGCGCAGAAGAGATTGATGAAGATATAGATAATGTAAATACATATGATGAAGATCTTAATGATGATTTTATATCTAATGGAAGCGTAGAAGACACAGAAGTGTTTTCGTCTCAAATGGAAGCATATTCTACGGAAGAAGATGATTCTACCACCGACGGATGGACTCCTTTAAAAAAAGAACCTAAAATTTCTTTTAAATATGACAGTGAAACCCAAACACTTTCATTTAAAGCTTCGGAACCATGTGCTTTACCAGATACTGTGTCAAATGGAACTAGAAGTGATTGGTATAAGCTTAATAAGGAAGTTGGAAATGCGTCAACAGTTATAATAGGAGACAACATTACTAAAATTGGAAATTTGAATTTTGATAATAGAAAATCTTCATATCCAAATTTAAAGAATGTTGTTTTAGCTCCATCTGTAAAAATGATTGGGCGTTCTGCCTTTTATGAATTGTCAGCTTTGGAAACAATTAATCTTGAATCAGTTACAAGCATAGATCAAGCATCTTTTGCTGAAAGTGGTTTAAAAGCACTTAATTTTAATCAAAGTGATGTTTCAATTGGTGTAAATGCGTTTGCTGATTGCGAGTCTTTGGAAACTGTTAATGTGAAAGGGCTTACTTATATAGGCGAATCTGCGTTTGAAAGTTGCTCAAAACTAACTTCTTTTACGTGTGATTCTACTATTCCTCAATTAAGTTCAGCTGTTTTTAAAGGCTGTAGTTCATTGAACCAAATTAATCTTAAAGCAGTAAAAATTGAAGACTATGCATTTATAAACTGTGCAGCCTTATCTCATTTTGATTTTTCTGAAACAGAAAATATAGGTGCTTATGCGTTTGCCTATACACCTATAAAAAAAGCTAACTTTACATTGTTAAAAACAATTGGAGAAGATGCGTTCCTTGAATGTTCTAATTTTACGTCCATTTGTTATCATGGTAGTAAAACAGAATGGGATGCAATTGCAAGCGGTTCCAGCTATCCAGAAGAAGCTACAATTCATTATAAAGAAGATTCCGTAGATGCAACGCCAGCAACTTGTACAGAGCCTGGATGGAAAGAAGTAGGAGTATGTGACATATGTGGTCAGCATTATTCTTATCAAAATGATACTGAAAATGTTATTCCAGCATTAGGTCACAGCTATTCTGATGAATATACTGTTGATAAACCAGCGACTTGTACAGAAGAAGGCGAGAAGAGCAAACATTGTGAAAATCCAGGCTGTGAAGAAAGAAATGATGTCCAGAAAATTGATGCTCTTGGACATGATTATGTTGAAACAACAGTAGCACCTACCTGTACTGAAAAAGGAACTCTTACCAAAACCTGTAGTAGATGCAACGATGTTGTTACAGAAGAGATTCCAGCACTTGGACATGATTTCGCCAAAGACTACACTGTAGATCTGAAAGCTACCTGCACAACTGACGGTAAGCAGAGCAAGCATTGCTCCAGATGCGATGAGAAAACAGATGAGCAGAAAATTCCAGCATTTGGACATGATTTTACATCTAAAGTTACCAAAGAAGCTACTTGTACAGCTGATGGCGTGATTACCAAAACCTGCAGCAGATGTGATGTAACTGAAACAGAAGCAATCAAAGCAACTGGACATAAGTTTGGTGACTGGAAAATAGCCGCAGAAGCAACTGTTTTCGCACCAGAGCAGCAGGAGAGAATCTGTGAGACTTGTGGAGAAAAGGAGACAAAGACAGTAGGTACTGCTTTAAAAGCGACTGCTACTGTAAACGCTTCCAGCGTAAAGCTAAAAGTAAAACAGTCCACCTCTGGCTTGAAGATAACAGGTTTTGCAAAAGGTGATTCTGTAAAAACATGGAAATCCACCAATACCAAGATCTTTACCGTAAAAGGAAAAGAAAACGGAACCTGCAAGATTAAAGCAAAAAAGGCTGGTACTGCAAAACTCCAGATCACTCTTGCAAGTGGCCTGAAAAAGACTGTAACTGTGAAGGTACAGAAAACTGCTGTAAAAACCACAAAGGTTACCGTAGCTAATACAAAAGTAACAGTTAAGAAGGGCAAAAAAGTCACCCTGAAACCAGTGGTAACTCCATTTACCTCTAAACAGAAAGTTACTTACACCACTTCCAACAAGAAAATCGTTACTGTTTCTAAGAACGGTGTCGTAACCGGAAAGAAAAAAGGAACAGCAAAGGTCACTGTAAAATCCGGAAATAAATCCGTAAAGGTAACTGTAAAAGTAAAATAAGTACCAATAATGGAGGCTCTTCTTCCGTAAGGAAGAGGGGCCTTTTTTAAAGGGAAGGAGTCTGAAATAAATGAAAAAAATAGGACTATGGAAAAAATTAGCCAGTTGGCTGCTTGTTTTTTTGTTAGTTCTGCAAATTCCGGTAAACGTGTTTGCGGAAGGATGGATCAGCGAAACTGATATTTCTGCAGACAACGATTTTTTAGAAACGGAAAATGCTGCTAATGTTGAAGAGGAAGAAAACACCGATTTTGTTGATGATGAGAAAATAGAAGAAACTGAAAATGATGGTTTTACCGATTCGGAAAACCTGTCAGAAGAGGAGAATACTCTTTTTAATAACGGAACCGATCCGGAAGAATCTAACGAAGAAGCCCAAGAAGTACAGGTTACGGTAAGTGTCAGCAAAGATGGAAAGTTCTTGAATGATAAAGACGGTAATCCGATGGCTGGGCGATCCATTACGCTTACTGGCAAAAGTACATATAATATGGACGATGCCTTAAAGCTGGCTCATGATCTTTATTATCCGGGAGGTTCAGAGGTAGGATATGATTACCACGAAGATAAAAATGGGATATATGATGGCATAATATATAAATTGTGGGGATATGACAAGAGCGATGTTCCAAATATTAAGTCTGTATTGAATTATGATACCCGAAACCTGGGTTCTGCTCTCAGTCGTACCGTACAAAACGGTGATGAACTGCATTTTTTTATACAGGCTCGCAGCGGCAAGGATAAGTTTGCGTTTTTCACAGAAAAAGAAGCAACATATACCCAGGGACAGAAAATAACACTAAAGCTGAGGCAGCGTAATGACTATGGTGGAAGTTTTTCAAATTGTGCGGATGCTAGTATTTATATTAACGGTGTCAAACAGGAAGGCTTACTTACAGACTCAGAGGGAAATGTAACACTGCCGGAGTTAGAAGCTGGTCAGAGTTATTTTGTTACTGCTGAAAAATTAATTACTACTGCTGAAGGAACAGAAGTAACAGATATTTCTGCCGCATATACAATTGTTACAGTTGTTTCTGCAAATGAACAGCCGGGAGATTATATCAACAAAATTCATTTGCGTGTAGAAGCAGGAGAAAAAACAAAAGAATTTGAAACGTCTGCTATAGCTGGAGAAAACGATTTATGGATTCCCGCAGAATATAGTAGTGGAAATTTTTTTGCCAGTGTTGATCTTGCTGATAATACACCAGATGGTTCAGTTGTTTATGCTGTCTATCCCAATCCACAAGATGGAAGTATCTGTAGAGTTAAATTATTAGATGGAAATGACACTTTCCTAAAAAACACAACTGTTTTTCAATGCTCTAATGTTACTTCGTCTATAAAGTTTGAAATCCGAAAAAATGGAGCTCTTTTGCAGTCTGTAAATGTTCCTATATATTATAGAGCACATCTAACAGATATAGAATTAAAAGACTTTTGGGGACATGAAGTATCAACTGGTTTAAAGGATACAATAGATGACCAGAGTCTTGAAATAAAAGTACCATGTAACTCAGAATATTTTGACTTGGATGCAAGCACTAATTATGGCAGTATAGAAGAATTATTCTATAATACAAACAAACTCAATATTACCGGAGCAGAAACGGTTTCTATCCCTACAGGTATTCGTTTTTTTCCAGATTGGGAGACTTATAATGAGTGCAAAATATCATTTACATTGGAAAAAAACGAAGAATATCATACATCAAAAGATACAAACTATACGATTATCATAACTCCTGGAGATATAGATTATACTCCAGAAGTAACTTTAGATATTTCTGGAAAATACGGAGATGTTTATAAGAATTCCGAATCTCCTGTTCTGACGGCAAATGCAGATGTACTGAAACCGGAAAAAGGAGTATTAAGTTATCAATGGTATTATGTCGTTTTACCAGATAGGGTTTATGTTCCTGATTATATTAGTTTTGATAAATACGTTAAAATTGATTGTGAGGAAAAAAGCTATAAAGTTCCCACGGATTCCGCTTTCTCTACAAGATATTACTGTTGCATTGTCAATTATGAGATTGATGGAAAAACATATTCTTCAAAAAGTAAATTTACAGAAATTGCAGTAGTATCAAATGAACTTGAAATTCCAAAGATAGAAACTCAGCCGCAGCCTATTTCCTGGATTAAGGGGAAACCTTTAACAGAAACGCTGGAAGTTGGCTTAAAAACAGTAGTAGATCAAGGAAATGCACAGTATCAATGGTATAAAAATACTGAAAGCAATAATGAAAGCGGATTCGCTATTGCTGGAGCAACCCAAAGTTCCTATAAACCGCCAGTTTCTGAAATTGGAACTACATACTATTATTGTCAGATTTGGTATAAGCGTAACGATTTGTTTTATGAACAAGGGAAAAATGCAGAATCGAATACTTTAACCAGTGAAAAAATAGTTTCTGATCCAGTTGCTGTTACTGTTACGGAAGAACCGCTGCCATGGGAAGGAAACGGATCAGAAGAATCCCCATACATTATTAAATCAGCTTCTGATCTGGAAGCATTGCGTGAAAAAGTAAATAAAGACGGATTTGCTTTTTCAGATGCTTATTTCAAAATGGATGCGGATATTACTCTTCCAGATGGATGGAAACCAATCGGAGCCACTAAGGATGGTAGGGTAAACCTGCAGAAAGGTGCAAACTTAAATGCTTTTAGCGGTATTTTTGATGGAGCCGGTCACACAATTACAGTTCCAGAAGGCGGACTTCCGCTGTTTGGATATGTCAGAAATACCAGAATCCGCAACCTGAACATCTATGGAAAAAAGATTGCTGGTTACGGACTGGTTAATAATTTTGAAGGTGTCGGTCTTTCTGGTAGTGCAGTTGAGATTGATAATGTAACTTTAAAGAGTGGCTCCAGCACCTTAAAGTCCGGACTTCTGGGAGCCAATAAGACTGTAAATGGTTATGCCGGTTGTTCTGCTGCATTTGTAGCAACCATTACAAACTGTACTATTGAAAAAGGAGTTGTCGTTGGATATGACAAAAAACAGAGCCAGATTGGTGCCATCGCAGGGCGTATGCAGGGAACTATCAAGAACTGTGTGAGTTATGCAGATGTTTATGGAACAGATTATGTAGGTGGTATCATTGGAACCCGTGATAATGCTATGGGAACCTGTGAAGTCATCGGATCTGAATTCTATGGTACAGTAACTGCTTCTGGGCAGCATGCCGGAGGTATTGTTGGTGGCGGATATGATAGCTCTTCAGCTCCAAATGGAACAAAGGTTACTATTAATAACTGTGTATCTGAAGGAACTGTTACAGGTGCAGATAAGGTTGGCGGCATTTTAGGTGGAGATACCTATGTGGCACAGACTTGGGATAACTGTCAGTATTCCCTTAGAAATAATTCCTTCACAGGAAAAGTCCAGGCTACTGGTGAAAATGCTTCCTATATAGGTGGAATCATTGGTTTCTATGACAGTCTGAACCGGATCGATGCGATTTCGAATAATTATTATTCAAAGGATTGCGGAGCTACAAGTGGTATTGGATTCGTAAAATATATTGATACCAGTAACACTTCCCATGAGACATCAAGCGGATCTACCTATTTTAATACAGAAAATGGTACTACAGACTGCCCGGAGATAACCGGCTGTGGCTGGAAAACAGGCTTTAACCGTACTGACGATCCTCTCGGGGCAGATATGGATAAACTGTTTTCTACAGAAGGTCTGCGGATTACAGTAGATTCCCTGGAGATTAGCGGCGATTACCGTACTGCATTTGATATTGGGGAAGACCTTGATTTTACAGGAATGCAGGTAAAAGCCCTTATCAGTGATGGTACCGAACAGGAGGTCCCGTGGACAGATCTTACCATTGAGGGATATAACAAAAATCAGCGTGGAGAGCAGACCTTAAAGCTTTCTTATAAAGAAGCTTTTACCCAGCTGACCGTAACTGTACTGAAGAAGGATGCCGGAACGATCACCGTCAGCCTTACCCTTCTTGGAGACAGCGTACATAACAGTGATACAGACGGAACCTGCCATACCTTATATAATGATAACCTGGAAACCTGGATCAAAAAGACAGATTACAAGATGGATGGAAATGCAAATGTGCTTGCAGTATTAAAGACTGCTTTTGCAGAAAATAACATGACCTATCGTTCTGCAAAAGAAGAGAATTATATTGCCGGAATTACACGGGCAGGAGAACCGGAACTTGCTGAATTTACAAACGGGGATTATAGCGGCTGGATGTACACTTTAAATGGTTTCCATTCTGATCTTGGCGTAAAAGAGCAGTATCTGGAAGATGGAGACGAGATCGTTTTCCATTATACAGATGACTACCGGAAGGAACACGAACATGAGTGGTCGGAAAGCTGGTCTTATGACTCAGAATCCCATTGGCATGAATGTGTGTCCAGATATGGAACCTGTGATATTACCGATAATACCAAAAAAGGCGGCTATCAGAAGCATATCTTCGGAGATGGTAAGGTAATAACTGCAGCTACCTGTAAAGCAGAGGGAAAGAAGGAATTTACCTGTCTGGTGTGCGGCTATACAAAAACAGAAGTTATTCCACAAACCAGCCAGCATTCCTATGATACTGGAACCGTCACCAAGCAGGCCACCTATACTGCAGCCGGGGAAAAGGTTTATACCTGTACTGTATGCGGAGCAACTAAGGCGGAAGTGATCCCGATGCTTACACACGATCATAACTTTACCTGGACAGTCATTTCCCAGGCTACCGTATTTGCTCCAGAGAAACAGGAAGGTATCTGCACTATCTGCGGTGCTAAAAAGACACGGGATAACGGAAACAAGCTGACAGCAACCATAAAGTTAAATGCAACGTCCATTAAGCTTCAGAAAAAACAAAGCACTACGAAAGTAAAGGTTACCGGTCTGGCAAATGGTGATTCCGTGAAATCCTGGATTTCCAGCAATAAAAAGATCGTGACCGTTGATAAAAGTGGAAAGATCAAAGCTGGTAAGAAGACTGGAAATGCAAAGATTACTGTAACATTAAAAAGTGGCAAGAAAGCCATCTTAAAGGTAAAAGTACAAAGTACAAAAGTAAAGACTACGAAGATAACGGGTTTAAAAACCAATTTCACCTTGAAGAAGGGCAAGAGCCTTACTTTAAAACCAGTTGTTGCTCCAATTACTTCCCAGGAGAAAGTTACCTACACCACTTCTAATAAGAAGATCGCAACCGTTACGAAAAACGGTGTGGTGAAAGCAAAGAAAAAAGGTAAAGTTACAATTACGGTAAAATCTGGGAAAGTTACAAAAAAAGTAAAAATAACTGTGAAGTAACCACGACTAAAGTCGCGGGCTTCTGATGGAAAGGAATAGTACTTATGGACAGGATCTCCTATTCCTTTTCCATCTTCCTGCTTCATCTGCCGGAGCCTCCCTTTTGGAGAGGTCTTATCCGGCTCTCGGAAGGGAGCCTTCTCCGTTCCGTCCATGGTATCCAGGGTGCAGGCTTTTGTGGACTTTACCCACGGCTCCTCCGCTTCCACGGAGTACCGGTGCTCTGTTACTGGTTACGTGCTGGTATACGGGTTATTTCCTTACGGATACATGATCTTTGGTTATGTCTCTGCGGTTGCGGTTACATGGTTACTTTTACGTCCATCTCTTTCAGGAGGCGGATGCCTTCCTTTAAGATCATCTGCTGTGCGTTGCCGTCCCGGTCATGGCAACTGCCGCATTCCGGACAGGTCCATTCCCGGACGGTGAGGTTCCTGACATCTATATTCTTATAACCGCAGCAGCTGCAGGTCTGGCTGCTCGGGAACCATCTGGAGACCTGCAGGAACCGACCCCCGGTACGTTCCAGTTTATACTTCACTTTCTGAAAGAACCCATACCATCCAACGGAAGCGACTGCTTTTGACAGGTGCCGGTTCTTCATCATGCCTTTGATGTTCAGGTCTTCACAGACGAACACCCTGCAGCTGTCTGCGATACACCGGGACAGCTTATGCTGGAAGTCCTTCCTCTGGTCAGCAGTCTTACGCTGTTCCTTTGTGACTTTCTTTTTAGCCTTATACCAGTTCTTTGACCCGGTATGGGTCTTACGGTCATACTGTTTCCTGGATAAGGCTTTCTGGAACCGGCGCAGGCGCCTTTCGTGTATCTTGATCCATCTGGGGTTCCGGATCTTCAGGAAACCTTCCTTATCCCCAAGGACTGCAAAGTCCTTAAGCCCCATGTCAGCGGACAGGATATCAGATACGGAGACTTCTTCTACCGGATGGATCTGGTCGATGACAGTCTCCATCCCAAGGGAGACTTCGTAGTTGTCACCCTGCCGGTTAATGGTCGCTTTCTTTATGGAAGTCCCGGACGGGCACAAACCTGAAAACGTCTTCCCAGCCGGGAGTACGATACGGACCTTTCCGACTTTCGGGAGTTTGATGCATGGCAGCCCGTCCTTATCCAGGGCAAGGGAAAGGTTGTTGTTTGTATGTTTGGTGGTATACCGGTTGCCGTTCGGCTTGAACCGGGATGCCTTCTTTGGAAACCCGGATCTTCCGGAAAAGAAGTTCCGGTAAGCAGAGTCTACGCTTTGAAGGGCTGCTTCCAGGGCGAATTTGTCTGACCTTCGGAGAAACGGGTTTTCTTCCTTCAGTTTTGGAAGGTATTCTTTTTTAAATGTTTCAACTCCAAGGGAGAGTTTCTTTTCCTGATACAAACGGATCCGCTCTTCCAGATAGCGGTTGCGAACAAACCGGGCATTCCCGATCTGCTGGTTCAGGTCCTGTGCCTGTTCCGGCGTCGGGAGCAGACGCAACACCTGTCCGTAATTGAGTACCTGTTTGCCGAACGGTTCCAGGGCTTTATTCTTCTGTATGGTGATGTCGTTTGCCCGTCCGTGGAACCGGAAAGTCCCATCCGGGAGCTGTTCTGCTGTGATTGCCATGCCGTACCTCCTGAGAGTTTTCTTACCTTTAATATGTTATTTTTCAGAAGGAATGGCTGGTTTTTATAAGAAATCTTACTGGAAAAATGGATGAAAAGAAGCCGCCTTACTCACGACTGAAGTCACGAGCATGCGGCGGCTGATTAGTCAAATAAATTCAACAAGCAGCAGTAGAAGATATATTCTGAATGCGGATTCATCCCGTCTCTAAGCGCAATACAGGCGGTGGGTGAGTTCACATGTCTTCTACTGTTGCAATATAAAGGTAAAGAAAATGGGCAGGATAAATTAAAAGAATTATGAATTACGATATAAAAATAAGGAAAAGATTTGCTATAATCTTTTGTTGTTTTCTCCTTTTCTGCAGCAATTTTGCTATTGGCTGTGGAACTGATAAAAATTCCGGGGAACCGGCTGCATGTACCATATCTATTGATTGTCGAACTGTGCTTGACAACATGGACGAGCTGAAGGAAACAAAAAAAGAATTTATTCCAAATGACGGCTGGATTCTTTCATCGACAAGCGTGAAATTTACAACAGGTGAAACTGTGTTTGATATTTTAAAGGACATTTGTGAAAAGAATAGAATACAAATTTCTTCCAGATACACGCCTTTGTATAACAACTATTATGTTGAAGGAATCAATCAGCTCTATGAATTCGACTGTGGCAAAAAGTCAGGGTGGATGTATAGTGTAAATGGAGTGTTTCCAAATTATGGAGCGTCTTCATATAAACCTAAGGATGGAGATAAGATTGAATGGGTGTATACCTGCAATCTCGGAGACGATGTAGGAAATCATTACGAAGAAAAATGATTTAGCAAATACACTTTTCTCGTAAAATAAGATCCAGCTGTTTGTTCTCTTTTAAGAGTTGACAGCTGGACTTTTTTCATATGTCTCAAAAAAGGCAACAATGTATATGCTCTATATTGCACGATGGAAATGCCTGTTGTTGACAGTTATTGGCAAAACTGTTATAATTTTCTAATTGATAGTGGTAGAATAATATCAATTTGACAAAAATTCTAAAAAGCATCTTATTAAACGCGGACATATACATTTATAAATGTATTAAAAGATTGTTTTTTGGGAAAGAAAGGCAAAAACAGAATAACCAGGCGTGGTTCGGTTTATAAGACCGATTTAAGGAAATCCGGTGTGATTCCGGAACTTCTTTTCCCTGTATAAAACGTTAGCCTTTAGTGAAAGACTGTGCGGAAACGTTTTGAGTCAGCATATCCAACACGTTGTATAGAGGTCAGAGGCTCATGTGTACAATGAGGCTCTGTTTTTGTTGCCTAAAAACAAAAGGAGAAAGAAATGATTTTATACCCAGAAGAAACCAGTTGGAATACACTGCGCTTTGATAAACGAAATTATACCATACAAAAGGCTAAAGAGCAGCAAAAAGAAATAATAAAAAAAATCCCAGAACAATATGTTTTTATTGATGATAGATGCTTTAAGAATGCCGGCAGAATAAAAGAAGTAATCCTTTCGCCTCAATGTAAAATAATTGGAAAACAGGCTTTTGAAAGCTGTCAGTTTCGAAAAGGAATTGATTTTCCCGCTACTCTTATAGAAATTAAGAAAAGAGCATTTGCAGAAAATCATAGTTTAAGACAGGCTATTTTTCCACCTTCCGTGAAACGCATAGGGGCACAATGTTACCGGGAATGTAATAATCTAAGAGTTGCAAAATTTGAGAAAAATAGTAATTGCACAGTAATTCAAGAAGGAGTTTTTGATTCATGTGTTAAGTTAAATGATGTTGTTCTTCCAGAAAAGACGAAGGAAATTGGAAGATGTGCCTTTTATAGGTGCAAAGAATTGAAAAAAATCACTTTTCCAAATACGCTCAGAAAAATAGGGGATGAAGCTTTTTACTTTTGCGGATTTGAAGAACTTCACCTTCCTGATAAGCTTGAAGAAATAGGAGACAGTGCATTCTTTCGGTGTAACAGTTTAAAATATGTCTTTATCCCTAAAAGTGTGAAGTCAATTGGCAGGTGGGTATTTCATGGCTGCAGCAAATTGGAATATCTGGAAATTCATCATGATCCAGAATATATAGGTCCTTGGATTGTCAATAAAAGTTGCACGATCCGATGTTATAAGGGTAGCAAAATGGACCATTATTGTGATGAATTCGAATTAAAGAGGGAGTATATCAGTGCCAAAAGCATTATTGATAAATGAAAAAGAATTTAAAATCGATCATTCTGCGGAGAATTTCATGATCGATACATTTTCTCTATATCATCCATTTATAAATTTTTTCTATTTTTGCGTGGTGTTGCTTTTTTCGATGTTTAATCAGCACCCGGTCTTTCTTGGAATATCTTACGCAGGAGCTTTTTCATATGCTGTGCTTTTAAATGGCTGGAAAAAAACAGCCAAGCAGAGTTTCCTTTTTACCCTACCTTGTTTGACTATTATAGCGCTTATGAACCCTCTTTTTAATCATTATGGAGTCACTATGCTCTATTATGTAGAAAGCAGCGGAAATTGGATCACACTTGAATCACTTGTATATGGTATCGTTCTTGGAGCGGTAATGTTCGTTGTCATTCAGTGGTTTTCTTGTTATAACAAGATCATGACAACAGACAAATTTGTTTATTTATTTGGAAAACTGATTCCTGCACTTTCACTTATTTTATCAATGGCTTTACGATTTGTTCCGAGTTTTTTGGGACAACTCAAATTTATCCGAAATGGACAAAAAGCCATGGGAAAAGACATTTCCGAAGGAAAGCTTTTAGACCGGATCCATGCAGGACTAAATATGTTATCCATACTTATTACATGGGCACTAGAAAACGCCATAGAAACTTCTGATTCTATGAGAAGCAGGGGATATGGATTAAAAGGAAGAACTGCTTTTTCTATTTATCATTTTACACGGAAAGATAAGTATGTCTTTGGAATTATGATCGGTTTATTTACAGTATTCACAGGAGGCTGTATGCGGGGAGCCTCTTATGCTACTTATGATCCTCGAATTATTCTTGCTGGTTTTTCGATAAATGGATATGAGGCCCCAGTAGTTGCTTCTAAAGCGTGGACGATACTTACTTATGTAAGTTTTGGCATCTTTTGTTTTCTTCCAATAATAATCGATGTAATAGAAAGCGTCAGCTTTTCACACAGTCGAAGGAAAAGTGCTGTGAATCTTGAAATGACTTACAAAAAAATCTATGAAACTCTGGAAGAGAAAGGAACTGTTTTATGAATCTTGTAGAAGTGAAGGATTTCAGCTTTTCATACCCGGAATGTTCGCACAAGGTTCTGGAACATGTAAATCTGAAAATAAAAGAAGGAACCTTAAATGTGATCTGCGGCAGAAGCGGCTGTGGGAAAAGTACGCTGCTGCGTCAGCTGAAGACGGTACTGGCACCGTCTGGAAATACAAGCGGGCAGATCCTTTACAGGGGTGTTTCCCTGAAAGACACCGATCACAGGACACAGAGCCAGGAAATCGGTTTTGTCATGCAGAATCCGGACAACCAGATCGTGACGGACAAAGTATGGCATGAACTTGCCTTTGGCCTGGAAAGCCTGGGCTGTGACAATGCCACCATCCGTCTTCGGGTTGCAGAGATGGCAAGCTATTTTGGAATCCAGCAATGGTTTTACAAAAATGTAACAGAATTATCAGGCGGGCAGAAGCAGCTGCTTAATCTGGCAGCGGTGATGGCTATGCACCCGTCTTTATTGATCCTGGACGAACCGACTTCCCAGCTGGATCCTATTGCAGCTTCGGATTTTCTGGAAACAGTCAAGAAAATAAACCGGGATATTGGAACCACAGTCCTGCTGACGGAGCACCGGCTTCAGGATATTATCCCCTATGCAGACCGCATTTTTGTGATGGATGAAGGCGGCGTATTTCTGGAGGGAACTCCAAGGGAGATCGGGACAGCCCTTGGCAGGGAAAAACACGGTATGTTTCTTTCCATGCCGGTTCCCATGCAGATTTATGTGGAGACCAGGAGCCGTCTTACCTGTCCCCTTACCGTAAGCCAGGGAAGACAATGGATCCGGGATTACATAGAAGAAAAAGGAATTACCAGAGAGCAGATCCAACAGGCAAACCAAAGGCTTGCCGGATTCACTCATGCCCAAGATAATAAATTTCCCGGCGAAGCAGCCGGATCCGAAGGAAAAGGGATTTTTGCAGGCTTGAAATCGAAAAACAATACACCAGGACCAGCCATCCAGATGAAGGGGGTATGGTTCCGTTATGAAAAGGATAGTCCCGACGTAGTAAGAGACTTATCCTTAGAAGTAAAAAAGGGAGAATTCTACGCCCTTGTAGGCGGAAACGGAACAGGAAAGAGTACTACGTTGTCTCTTCTTAGCCGTGTCCATCAGCCCTATAAAGGAAGAATTTATTTGGAGGGGAAAGACCTCCGCTCCTTTAAGGATAATCAGCTGTACTGCGGATATCTTGGGGTAATGCCCCAGAATCCCCAGAGCATTTTCCTGAAAAAGACAGTACTGGAAGACCTGTATTCCGTGATCGGCGGAAAGAAAGAGAAGCCATCCAAAGAGTACAGTCTTTCCATGAAAAAGGAAAAAGCCATTGAAGGGATCGTAAGCCTTACCCATTTAGATGGACTGCTTGACCGTCATCCCTATGATTTAAGCGGCGGGGAACAGCAGCGGCTTGCCCTTGCAAAAGTGCTTCTCCTTCGTCCGAAGATCCTTCTTATGGATGAGCCTACCAAGGGAATGGACGCGGAATACAAAGAAGAGCTTGGCGGGATACTGAAGAAACTGCAGTCTCATGGAATGACCATTTTCATGATCTCCCATGATGTGGAATTTGTAGCAGAATATGCGGATACGACAGGTCTTTTCTTTGAAGGAAATATTGTGACAAGTAAAAAGACAAGAGACTTTTTCGCTGGAAATAATTTCTATACCACTGCGGCAAACCGTATGGCAAGAGGGCTGTTTCCAGAGGCAGTTACCGGAAAGGATGTGGTGTCATGCTTGACGAATCCCAGTTAGATGAATTCCTGAATGAATTCTTTGGGGAAGAAGAACCAGCTTCGGATGTCACCCGTTTAAAGAACTCTGGAAAACCAAATCCTTTCCGTCGAAATGAAGTTCCTTCTGAAGAACTGGAAGAATACACCCTTCCGACTGACGGAATGATTATCCGCCAGATGGAGCGCCAGGGAAAGGTAAGCCGCCGCACCTGGTTTGCATTCGCGGTCATGCTGATCGTGGTACCAATCCTTCTATTCTTCTCCGTGAAGATATGGGGAGGGCGGAAATACCTGCTCTGTAGCCTGATCGTAGTAGTGGCTGCCATGCTTCCCTTTTTTATGATGTTTGAGGGCAGAAAGCCAAAGGCCAGGGAAATCATGGTGATTTCCGTATTAGCTGCCATTGGCGTAGCAGGACGTGCCGCCTTTTTCATGGTGCCAAGCTTCAAACCTGTGGCTGCTATTGTGATCCTAACCGGGATTTCCTTTGGCGGGGAGGCTGGATTTTTAGTTGGCAGTCTTACCATGCTGATCTCCAACATGTTTATGGGGCAGGGTCCCTGGACACCCTGGCAGATGCTTGCTTTTGGCATGATTGGATTTCTGGCAGGGATCCTGTACCAGAAGGGGATTTTAAAAGCCAGGAAGTTCGATCTTTGTATCTACGGATTTTTAAGTGTCTTTTTAATTTATGGCGGCATTATGAACCCTGCCAGTGTCCTCATGTCCTACGGGTACATTACAAAAAGCAGCCTGATCGCTTATTACATTTCAGGTGCTCCGGTGGATCTGGTACATGCAGCTTCCACCGTGATTTTCCTGTGGCTGCTTAGCCGCCCGCTTCTGGAAAAGCTGGAGCGGATCAAGGTGAAATATGGTCTGATACAAGAATCAGAGAACCGATAATAGAAAATAGATGTAAGTGGAATTTGATTAAAAAAAAGGAGAAACGAAAAATGTTAAATCCCAAAAAGAAAAGGAAGGAATGCTATTTTGCCGGAATCCTGGCGGCGGCTGCTGCCATCAGCCTGTTATCCGGCTGCTGTGGCGGTACTCCGTCCTTAGAGGAAGCATTAAAGAAAACGGCTTCCTATGAACAGACAAGTATTCCCTCCCCGGCTTCTGATTCCCTCGGCGGTGAGTGGACGGTGATCGCACTGGCACGCTCCGGGGAAGAGGCAGAGGACGGCTATTACGAAAAATACAGGGCAAACTTAGAAAAGCGTGTCAAGGAGCAGGAAGGGGTATTAAGTGAAAACCGCTATACTGAGTATGCAAGGGCTGTCCTGGCTTGTAAGGCCATCGGGATCGATCCTTCCGATATTGGCGGGTATGACCTTGGAAAGCCTTTAGATGATTTTGAGGCTGTTACGGCACAGGGATTAAATGGAGCCGTGTATGCCCTTCTTGCCTTAAATGCGGACCGCTTGGAGATAGATGGGGAGCTGGAACAAAAGTATCTGACCTACATAGTGAAACAGGAAAAGCCATCCGGCGGATTTTCCTTAGATGACAGCTCCGATACCGCAGATGTGGATCTGACTGCCATGACCTTACAGTGCTTAGAGCCCTATGCCACAGAGGAAGAAATCAGTGCCATCATTGACCGTGGCGTGGAATTTTTAGCGGATGCACAGGCAGAGGATGGCGGCTATGAGGCGTATGGGGATAAAAGCTCCGAGTCCATTTCCCAGGTAATCCTTGCGCTTAGCACGTATGGAATCGACTGCAATAAAGATGAACGTTTCCAGAAAAAGGAAAAAGGGCTTTACGACAACCTGATGGAGTATTATAAAAAAGATGGAAGCTTTTCACATTTATTAGACGGGGACAGCGATCCCATGGCTACCGACCAGGCGTTTTGTGCAATGGCGGCATACAGCCGGTTTTTAAATGGCAAAACCAGTTTTTATGATATGAGTGATACCAATTGACACAAAAGAAAAAGAACCTGGATCAGCCAGTAAAAAGGGCAGGAGGAAAGAAATGGCAGATAAGATCAGACAGCTTCAGAAGGAGCTTGGAACCATTATAAAAGGAAAAAAAGAAGTTACGGATAAGATCATCATGGCAGTGCTGGCAAGAGGACATGTGCTTCTGGAAGACGTTCCAGGCGTTGGAAAGACGACCACAGCCCTGGCACTTTGCCGCCTTATGGGAATGGATTTTAACCGGATCCAGTTTACGCCGGATGTAGTCCCTTCTGATGTAACCGGATTTACCATGTACGAAAAACAGACAGGCAAATTCATTTACCGCCCAGGTGCGGTGATGTGCAATATGCTCCTTGCGGACGAGATCAACCGTACCTCCAGCAAAACCCAGGCAGCCCTTCTGGAAGTTATGGAAGAAGGAAAAGTAACCGTGGATAACGAGACACATCCCGTTCCCCAGCCCTTTGTAGTCATTGCTACAGAGAACCCTACCGGATCTTCTGGAACCCAGATGCTGCCGGAATCCCAGTTGGACCGATTTATGATAAGCCTTTCCATGGGCTATCCGGATCACGAAAACCTGGTAGAGCTGCTTCGGGACCGGCAGACCACAAATCCGCTGGAGAAAGCAACAGCGGTTATTACCAAAGAAGAAGTTGTTATGCTTCAGGATCAGGTACAAAAAGTATATATGGCAGATTCCATCTTGAACTATATTGCAACCCTTGCAGAGGCAACCAGAAACCATCCTATGATTACACTTGGTCTTAGCCCCCGTGGAACCCTGGCTTTATGCCGTATGACAAAGGCGGCTGCGTTCATGGAAGAACGGGATTACGTGATCCCGGAAGATGTAAAAAGAGTATTCACAGATGTAACCGCACACCGCATGATCCTGGATTCCAGAGCCAGATATCAGGAGCAGAGTGCGAAGGACATTTTAGAAGAGATTTTAAAGGATACAGAGGCACCGAAGGTAGAGGGAGAATGAAAAACAGGATTTTACTACTTATATGGTTCATACTGCTTGCCCTGGCTGCCATTTTTACTGGAGCCTGGGTATATGCCGTCCTGTTGCTTTTATCCGCGCTTGCAGTAGTGGCTTTTTTGCTGCTTGGTTTCTTTTGCGGAAAAAAGGTCACCATGAAGCTAAAACTCCCAAAAGCAGCGGAACAGGATGGAATCTGGAAAGGAAAGCTTCAGATCGTAAATGACTCTGTCCTTCCGGTATTTTTAGGAAAAGGCAGCCTGCATTTGGAAAATCATTTTACTGGGGAGCAGATGGAGCTTCCATTTTCATTTTCCCTTAAAGGAAGAGGAAAAAAAGCCATTGACTTCCAGGGAAAAAGCCAGTGGTGCGGCTGTATTTACGCCACCTTACACTCCTGGCGCTCCTATGATTTCTTTGGTCTGGCAGGGCAAAAGAGGAAGGCGGGGCTGTCCGCCTGTACGGTGGTGATGCCCTGTGAGCAAAAGGAAGATTTTCGGTTTCTCACAAAAGAGGGCTTTGACATGGAGAGCTTCCGCTATTCGGGAGCCCGTCCTGGGGATGATCCGGGGGAGACCTTTGATATCCGGGAATACCAGGAGGGGGACAGCATTCGTCAGATCCACTGGAAGCTGACGGGTAAGTTAGATAAAATGATGATCCGCCAGAGAAGCTTCCCGGTGGATGATACGGTCCTGATCCTGGCAGAGCCATATTTAAAGGAAAAAGCCCCAGCCGTAGCACAGACGCTTGGTGAAGTGTTTGCCGCAGTTTTAAATAGCTTTATGGAACAGGGCATTTCCTGCCAGGCAGGCGTTTTTGACCAGAGTACCGGACATTTTTACATTGAAAAAATACGCACCCGCGAGGATTATGAAAATATTCTCTATTTATTCCTCCGTCACACAGGGGAGGGGGAAAAGCCCTGTACCATCACAGAATATCTTCACACTCCGGGACAACAAAGATTTGCAAATTATATTTATATTACGGGCGCACCAGAGGAAGAAGATCTTAGAAGTCTTCGAACCCGGGGCGAGGTAACCGTTGTAGGCTGTGGAATCGCAGCGGATAAAGGAGAAACCATCACATGGAAGTATGGATCACAAGACAAGAAGAAAAACATAGAAGATACCTGCCCGGTATCCTGCTGGAAAGTGTCCTGATTTTTCTGGTAAATGGCGTTGGAACCTTTGCGCTTTTTCATACCCTGATTCCGTCTGTGAATGGGATTCCTTTTTTGATGAGCGTCGCTGTCACCGCCCTTCTCTGTGGCTTTCTTTTGGGGCTTCGGGAACATTTGGTTGCTGCGGTCTTCTCTTTAAGCGCAGCTTCTGGAATCTGCCTGACCGTTTTTTCAGGTGCGCTCTTAAATGGATTCCTTTCACTTTGGAACCAGCTTGCAGATGTTCTTGGGAAAAAAGCAGGGATTTACCTTACCATTTACCAGATAAAGGAATCTGGGAATGCAAATGGAGAGCTGGCAGTTCTTATTTTCCTTGGCATTGTATGTGGGTTGCTTGGCTTCTTAATTCTGAAGCTTCGGCTGTATGTGCTGCTCCTTCTTTTTGCAGCAGTACTTCCGGTGGTTCTGACAAAAACAGGCTTGCTTCCAGATACCAGGCTTTGTCTTGGCTTTTACGCCGGAATCCTGTTAGAATTAAACTATATGACCAAAAACAAAGGGGGAAAATCCGGTACCGCTTTTGACGTGTCCGCTTTTTGTGCAGGGGCACTTGGGCTTCTTCTGGTTTCCGCTGCCGGAGGAGGATTCCTTCAAAATCTGGTGCCCAAGAACGATTACCAGGATTCTAAGCTTGTGGCAAGTGCCAAAGAAGAGGCATTAAATGGACTTTTAAGGCTTCGTTATAAAGGACAGAAAGCCAATTCCCTCCCGGATGGAAATTTAAAGCAGATGGGATCCTGGAGTGCGTCTTCTGATACTGCACTGGAGGTGACCATGGAGCAGCCGTCTTCTTTGTACCTGCGCGGTTTTGTGGGAAGTGTTTACGACGGTTCCTCCTGGGAGAGCATTTCCACGGAAAAGGCTTATGAAGAAAAAGACTTGTTTTACTGGCTTCATAAGGATGGCTTCTATGGGGAAGACCAGCTTCAGAATGCAAGAAATCTGATCCAGGACGATTCCCTTTCCAGTGAGAAGGGAATCATCTCCATAAAGAATAAAATTGCAAGCAGTAAATACCTCTATACCCCTTATGAACTTACGGACCTTCCGGAGGGCTATACTGGCGAAAATGCCCAGGCAGACAGTACCCTGAACGCCAGAGGATTGTTTGGAAAAAGAACCTATCGCTTTTCCTCCCTTGGAAATCTGGTCAGTGATTTTACCACACTTGGGGCAAAAGTCTATCAGACATTGACTGCTGGCAACAGTACCAGGGATGGCAGCACAGATGCCGTCAGTTCCTACCGAAGCCAGGAGAGCTATTACAATACCTTCGTTTATCAGGAAGATACCGCTCTTCCAGCTTCTTTAAAAACTCTATTTCAAACAGAGCTTGGAGATGGCGGAAACCGTGACGAGGGACACACGGATTATTATACAGCCATCATTAGGATCCGTTCCTATCTGGAAAAGAACATGACCTACAGCTCCCAGACCGATGTATTTTCAGAAGAGGGGGATTTTACCGAGAATTTCTTAACCACCTCCAAGATCGGACACAGTGTTCATTTTGCGACAGCAGCGGCTCTTATGTTCCGCTATTATGGCATTCCTGCCCGCTACGTGGAGGGGTATTTAATTACGCCGCAGGATATAGAGGGAAAACAGGCAGGGGACACCATCAAGATCCCAGGCACCAACGGACATGCCTGGACGGAGATCTATGTGGACGGGCTTGGCTGGATCCCTCTTGAAATGACACCTTCCTATTACGGTGTCATGGAGGAAGCCAACTTAAAAACCGGTCTGGAAGCAAAAGGAAAACTGGCTGCTTCAATCCCAGAGACAGAATCACAGCCCCCAGTGGAAGAGGACATCCGTACCAATTTCAGCCTAAAGCTGGCATTGTTTGGAATTGAGAAATTCCTTCTTCTGTTTTTGATCGTATTTGATACATTTATGTTCCTTTTTATCCTGGCTGTGGTATTTTTAAGAGCATTTACAAACCGAAAGAGAAGGAAGTGCTTTGCCTCCCAGGACGCCAAACTGGCAGTCCGGGCCATGGCTGGTTATGCCAGGGTGTTATATGAGCATGGCGCACAGTATTCAGATGAGACCACATTACTCTATGAAGAAGTAACAAAGATTGGACAAAAGGCAGCGTTTAGCCCCCATCCGGTATCGGCCTCCGAGCGGCACGATACAGCAAGCTGTATCCGTCACTTAAAAAAGGAATTAAAAGCATCTGCAAACTGGTATGACAGATGGATTATGAAATATATTGAAAGACTTTATTGACAGGAAAGGAGGCTGTTTATGAAAGAAAAAAAGAAGAAAAGAAAAATATTGGCAGCGCTTATTCCTGTGCTAATATTTCTTCTAGCGGTTGCCCTTTTGGCTCAGGGTGTATTAAAAAGTGAGCCAGAGGCGGTGCCAAACCCGGTGCAGGGAATCAGTGCAGACAGCTCCTTAAAAGGGTATCTGGGAACTGGTTTTGCCTATGCAGGATCCAAGACAGACGGAAACGGCGAGGAAGCGCTAGAGCAGCAGGAACAGGCCCAGCTTCTTCCAGAAGAGACACCGACTCCTACGGTTACGCCGGAACCGACAAAGGAACCGGTCCCCCAGACGGTGACACCAACGCCTAAGCCGGAGGAAAGCGTAACGCCCACACCCCAGGCGACTGTGACGGAAACGCCAGAAAATAATAACAATACAAACCAAAATCAAGAGAATCAAAGTAATACGATTGAATATGATAACCAGGATGATCCGGACGATTCTGAACAGCCATCAGAAACCCCAGATGCGGATGATAACCGGAACCAGGACGGGGCACAGACTCCAAACGAGGATCTGCCGCCTGTTACCCCGGCACCGGAAGAGCCGCAGATCACTGCGACACCTGCCCCTACGGAAAGTCCAGAGGAACCGGTAGAAGATAACTACCCGAAGATTGCCACGGATCTTACCGATGGGGAGACGGTTAATGCCTCTTACCGAACCTTTTATATTCAGGCAACCGACCATTATGGAAATAGCTTGGGCGCAGCTGCTCTTACGGTAACTGGAAATGGGGAACGGCTTTCCTGCCAGGGAGAACCGGCTGCCGGAGTCCTGGCATATCGCCTGGAGTTGGCAGAAGGTGCCAACACCATAGAAATCAAGGCGACAGACGAAGAGGGCTATGCCACTACCTTACCTCCCTTTACCCTGTATAAGGGAGAAGACGCAGGTCCACAGGTGGCAGGCTCTATCACCATCAGCATTGAAGCGGGTACGGTAGGGCTTGGAACCATCCTTCCAGCAACATCTATTGACTATTACCAGGGAGAACAGTTATCCTCTGTTCTGCTGCGGCTTTTGCAGAACACAGGTTTTGACTGGAGAAACAATGGGGATGCCACCAGCGGCTTTTACTTAAAAGCAATCGGAAGGGGAGGCATTTCCGCAAATGCGGCTATTCCGGATGACCTGATGGCACATTTGCAGGAAGTAAACTGTCAGTTATCCGATCACGATTCCAACTGGCTTGGAGAGTTTGATTTTACCATGGACTCTGGCTGGCTGTATTCCGTGAACGGTGAATACATGAGTGTTGGAATGTCTTCCTATTTCCCGGCGGACGGGGATGAGGTAAGACTTCGATTTTCCCTTTATTCCGGTGCCGACGTAGGTGGCGGAGTAAACGGCGAGACATGGGGGGATTGGTAAATGAAAAAAAGATTGGTAATGGGAACCCTAACGGCAGCTCTGATTGCCGGAAGTGTCCCTTATGAGATATATGCACAGCAAGAAGAAGTGGTGATACAAAGCGAAGAAGAGGGGCAGGAAGAGCCTTCGGAACCGGAACAGCCAGAGCCTGCTCCGAGCGAAGAACCACAGCCGACCATGGAGCCAGAACCCACACAGGCACCGGAACCGACCGTAGAGCCAGAGCCTACACAGGCACCAGCTCCTACCGAAACTCCAGAAGAACCGACAGCAACGCCGGTTCCGGAGCCGACCACAGCACCAACACAGACACCAGCTCCCACCGAGACTCCACAACCGACCGTTACGCCAACCCCGGCATTGGTGAGCGTGGGATTAAAAGTTGAGCCGGGGGATGCCAGTGTGGTGATCCTGGATGCAGAGGGAAACCCGGTTTCCGCAGAAGAAAATGGACGGTATTCTCTTTTACAGGGACAGGCGTATGAACTCTATGTCCGAAAAGAAGGGTACCAGGAATTCTACCAGAAGATCACGGCAGATCCTGCGGTGACGGAATATACCATCACCCTTCTTAGCAGCAACACAGCCTTAAAGGGACTGTATGTTTCCAGCTCCGACAAGTACGGAAAAGGAATTTTAAAATTAAGCCCGGATCTGGCTCCGGACAAGGAAAAATTTGAAGCCTCCTATGATGGTGAACGCCAGAGCCTGAATATCTGGCCAGAAGTGGAGGATGAAAAAGCTTCTGTCAAGGTTTATGCCATCAGTGGCATCAAGGCAGGAACAGTAGAAAAAGATGAGACCATTACGGGAAACAAGGATAATAAAGACCGCTCTTACTGGAAAATCTTTTTTGCAGATCAGGAAAAAGAGGCAAAGGTCCGTCTGGAGGTAAAAGCCGAGGATGGAACAACCAGAGACTATTATATTACTCTGAAACTTACCGATACGACAGCTCCGGTACTAAAAAAAATCAGTGCCAGCCGTATTTCCACAGATACTGCATCCGCTGTCTATAAAACTTCCGAAAAGGGAACCTGTTATTACCAGGTGATTGAGGCAGGGGCAAAGGTACCTTCCTTGGATACAGGTGGGGAAGGAACAGAAGTATTAGCCGGAACCAATACCATTACCTTGACTGGATTATCCTCCGGGGAAAAAGATCTGGTGATCGTGGTAAAGGATGCAGCTGGGAACGTAAGTGATTCTTTAGTCATGCGGATCCCGGATATAAAAATAGCCGGTACCCCTGGAAACCTGGTGCATGGCTCCGACCATGGCGGAAATAAGTCCCAGGCGGCTATCCCAGGACAAAGCGGCCAGGGCTCCTTATCTAATCTAAAACTGGTGGAGGGATCCAAAGCAGGCGGTAAAGAGGGCGAGAAAACCACTAGGGAGATCAAGGCATCCTTAAAGCTCCAGGGGGAGAAACAGACTTCTTTGTTTGGAAATATCAAGACAGCTGATACCCAAAAGATAGAATCCCCGAAGTGGACAGAGCGGACTAGGAAAAAATATGCAAAAGATTTAAAGCCTGGCTATACCATAGCAGGGGAGAAGGTGATGGAAAAAGTCGCTCCTTCTCCAGTGGTGGAAGAAAAAAGTGAGGCGTCAGACCGTTTTACCGAAGAAACCAAAACCACAGTTACAAATACAACTGGAAAGAACCAGGCTCAGGAGGAATCTTTTGCGGGAAGTGTAACAAGAGGAATCAAAAAAGCAAGTCTTGCAACAAAATTTCTTCTGGTGATTGCAGTATTGGAAACTGGTTTTGCCGTCTTTTTTGTAACGGCGAAGAAACGGTTTAAAAAGAGAAACAATAAAAAGCCAAAAATAACGGCGTAAGCAAAGAAAAGAAGGGAGAACAGAATGAAACCAACAATGAAAAAATGGTTGACCGGACTTTTGTCTGTAGCTCTGTTAGCTGGAAACCTTCCGGTGTATGCGGTAAACACGGCTTATGCCGCAGAAGAGGATGGATTTTTTACAGACGAGGCAGGGTCTTTTGAAGGCAGTTTAGAAGAACCTGAAGAAAACCCAGATGGCGGACAAAGTGAGGATTCATTTGCAAGTGTTTCTGAATTTACCGGGTTTACCTCCGGGGAAGCAGAAGAGGACTTTTCAGGGGAAGAGGATTTTGTGGCACCGGATTCCCAGGATGGGTTTGAAGGCGAAGCGGATCCCACGACTCTTTTGGAATCCGATATGCAGGATGAGGGCGGCTACCTTCAGAACCTGACTTTATACACCAGTCAGAGCGGAGTATCCACCGTAGCCCTGAAGCGTTCTGCCGACCTTGACGCAGAGTTTGGCGGCAAGGTTTATGTAGCAGAGTATGGTTCCAACATGGATTCCGCATCTTTTTGGATCACAGCAGATCTGGCTGGAAATGCGCCAGATGGTTCCGCCATTCAGTTGGAAACCACCGGGCTGGATGGACAGAAACAGAACCTGGAATTATCCACAAGCGCCTATAAAGACGGGACACGTTACAACGTGAGTGCCTCTGTCTTTTCCTCAGGAGGGAATGGCTCAAAAAGAGCACTTTATACCATTACCGCAGGAACAGAAGGTGACAAACAGGTTTACCAGATCCTGGTAGAACGCCGTCTTGACCTTTCCGATCTCAAGGCCTACCTGCCGGACGACAAAGACCTGGCAAAAAATATCCTTCCCAAATTTGATACCACAGGAACTACAAGGGACTACGAGACAACGGTAGTGGTTTCGACTGCTTCTTTACAGGTGGTTCCAAAGGCATTTTCCGGTAACTGGTATCAGCTTGCCATTTCCAGTGAAAATGTAACCACAGGCGAAGTAAAAGAGGTTCCGTTTTCTTCTACAGATACGGCTGTGAGCGTTCCACTGGCAGACACCGGTGATACCAAAGTGACACTCTCCATGTCAGAGGCAAACACCTATGCGGATCCTGCCCTGGCAGAAAAGACTTATACCTCCACAGGAACCTACACCATCCTGGTGCATAAAAGCACAAGTGACAAAGTAAGTTTCCAGGTAACCCCGGAGGATGCGGTCATCAGCGTATATGACAAGGATGGGGAGCGCCTTACCCCTTCCGCCGATTCCCTGATGGTTTATGAGAATATCCTCCAGGGAGAAGCTTATACCTGGAACATCTCCAAGTATGGCTATATTTCTAAACAGGGCAGCTTTACCGGCGGCGAGGTTAGCGATATTACCGCAGAACTGGTAAAACAGGATGCCACACAGCCGGAGATCACGGATAACGACTGGATCAATTTCCAAAATAGTGATACGAACAACGGCATTACCGGAAGCAGTACCCCGACCAGTGCGGATTCCACCCTGTTAAAATGGAACACAAGGATCGGAGTGGGCTGGGAGGCTGCCATCACACCACCACTGATCCTGGGCGGAGCAGTTTATGTAGCGTCTGGACAGTTTATCTATAAGCTGGATAAAAACACAGGGGAAATCCTTCAGACCAGCGAACAGCTCTCTGGAAACATGCAGTATGCCATGATTCCTCTTACCTATGCAGAGGGAATGCTGTTTGCACAGATCGGAGGCGGTCAGATTCAGGCAGTCAGTGCCACTTCCTTAAAGTCTTTATGGATCAGTGAGTCCCTGGGTGGTCAGACACTTTCCCCGATCACGTATAAGGATGGATATATTTACACGGGAACCTGGAACTCCGAGACTACAGCAGGCTCTTATTTCTGTCTGTCTGTTACAGACGAGGATCCATCCACAGGAATAGAAATTAAACACTGCACCTGGAAATACAACCATAAGGGCGGCTTTTACTGGGCTGGTTCCTATGCCTCATCCGATTACCTGGTATTTGGTTCCGACGACGGTTCTTCAGAAGGAACAGATACCAATTCCGCCATTTTATATTCTGTGAACACTCACACCGGACTGCTCCTGGACAAGATGACAAGCCATGGGGATATCCGTTCCACTATTGTTTATAACAATGGTTATGTATATTTCACCACCAAAGGCGGGTATCTGTACCGTGTGCAGATGAATGCAGACGGCACCTTTGGAAGCACCAGCAGCTATAACCTTGGCGGCATGGCAACCGCTTCCCCGGTTGTTTATAAGGGAAGGATCTATGTAGGTGTCTGCGGAAACGGTGGCCAGTTCAATTCCGATGGTGGTCACCATTTTGCAGTCTTAAATGAAACCGCTTCCGGGATTTCCCTGGCATACAACGTATCCATTCCAGGCTATCCCCAGGCAGCGCCTCTTCTGTCCACGGCCTACGAAAACCAGGATTATAATGGAGATGGACAGACAGATGGAAGAGTCTATCTGTACTTTACCTACAATGCAAAACCAGGCGGTATTTATATGTTATCCGATGAACCGGGACAGACTTCCGGAACAGCCGTAGAGCTTTTCCGTCCGGCAAGTGACCAGCAGGAATACTGTATCAGTACCATCTGTGCAGACCGGGAAGGCACCCTTTATTACAAAAATGATTCCAATTACCTGATGGCTCTGGAAACCAACGGGGCATATTTAAACAGCGTGACAGCCACGGCAGATACTGGAAAAGTAACCTGGCCTTCTGCCTTCCGAAAGGATACCTTAAAATATAACTTAACGGTAGCGGAGAATGCCAGCAAGGTAACCTTTGCTTTGAAAGCACCGGAAGGCTGTACCATAACCGTAAATGGACAGGCGTATGCAGGAAGCTTTGTGGCGGATGTAAGCAGCGGCTCCACAGATATAAAGGTAACCGTAAGCGGCCAGGGAAAGAGCCGGGAATATACCTTCCACATTTCCCAGGATATTTCTACGCCGGTTTTGGCGAACATGACGCTTAGCACCAGCAATACCTACTCCAATACGGCAAACCGGATTTCATTGTCCCCGGAATTTAGCAGCGCGACAACCAGCTACCGGGCAATCTATAAAGAGAGCAGGGAGTTTTTAAATATCTTTGCAGAACCGGCAGACAGCAGCGCATCCGTCACCGCTGTGGGAATCCGCGGTACCAGCAAGGTAACGGTACTTGGAAAAGTAACTGGAAGTGGCGCAGCACACAGAATTGCCATGTATTTTGATAAGACCAATCCAGAGGCGGAAGCAGAGGTAAAAGTTACCGTAACCACAAAGTCTGGAAAGACAACGGATTATACGATTGTGGTACAGCGTACTGATACTCCATCCCCGACACCAACTGTAACTCCGGTTCCAGCTACCCCGACACCCGTTCCGCCGACTCCGACACCAACGGAAGTCCCGGAGGTATTTGGCCCCTGGACAACCGTATCGGGGGCAACCGTATTTGCCCCGGAAACCCAGAAGCGCACCAGCAACAAGGGAAAAACGGAAACCCGTACAGTGGGAAGTAAACTTACCCCCACCATCAAGGTAACGGCCTCTAGCATTAAGCTGAAGGTAAAACAGTCTACCACAAAAGTGAAGGTAACCGGTCTGGCAAATGGGGATTCCATCAAGAGCTGGACTACCAGCAATAAAAAGATCGTAAAAGTGACCAGCAAAGGTACCATAAAAGGCTTAAAGGCTGGAAAAGCAAAAGTCACCATCACCCTGGCGAGCGGTAAAAAACAGGTGATTAATGTGACTGTTCAAAAGACGGCGGTGAAGACAACCAAGATCACAGGCATTGCGTCTAAGGCAACCTTGAAAAAAGGCAAGAAGCTGACCTTAAAGCCAGTCATCAGCCCGATCACCTCCCTGCAGAAGGTAACCTATACCACTTCCAATAAGAAGGTGGCAACCGTTACCGCAAAAGGTGTGATCACTGCAAAGAAAAAAGGAACTGCCACCATTACGGTAAAATCAGGTTCCAAATCGAAAAAAATTAAGATCAAAGTAAAATAAAAAGTGGAACAGGCAGCAAGGCCTTGCGGGGCTTCTGCCTGTTCTGCCATTTAAAAGAGGCAGGAGCAGCTTCGTAAAAAAGTGAGGAAAAAAATGATATATATTAGCCATTTAGTTTTAGATGATGACATGAAAGCATTGGTAAAAGAGTACGGAACCGGGATCGAAAGCATTGATTTTTCCATTTCGGATAACCTGGATCAGCTTTCGGATTCAATCAAAACGTACTGGCAGAAGATGAAAGAGATAGGGACCAGGGATCTGATTCTTCATGGCCCATTTCTGGATGTGAACCCCTGTGCATACGACAGCCTAGTGCGGGAAGCCACCATGACAAGATTCAACCAGTGCTATGAGGCGGGGCTTCAACTTGGAGCTAAGAAGATTGTCTTTCACTCTGGCATGAACCCGTATGTTTATTACAAAGAATACTGGGCGGAGCATGTCGCCAAATTCTGGAAGGAATTTATGAAAAACAAAACAGAACTTGAAGTCGTGCTGGAAAATGTATTTGATGATGACTGGCGACTTCTTTTGGATGTTTATAAGAAGGTGAACCAGCCGAACTTCAAGCTGTGTCTGGATATCGGGCACGCGCACTGTTATTCTTCTTTGGATGTCAGGGAGTGGGCGAAAAACCTGGCTCGCTATGTAAGTCATGTCCACATCCATGACAACTGCGGCGACCGGGATTCCCACATTGGGCTTGGAAGCGGAAACCTTCCCTGGGAGAAAGTGCTTAGTTATCTGCCGGAGACAAAAGAACGCACCTGGACCATTGAATGCATGCAAAAAGAGGATATAAAAAGATGCCTTGACAGACTGACAGCAAAATAAGGATTTACAAAATATAAAAAAATGTTACAATAGTTCAACTGGCAAATTAATTTACCAAAATCTGTTTCTCTATTTTGGCAATGTTTTCCAGATGTTTTTTTTACGAAATTTACAGTATAATAATAGTAGGAAAAGAATGATAAGTAAGGAGGCTGATACTATGGCAATGCCACAGAAAATAAGTCGTGGAACATTAATTTCCCAGGGAAAAGAAAGAGCATTCTTTAGTAAGCTTAATGAAAATCGACTTACGAGGGATTCTTTTAATGATTGTCAGTATTATCGAAACAATATTAATAAGAAAACATTAGCCGAATTAAATGCCCTAATGGATAGTGAAAAAACAACTTTAGAACATGTAGAATTAAATGAGGCGGATCTTTCAGATGAAATAATCCAGGAATTCGATTGCGGAAATGATGATATGAATGAATATCTGTATGATTATGCCAGGGATGATTCTGTTTATGGGCGTGGTGTGACCTATGTGCTGGTTGCAGATGACAGAAAACGTATTTATGCTTATGCAACATTAAAAACGCACTCCCTTTATTATTATGAAGAGGAAAAGTGATAGAGGACTGCTATGTTATGGAGAACCTGATGCTTGGATTTGGAAAATGTTAGATAACGCATAACAAACGCATAAACACAATATACGGAAATGCAACATTGACACGCACTATATATTGTGTTATCCTATAATTGAATTATCGTTTATGCATAGCACCCTATGCAGAAGAAGTTTAGTCCTGGCAAAATACCGGGAGCAATCATTTGAGACAATAGATCTGAGAAATATAGAAAGACATCAAAAACCTGGAATGGATTTTTGGTGTCTTTTTTTGTTGTCAAAAATTCAGAATCTAGGCAAAGGGAGCAAATACAAAAGGAAGGAGAAGAGGGATAATTCGAAAAAAATAGAAGTATGTCGGATGAGAAACATGGAACAGGAAAAGAAAGGAGGACATGCATAAATGGAAAATGCCGGGAACCGAAAAATGTTAGAACTATAAAGAAGGTGAGGGCATAAGAAATGAAGAGTATGCAGGCTATTATTGCCTGGTAATGGCAATTGTCTGCGGACTAAATGCAGCGGAGGCCTGGAAGATCTATCAGTATGGACCGGATCATCCGTTAAGTAAAAAAATTCTGAAGCATAAGATTAGGGATTCCTCCCTGAAAAAGCTGAAGAAAAAAGAGCAGGAAAAAATGATGAAAAAGCTGTTTCTGGAAGGATACAG
>NZ_JBCOMJ010000042.1:0-37284 GCF_040924225.1 Ruminococcus sp. RTP21484sp1_RTP21277st1_D2_RTP21277_210401 | reverse complement strand
CTTGTCGTCGTGCCCGCCTCCGTGCGGGCATTTTTCAATTCAAGAGAGCGCCACAGGCGGTCTTTCCTATAAAGTAAGAAAGGCTATGCAATTCACAGCCCTCAAACGAAGCGAACTGCTTTTTTATAATCTCAATGGCAGAGTCTATTTCTGCTTTTGAATAAACGGAAGATGCTCCATAATCAATTTCCACTTTTGATGTATCGCCGTTCTTTCCGCATCCGGCAAATAGAAGAACCAGCACAATGCAAAGCATTACGGTTATAATCTTTTTCATAGTGAATACCTCCAAATACCGTTTTTTCGTTCTCTGCGACTTCCCGATAAACGGGAAGTTAATTGATACTATCATAAAATCTTTGCAACACGATTGCCAACTCTTCCGGAGCTTCTATGTTTGCTTCATGACCTGTTTTCATAAGTTCATGGAAGTTGGAATTGTTCAAATAATGAGAAAGTTTTTTTGAAGTTTTTTTGTTTGCATTGTCCTTCTCTCCACAAACGATTAATACCGGACAAGACACCTTATGAAGTGAGTCGCTGAAATCTAATTCAGCCATCGTACCACATAGGTTAATAACATCTGCTTTTTTGAAGCCCATTTTATTGAATGCCGAATTCGGCATAAGATGAAACAACATATTCTGAACTTTTAATAATTTTTTTGGCATTTTATATTGTGCTGCAATTAATACGAGTGCCTTTACTTTATCCGGGTGGTCTATCGCATAATTAAGTGTCAAAACAGCTCCCAGAGAAAGCCCACATAAAACAATTTCTTCGTTCTCCTTGTCGCATTCTGATGAGAATGCTGAATATAATTCCTTATATGTAGCAGCTTTCCCTTCTAACATCTCTGATAAACTCAAACTGCGACTGCTTTTCGATACTTTCGTTTCTTTTATTACTCTATTCCAACTGTCTGGTTTTTGCCCTAGTCCATGCAAATATAAATACTTCATATATTGTCACCCTTCAAATTTATATTTCACGCTTTCTATCACTTTATATGTCTGTATCTGAAATATTCAGCCACAAACTTTATCGGGGATAGGCACCTGTGCCGCAAGGGGAAACTCCCCTTGTACGAAATCTCTGATTTCGCTGTATTTCCCGGATTGAGATTTCTCAAAACCGGGAGCAGCACCGCAGGTCGCACAATACAGGCAGATGGAATTGCCTGTATAGAAGTGCGCTCTTAGCTTTGCTAAGAGAATTATACTTCTGTTTCACCGCATATTTTTTTAAGTGCCACAAGAGAGAAAGTATCTTTTATCAAATGTTTTATTTCTCTCGCATTTGACTGAGTAACTGCACCTTTCTTTATTTTGTCAAATAGCTCTCTATCTTCAATATCATAATCTTCCTTCAGTCTTTCTATTTCCCTCTCTGCAATTTTTTCTTTTGCTATACCTGACAAATCATTAAATTTAATAATTGAATCAAAACGGTTATATATCGGCAATCCTAAATGTTCTTTTATCTCATCAATTGTTTTATAATTTGAAGTACACATAATAATTGCCTTATTTACTACAACTTTATAATTATGATCTTCATAAATTCCTTCATCAAATAATTGATAAAATGCACTATGGAATATAGATAATGCTTTATCAAACTCATCAAACAGCAATACATTAGTTTCTCTAGCCAAAAGATCTTGCGCAAAACTTTTTTCGTTATATCTTCCACCAAAAATATAATTGGCTGACTCATTATTCTGATACATAGAAAATTGTTTTCTTAATAATTTTCCACCCATCAATTCTGCCATATATTGTGCGGATTCTGTCTTTCCAAGTCCTGAATCTCCATATAACAATATTACAACCGGCTTGCTTTGTTTACCATCTACCAGAGGATATATTGCTTGAAGCAATTTCTTTTTTGATTTTTCCTGTCCAATTACCCTTTCACTATATTGTCTATTAAATGTTTGTATCATTTCTTTTGAAACTTCCAAATATGGCTGTTGCGTTTCATGAATAATACTTTTATCAAATGTTCGGTATATCTGCTCTCGAATATTTTTCGGTGGATTTTGAATGTACATATTTGTTATGGACATTTGGAAAATAAAATTTATAAAGTTTATAATTACATGTTCCTGAACACTACAGTACTCATCAGCATGAATAACAAAATCTTGAACTCTCGGTTTCTTCTTTTTCTTAGACTTTGGTTCTGGCTGCCCTGGAATGTTAACAAACACATCCATTTTTTTATTACCATCATCAAGTTTCGCTGCCATTTCACTAAGATTTCTTGCACTTTTCGGAACAATCTTTTCAAAAGCTGAATCAGATCCTACAAAAATTTCAATCTTCTTCACGTACCACACCTGCCAATACTATGTCATAAACATCTAATTCTTTTTCTTCTTCATCAGCAGACTTTTCTCCCTCAACAATTTCTTCTGCTGTAGTCTTGTCTTCTGCTGGTTGAAAATCAAACTCTTTATCAATCGATAAATGATTTTCGCCACAACTTCCAACCTTTATTCCGAAATATGTCAGCTTCATTTTGCTTAAATCGACAAGGTTATAATTGTTTTTAAATGCTTGAAGGTTAAATCTCAATACGCTTTTCCGCTCTTTCTCTGTCTTTAAAAGCATGTCATAATAACCCCGCTCACCTAATATTGCCTCATTTAATTTTTCCATATCTATTGGCATTTCTTCTTTAGGCACAATTGTTAAATATGAACTGAGCATTTTATATAATGTCACAGAATTTTCCGGAGCATAAACACCACTATTCTCAAATTTTTTTACGTGTTCATCTTTCGATGCTGCCTGTATATAATCTGTAAGCAACGTATTTTTTATTGTTTTATCAAAAGCGCTGGTCAGCTCAGCGGAAGCACTGGCATCAACTTTTCCCTGAAATGTTGCTTTAATATAATTCAAAATATTAAAGCCGCTTTTTGCCTGAGCTTCAATTTCAGCAACTATTTTAGCTATTTTTTCTTTATTCTCCTGTGTTGACCAATCAAGTCGTCCTCCATTTGTAACATCAACATAATCTTGTGCAGCAGCTTCATCAAAATATACTATTTTTAGAAACTCTATTTTCTCAGTGTTTTTATTTTTCAACTTTTCTGCTCCTTACTATTTCTGTTCCTCACACAATTTCTGATATCTTTTCATAAGTTCTGCAACACAGGCAGCTTCGCTTTTATAGGCTTCACTGCCTTTTGTAAATCCATATGCCTGCATGACAGCCATGTCATTCTGTTGGTGAGCCTTTCGTAATTCTGGCGGCATGGTCAGTTCATCATATAACGTTGCAAGGCTACTATTTAGATACAAAGCTCTTGCATCCAAAATGCCTTGAGCTGTTTTCTCAATTTTCTGTCTTTGTTGCTCTGTAGGTGATGGCCATGGAAAATTGTTATAGACAATATCCTTTGAGTAACTGTAATCACTTTTTAAACGCATACACGTCACACGCATCCATGCCATATGAATATTGGAGATAATTATTCCAAAATCGTATAATGACGCATCTGGTATAACTTGAACTCTATCGGTTACAATTGTTCCTGCTTTGATAAAGCCCATAGGTACATAGCGTCTTGCCTGCGACGATACTCTTGGAACAATAATAAAATCCTTATCAACAGGCTGTGTCCTCTGTGCAAAAAGAGTTGGCGTATCAGCAAATTTTCTTATACCTGCCGCAACGCTATTTTCTCTGACTTCTTTGCACTTTCTAATTCGTTCCATAATCATCGGGCACTTTTTAAGTTCTTCTGGATCTGCTCCCACGAGCCACAAACACCATCGCCTATTTCCTTTGATATATTCTGATGCGCCTAAAAGAGGATGAACATATTTTTTAGCTTTCGGATCTTTCATAAGAAAATCTTCCAGATCTTCATCTTCAATAATCAAATTTCCACCATCTGCTGGTTTATTGCCGTATATCATCTTAGGAATGTCGCACAAAGGTTTATTCCGGCTACGTACTAATATATCATCTCCATTCATCAGATAACGATTTATATTTTCTGCCACTGTAGTTCTGCCATTATCGTACAAATATTTGGTTGAACGTGAGAATTTTGCAAATCCAATAATTACGCAATGTACATGGGCTTTTACACTGGCTTCACTGTCCCATACAAACGTTCTGTACGCAAAGTTAATAATATCATCCTGCATAAAGTCCCAAAATCTGGATACTGTTTCACCTTGAACAATTGAATTTGTTGATACAAAAGCAACTTCTATTTTTGTTCCCCGAATATAATCTGATGCTTTTTTATACCAGGCACAAACAAAATCAAGATTCTTTACCCCTGGAAAAATATTTTGCATATCTTGTTTCTGCTCAGCTGTCATAAAAGTAAATCCATGAAATGGTGGATTCCCCATAATATACGACACCTGATATTTTGGTACAATGCTCTCCCAGTCAATCTGTAATGAATTACCTTCTACAATAAACGCATTTGTCGTCAACGGCAGAAAATCCAGATTCATGTGAACGATGTCTTCCGTCTCTTTCATCATCTGTGATTCCGCAATCCATAACGCTGTCTTTGCAACTGTGACAGCAAAATCATTGATCTCAATTCCATAAAACTGATCAATAGAAACATGGATTGGTGAGGATTCATCAAATCCAAAAGTAATCTGTCCTCTCTGCAATTCTTTTATGACTTCATTCTCCAATCGACGGATACTGATGTATGTCTCTGTAAGGAAATTTCCACTTCCAGATGCCGGATCAAGCCACTGGAGATTTGCCAGCTTCGTCTGGAAATCCCTCAGTTTTTTATCTTTTGTTCTCTGAACCGTTATCTGCTGAATTTCTTTCAATTCATTTTTCAGTTCGTCCAGAAACAGCGGATCAATGACTTTATGAATATTTTCAATGCTGGTGTAGTGCATACCGCCGGAGCGTCTTGTCTCAGGATTCAGCGTACTCTCAAATACCGCACCAAATATAGTTGGACTGATTTCTGACCAGTCAAAATCTGCTGAAGCTTTTTCCAGCAAAAGATTTCTGATTTCATCCGTAAACTGTGGAATTTCAATATCCTCATTTGCAAACAGCCCACCATTTACATATGGGAACTGTGCCAGAGATTCTTCCATGTATGGATCTCTGTCTTCTGGTTTTGTATCAAGCACCTGAAACAGCTCAATCACAGCTTTTCTCATGTGCTTTGTATCAAATTCTTCCAGATAATCATGGAACATGCCATGCTGTCCAAAAATGCCGGCATCCTCTGCATACAGGCAGAATACTATTCTGACACAAAGGATATTCAGACTTTTCATTGCACGCTCTGTTGTCGGATCAACATATTGTTTTGCCAGTGCATCATACAATAATCCTACAATCTCACCCGCAGCAATAGAAACTTCCATTTCCCTCTGAAGATTTGTGTTTCCCTCGTCCACAAGGAACTGTAACCGATAATATTCTTTTTCCAGATCTTCCAACCGGATAATCTCCGGATCGCCACCCGGTTTTTCCATGTCATAAATATAGAATGACTGGAAATTGCTGGTCACAATCCATCTTGGTCTTTTTGAATAAGGCAATTCAGAAGAATATCTTTTTGCCTGTTCAAATGGTGTCAGCATAGAGCCGTCGGACTGCCGGATAGCAGCCGTCAGGCTCTTATTGATACTTTTCTGTTCAATCATGACATGAGTTTTCTCAATATACCCATCAATAAAACTGGTGTGGTCAAGGTGTACCTGATCCTCAAAAGAAATAAACTGTGATATTTCCGTTACACCAAATACCGTTGTCAGAAGCTCCACCCAAAAGATCTGACTGTCGCCTTTTTCATATCCACGGTCTTTCCAGTTTTTCGCAAATGCTTTCGCCGCTGCTCTTTGCTGTGTATCTGTCATTGCAGCAACCTCCTGTTACTCATCATCTGTAAATTCCATCATCTCATCAACAGTACAGTCCAGCTTCTTGCAGATCTTCTCAATCGTCTCCATTGATACATACTGGTTTTTTCCCATCCTGGCAAGAATGTTTCCGCTGATCCCGGTGAGGTACTGCATCTCTATCCGCTTCATATTTTTATCTATGAGCATTTTCCATAATCTGTTATAACTTACGCCCATAAGCTACCTCCATATTTCTCATTCAAATATATTTTGATTATATCACGTTTTCGTTAGGTTGAATACTCGCAATTTTTGATTTCTTCTGTAAAATGGAAAAGAGAATGCCCCGGCAAAGAGCAGCCTCTCCAACCATTTATTCCGGTTTAGTCAAATGGAATCTCATCTTCCGGTACTTCCATAAATCCGTCCTTATCTGTTTTCTGTGTTTCTGACAAATCTGCACCGGCACCGTTATCCTTGTTCTGAGCAAATTCATGTTCTTCGACGATCACATCTGTGGTGTAAATTGTTTTCCCGTCCTTGTCCTTATAATTACCGGTGCTGATACGACCGCCGATCACAATTCTCGTTCCCTTGTGAAGATATTTCTGTACAAACTCTGCACTCTTTCCAAATGTGACACAGGAGATAAAATCTGCTTCCTGTTCTCCGTCACGTTTATATCTTCTATTTACCGCAAGTGTATATCTTGCTACTGCCATATCATTATCTTTTCCGGCATATTTGATCTCTGGGTTCTTTGTCAGTCTTCCCATTAAAATCACTTTATTCATAATCGTTATCGTCCTTTCCGCAGCTACGCTTCCATTGCATATTCTTCATCATCTGGTTCATTGTCTGGCATAAACATTGTACATGCTTCCGGTGGATTGATATCATCCGGCGAAAACATTTTCTGAATCATTTCATATATGATCGGATACTAATATGCAATTTCTTCTCTTGCGAGGAATCTACATACCTTGTAAAGATTCTTTTTCATCTCTGCATCCGTTGCAAGCATGGCAGCCAGATGGATTCTCTCCCTTGTACAGTTCAGATTCGGGCATCCAAACCAGTGGATTATCTGCATTTCTTTCATTTTCAGTTCTGTCATAAACTGCTCCTTTCCGGGCATTTCGCCCTGTAAACATTGTTTTCAGTTTCATCCGTCCGGCGGTCTGGCGTGCGTTTCCCTTTTATCTGCAGTCGTCTCAGACTGCCTCTGCCTGCATCAGCAGGTCACTGACCATAAGGCTTTGGTCAGCCGCCCATCATCGGGAGTGTCATTATGATTCCGCTCACTCTCTGAAAAAGAAAGGTCATGGCAGAACTCCTGGTAGACTTCCAGGGTGCACTTATCGGTTGTCAAGGTTCAGCGAAGGAACATTCCAAAACGTCCTCTGATTACTAAAGTCAAATGACTTGGCATGATGCAAAAAATTCGTGATATTTTTTTGCATTTTTATCATTTTTTCTTTTACTTTTGTTAGTCCCTTCACTTACTCTGTACTGGGGCAGGCAAAAGAGGACATACTTAGGTAAAAAATTTTTAAAATAATTGTTCCTCTACCTATAAAGCCTGAGAAACGGTATTTACCAACCCCCTTTTGCAAGTTTTTTTGCATAAATGAAATATTCCCTCACTAATAGCAAGTTTCAGATGGTGTTTGGACGGTGCTTTCGCAGAAAAATTTATTTTTCCTACTAATCACACGTGGGAACTTGAAGAATGTCAGATGATTTTTTACTTTTCTTTTATATTTTGTGCAAAATTCCTATGACATCGAACTTCAATACCTGATAAAATAAATATGACATAAAATGTCGCTTATCCATTGTCAGACGGATAGGCGACATTTTTGTGTTTATATGAATTTTTTATAGGGAGGGCTTACTATGCCAAAAACAAAATTTCAGGAATTCATTTTTACTCTTATCACATCCGGTTGTATGATTTTTATCATGGGTGTTTATAATGTCGCCATCCACACCGGCGGACTTCAGGCTGCTACCTTCAAACACGCACTGCATTCTTTCCCATTGGAATGGTTCATCGGGCTTCTCTGTGCATTCTTCATCGCCAGCAAAACATCCAAATACTTTGCATTCCGCATAGCAAAACCAACTGACCGATCAATCTTTATCATCCTCTGCATCCAGACCTTCACAGTCTGCACAATGGTGCCACTCATGAGCCTGCTTGGAACCATCGAATCATCAGGAATCACTTCAAACCTAATTTTTATCTGGCTCCAGACCATTTGTCTAAATTTCATTATGGCTTACCCACTGCAGATTTTGGTTGTTGGTCCGTTCTACCGCTTCATATTCCGTCACCTGTTCGCCTCCACCAACCAAGGAATTAAATCTAAAGTCGAAAACGAAATGGAACAGCAGGGATTTGCAGAATAATCTATTGATAATACCGTATACTATAGTGCCTCCTGTGAGTTATCTATTTCCACACAGGAGGTCTTATCATTTATTCTTCCATATTTCTATTTTCAAATGTAACTATCATTTTCACACACCAGTCTTTCATAATCCAGAAATCCCCGAATATACATTTCTTTTGCCACAATCCCTTCCATAGCATTTTTCGCTGAAATAATTCTGTCCAATGCCTGCCACATCTCCTGTCCAGCATCTCTGAGGACTGGCTCCAGTATATCTATGTAATGATGAATTTCTGCTTCCAGAGAAAGCATCTCTGGATCCGATTCAAGAAATCTTTCCAGTTCCTGCTGGTATTCTTCATAATAACATTCAATCAATTCTCTTCTCATATCCGGAATCCCCCTTATATATAAATCAGTTCCTGCTTGATGATTTCAGCAGCCCGGTTGCGGATATTGTTGCAGTAGCGTACCCATTCCATAGGATTCTGTCTCTTCAGTTCCTCGGTAACTCCCTCCGCACTTCGCATTTGAGCTTCAATCAGCTCAAAGCGTTCCTGTGCCTGTTCATTCATATCTGCCAGATAGCTGTCCAGTCTGGTGGTCAGAAGAAGATATGTATAAGTTCCAGATTTATGTTCTTTCAGATATTTCTTCCGAAGTATTCCCCAGAATCCAATCGGTCTGGTTTCCTCCGGATAGTAAAGATTCGGTAAATAATAGTCTCCCACTTTTGTGTATTCGATTTTCATAATGATTTCCTTTCGCTTTTCATGAAATTGTCATGTTAAATGCGTAGGATGTGCAGTTTTTCATTAAAATCTTTTCACATAGAAGACATTAAGTGCTTGATACCCTGTGACTTTGCTTGTGTGTGGTAAAGAAGCAATAGAAGTGTAAAATTTTTTGCCGTTCCTATCCGGCACTTGCGCAAGGTGTCGGATAGGTCGGGCATTATTCGTCGGGAAGTTCTACCTTGCCGACAAAGCTGTAATAAATATCAATGTCCTGTCTGCGTGTGCCGTTCTCGTCATAGCTGCACTCATGGACAACGATTTTTTCAATAAACTCCCGCAGCAGGGTGTGGGTCAATTCCTCAAAGCTGGTGTACTTGCGGACAACTTTCATAAACTTTTCCGCATTGACCGTGGCTTCCTGTGCCTTTGCAAGTTCCGCTTGCAGTTCGGCGGCACGGCTCTTGACCTGTTTCTGCTCGGCTTCATAGTCTGCGGAAAGTTCTGCAAAGCGTTCATCAGAAATACGCCCGGTCACGCTGTCCTCATAAAGCCGCTTGAAGATAGCAGACAGTTCCGCAATTCGCTTTTCGGCTGCGTCCAGTTCCTTTCGCTTGGCAGCGTTGCGGCGTTTGCCACCGTCCTCGTTCTGCTCGATCAGCAGCTTCATAAACTGCTTTTCGTGCTTGGCTGCATAACTTGTCACTTTTTGCAGATTGGCAGTCACACCCGCTGTCAAAAGGTCGGTGCGGATAAAGTGTGCAGTGCAATCGTGGGTACGCTTCTTGTAGTTGCCGCAAATGTAGCAATCCTGTTTTCGGGTTTTGTTCTCATATCTCTGCTGATAGAGGACGCTCCCGCAATCGGCGCAGAACAGCAAGCCGGAGAACAGACCGACTTCATCATAGCGGTTCGGACGCTTGCGCTGCTTGCGTAATTCCTGCACACGCTCCCATGTGGCAAGGTCAATGATAAGCTCATGGGTATTCTCGAAAATGACCTGTTTTTCTTCGGGATTTTCCACGCTTGATTTGACCTTGTAGGACACTTTCTCGGTCTTGAAGTTTACCGTATGCCCCAGATATTCCTTGCGTTCAAGGATATGGACGATTGTGTTAGTCGCCCACTTATAGGGATAATCGGGGTAATAACGACGGGTGCTGCCCGTTCTGCGGTATTCCAATGTACCCGGTGTGGGGATTTGCTGCTCGGTCAACACACGGGCAATTTTGGTTGGACCGTTCCCGGCAAGGCACAAGCTGAAAATCTGCTTGACCACTGGGGCGGCTTCTTCGTCCACGATAAAGCGTCCATCCTCGCCTTTGAGATAGCCATAGACCGGCTGACTTGTGATAGGCTTGCCACTCATGCCTTTGCTGCGGAAAACTGCCTTGATTTTCTTGCTCGTATCTCTCACCATCCATTCGTTGAAGATATTACGCAGAGGGGCAAAATCATTGTCGCCCTATGCGCTGTCCACTCCATCGTTGATAGCGATAAAGCGAACACCCCTTTGCGGGAAAATCATATCCGTATACATTCCCACTTGGAGATAGTTTCGCCCCAATCTCGACATATCCTTGACAATGACCGTTCCGACTTTCCCGGCTTCAATGTCCGCAAGCATGGCTTGAAAACCGGGTCTTTGGAAGTTCGCACCGGAGTATCCATCGTCCGTGTACCATTGGAGATTGGTAAAACCATTCTATTTTGCGTAGCTTTCCAAAATACGCTTTTGGTTAGAGATGGAATTACTCTCGCCCTGCAATTCATCTTCATGGGATAATCTCGGATAAAGGGCGGTAATAAGGTTTTGGGTTGTCTGTCTGATCATGGTTTCCTCCATTTCCGACAGCCAGCCCCGCTATTCCGTAAAGGAATTATATCACACGGGGCGGCGGTCGGTGCGGTCATTTTTGTTCTGTTTGTTTTCTGTCATAGGCAACTCCTTTCATTTCAGCAGTTCTTTCAATCCGTTCAGCTTTCACTCCGGATATAAGCGAAAGGATTGTAGTGCATTGATTTTTTAAAGTTAATGATGTTCAGAACTTTTACTTTGTACCCGTTCTTTAACAGCATTTTCCCACACTCCACAAGCACCGTTCCTTTCGGATCAGTGACAACGTAGGAGCTGTGCATCTGCATCAGGTTGGGTTTCACAAAAAAGCGAGTCTTGCCGGAACCGGAACCGCCGATAACAAGAATGTTTTTATTTCTTGCATACTTCGGCTGCTTTGGTCTGCCCGACATCATCAGCCTTTCCGTTTCTGTCAGTATGACATTGTTCTCAAAGACCGGATCGACATAAGGCTCTATATCCTTTGCATTTCCCCATGAAGCGTTTTGTCAAGTGCTTTTTTGAGTTATTGACGCAAATTATCGTGAAAGTGCGAAAGTGCAAAGTGCAAAGGGTCTGCGTTTTGCACTTTCAGCTTGCGGGTTCGGGTGGTTGCTTCTTCTTGATGAAGTTGTACCATTGACCGCCGACACGCCTTGCGCCTAAAATGCCGCCCATGTTGCGCTTGGCGTTCTGTACCGTCCTCTCGGATATTCCGGCTTCGACTGCGGCTTTTACAATGTCCTCGCTGGCAAGCTCTTTCCCGTCTGCAAGCAGGTCAAGTATCAGCCTTTCGGCTTGCTCGGTTTTGGTGGCGTTGTTGCCGCCCGCGCCGGACAGCAGTTCGTCGGCGGTGATGTCGTATTCGCCTATCCACGAAAAGCCCGTTTCCGGGTCAAGGCAAAAGGCAACGGGCTTGCCCTCCGGCGCAAGGGAAGATTTGTCATGGACGATAACGCGCACATTCGGCTCTCGCTTCACGCGCCCGATCAGCAGGACGCTCCTTGCTGCGGCGCGGAAGTCGATAGAACCTAAGCCCCGGTATGCGCTCTGCCCTCCGGCAGCTTTGTTGAGATGTCCGATAAGGATAACGGCGCACCCGGTACGCTCGGCAACATCGGCAAGGCGGCGGAACATGGGGCGCACTTCGTTTGCCCGGTTCATGTCGGTCTTTTCGCCCATGTACGCCTGTATGGGGTCAAGGATAATCAGCCGCGCCCCGTTCTGCGTGATTGCCTTTTCTATGCGCTCGTCGGAGAGGGTAAGCTCCCGCTTGGCTTCATCAATCACAAGTACCCGGTCAAGGTCTGCGGCGGCTTCTATCAAGCGTGGCTTGACGGTATCGCCCAGCCCGTCCTCGGCGGTCTGGTAAATTACTTGGAATGGCGGCAAGGGCTTCATTCCCGGCAGCGTTCCCCCGGTGGTGCAGGCGGCGGCAAGGCGTAGGGCAAAAGTGGTCTTGCCCTCGCCGGGATTGCCCTGCACAATGGTTACTTTCCCAAAGGGAATATACGGCTCCCATAGCCATTCAACGGTCTGTGTGTCAACCTCGCTCATGCGGATAATCTCAACGGTTTCTTCCTGCGGCGGCTCTTTCAAGCCGTAGATTGCTTCCCGCAAATACTTCCCGTCTGTGATTTCTGCCCGGTGCTGCAATACCTCGTTCCAGTCCTTGAAAAGAGGGATAAGCCGATGGACGGTCAAGCCCTCCGGCACAAGCTCTGCAAGGCGGCTGCAAGCGTCGTTTCCGGCTTGATCGCTGTCAAGGCAGAGGTACACGGTCTTGATGTTCGGACGGTCAGAGAGAAAGCGCAACAGGGCTTTTTCTCCCACGCCGCCCAACGCCAGATAGCTTTGCTTCTGCCAGTCCTTTTTGAACAGGCAGAGGAAAGATAAGAGGTCTATCGGGGCTTCAAAGACAAACAACCTTTCGTCCTCGCCACGGTAGCAGAAGTTAAAGGCTTTGTCGCTGCCTTTCACATCAAGCCGAAAACTCCCGGCTGTGCCGCGCTGATGGGCGTATCGCGGTATGCCGCTTTCATCTCTGCCGACAAATACGGCGTTATGGTGGGCGGCTTCCTCGTAAATATCCCCGGTGGAAAAGAAAAAGCCCGTCACATCTTCATCAATGCGGCGGGCTGCTGTGAGGTAGTTCCTCGCTATGCGGTTGTCGGTGCTGCGGGGTGGCAGTCGGAAGTCGGATAGGGGCGCGGGGCTTGGTCTGTCCGGCGGCGGGGCGGCTCCTTTTTCGCCTGTCAGCAGTTCAACGGCTTCGGTGAAGCTCTTGCCGAAAAACTCCATGACAAAATCAACGGGGCCGCCGCCTTTGCTTTGGCTGTGCCTGTACCATTTGTTTCCCCGGATAGTCAAGCTGTCGTGCCGCTTCCAGCGGTATTCATTTCCGGCACGGGTAAGCTGCTCGCCCTGTGATTGCAGGAAAGAAACAAGGTCGGCTTGGTTGGCGCGGTCTATCTGTTCTTGGGTGTAATACATAAAAGTTCAACTCCTTTCAGCGGTCTATATCATGCCGTTTGGTGCGGCTCTGCGTCTGCTCCGGTTGGTCGGCGCGGAGTGCAATATCCACGCATTTGCGGATTTTTTGAAGCTCTGAAACATTGGTGCGGGTATCTTTCAGTTTGGTATAATCGCTGTCCCTCTGTGTTTTGAGGTCAGCATATTCCTGTTCCCATTCCGCAATAGGCAAGGTCTTTGTTCCTTTCGGCAGATTTGCATGGAGATAGCGACTTGCTGCGTTCCATAGGGTCAGCTCGGCGCGGTGGGCTTCCTCGTACTTATCGCGCTTGTTTGTCCAGCCGTTTTGCAGCTTTTTCAGTTCATCGTGAATGGGCTTGTACTCTGTGTAGTTCTTCCCGTATTCAATTAGCTTTTGCAGCTTCTTCATGCGTTCCTCGGCGGTTTTCATTCCCTCCCGGATTGAATAGGCTCTATCACTGACAGAGGAAAGAGAAGCGTCCAGCTCGTCAAGATTAGAGATACCATGCTCGGAAAGATAGTTGACCGCTGCCGCTATGGTTTTCAGTTCGTCGGCTGCGTGTTGGTGCTGCCAACTTTGCGAATACTTCCGGCTCTTTTCTCTCTGAACGCTCAAATACTTCATCAACAGATTTGCAAGGTTGGGAGATTGCGGCGGCTGCTTCGGGGCGGTTTCCCACACTTTGAACAGGTCGGCAATCCATTCTTTGAGCTTCCCAATCTGCACCCGGATTTCCCGTATAAGGCGGTTTGCTTTTTGGATATTTCGGTTCAGTTCGCCTTTCTCGGTGGCTACACCTTTCTTCTCCATCTGGCAAGCCGCCACGCCCATGTGGACGGTGGGTATCTCGTCAATGCCGCGCTCGGCGTTGCTGCGGTGGTCGATACGCTCCGGGCTTCCGTTTCTCTCCAAAAAGTCGTTGGTATAGTCAGCCCACGCCTTGCGCCACAAAAGGGTGTTGTCCTTGTCGTTCCAGCCTGTAAGGTCAATTTTGTGCGTCTTGTATCTGCCGCTTGGCAAGCGGATACGCTCACCGTTTTCATCAAGGTCATATTCCTTTTTGGATTTCGCCGCCCACGCGCCGCGCCCGTCAAGGGGGCGCATAGTCAGCATGATATGACAATGGGGATTGCCGCTGTTGGTGTCGTGGATAGCAAAATCCACACACATTCCTCTGGAAACAAATTGAGAGGAACAGTATTCCCGGACAAGCCGGATCTGTTCCTCTCTGGATAATTCTATGGGGAGCGCCGCGTCAATCTCTCTGGCAAGCTGGGCGTTCCCGGCTTTCTCGTAAAGCTCCACGCTGTTCCACAAGGTTGAACGGTCAGAGAATGAGGGTGGCGCGTGGGGCGGCAGCATGATTTCTGTATGGACAACGCCGCCTTTGCGGGTGTAGTCATGGGTCATTCCGTCCCATTCGTTTGTCAGCTTTTCGCCGCTTCGGTAGGCGGCTGCGGCAACGGCTGATTTGCCTTTTCCTCGGCTCACAATGCCGATGTTCCAATGGTAAATGGCTATGGGTATCACCTCCCGGATAGGATAATAAAACCCGCAAAAAAGGTACAGACGCCAACGGCGGGTGTACTGTTTTTGTGGGTGTGCAGGGATAGCCGCAAAGCGGCGCAAGGGGTGCAGCCCCTTGTTGCGGCAAAGCCGCCATATCGGAGCGCGGGGAAATCTCCCTGTGCGGAGATAAGCCCTCGGCAGAGCGCACACGCCCGCAAGGGTGTATAAGTGCGCCCTTAGTTCCTAAGGGATTTTCAGCTTGTCGCTCCCTCGGCTCGTTTTTTCAGATATTCCCGCGCTGGTTCACTCGTCAAGGCAAGCCGGAGAAGTGCTGTGGCTTCCTCGTCGGTCATGTTCTTTGCTTCCGGCACAATGCTTTCAAAGACTGCGCCCCGGACGATAAGGCGGTGGCTGCGCGTTCTGCGTTCCTCTTTGGATAACTTCTGACGCAACATTTTTTCCCGGTTCTCAAACTGCCGAATTTTCTTCTTTCCGTCCTCAATCTCGGCGGTCAGTTCTTCAAAGGTTTTTGTTCTCGGTTTCGTCATGGGTGGTCGCTCCTTTCTGCCTGTCGGCATAGAAAAAGGACAGTCGATTTTCTCGGCTGCCCTTGTGGGTGGCTATTCAATTTCAGTCTGCTGTTTTCAAATATATAAAATAGCTTGCTGTTCCGCCATAGCCATTTTCAGTATTCCATTCAGCTGTTACTTCATAAATATATCCGCCCAGTTTAAGAGTGAGTACGTTTCCAACAATAGTTACATCTTCGCTGTTTGTAGCAGGCTCTCCCCAATGTTCGTCACTCCAGCACTGCACACTTAAAATTGTATCTGGGTCTTCTGTAAATCTTAATGTAGCTGTTGTTTCTGTTGTTTCAAATGGCGGGGACAACAGATCCTTGCACTCTAACGGGTGTGGGCTATCAGCTATTGTGCTTTCAGCAGTTCCGTCAATATTTGTTTTTTGCCACGAATAAGTTCCTAATACTGCGCCGATAGCGGTTTCGTCACTCACAACGCTTAATGTGGGCGGTTCTTCCAAAATTATATTGGCAGTCCCAGAGTTTAGTAATTCATTTGCATAGCTGTTGAGTGCTTCACATGGCTCATATTTTGTCTTATAACCGATACCGTCAATGACAATAAATGGGTTATACGCCATAATATCTGTTTGTGTACCGTCTACCATAGTCAAGGTAAAAACAACGCCTTGTCCATCATACTCTGTGTAAGAATTATCCTCATTATAGACAACAACATCATTCAAATATTCAACTAATTCTTGGATATTTTCAATCTCAATCGTTTTGTCTGGCGGTGTTAATAACACTTTAGCGGAAACAATCTGCGCTGCGTCCAAATCCTTATACGGTTTTTTCCCCTGTTGTGAAAAAAATACGATTACCGCGATACCTACTAAAATGATACAAGCTATTGCAATCATCAATCTCTTTTTTCTCATGGAACAAGCCTCCTGTTCTTCTCTGTTACTTGTATAGACGAAAAAATTGAAAGGAAGTTTCACTATCTATAAATATCATAGCACATGGTTATGAATAAATCCACCTCATTTCAGCCTGTCAGTGGCCTTGTTTTCTCTGGCAGACCGCCGCGCAGCTTCCCGCCGTTCCTCGTTGTATGGGGCGGTCAGACGGAAAGAGAAACGCCCCTTTGCAATATCAAACTCCATGCAGTCCGTTTCGGGGTCTGCGTCGGTCTGGCGGCACTGGTCGGGGTGCTGTCCGGCGTAGGCGGCAAGCCGCTTCTTTAAGTCGGTGTTGTGGGTGCGGATATGGATAAGGGGGTCTTTCTCGTCAAACCAAATATCGGTGGTCTTTTCCTGCTTCGTAAGCCCTGTTCTCATAAACTCTCCTTTCTGCGCCCCTGTTACGCAATAGGGGCATTTTTCGGGTGTTTTTCCCGGCTCTTGACTTGGGGAAAATGAGGATTTTCAAATAGAAACCGCCCAGACGGGGAGTGTATCGTCGGGGCGGCTGTTATCGCAAGATTTCCGTTTTTTCCGGTTCTTGACCGTCAAACGCGGATAAACGCGAACTGTCGGCAAGCACCAGTTTGAGCAGCTTGTCGCGGAATGTTTCTGTGCTGCTGTGATTGAAAAATAACTCCGCAACAATGGTCTGCCCGTTCCTCTGGGTCGTGATGATACTGTCGGGGGTCTGTTTTGCCATAGGCGGCTCCTTTCTTTGGGCGCAAAAGAGGGATTTCCCGTAGTTCGGAAAATCCCTCTTGGTTGACGGTTATTCTGTTTTACTGTGCGGGCTGTGCGGCGGCTGCCTGTGCCTTTCTCTTTGCCCGGTATTCCCGCGCTTTCATGCGGTCATACTCCCGCTGCTTTTCAAGATTTCTCGCCCGGTATTCCCTTGAATAGTTGCGGTGGTAGGCGCGGCTCTTTTCCTTTTTGGCTTCTTCGATTTCCTCCCGCATTTGCCGGATTTCCTGCTCGGTCGGCTCTGCAAGCTGTGTCACTTCGTTCTCAAACTTGCCGATATAATTGAAATATATGCTGATGTGCTGGATTGCGTATCTCGCCCTTTTCTGGTCGCGCTCATGCACTTCAATCCGGCTGATAAACTCGTTGAGAATGGCGGGGGTAAGCTCGGTAAAGGCGGCATGGCGTTCCGTCAGCTTCAAAAACTTCTGCGCCCGTCCTCCCGCGTTCTCATAAGCGGATAGCTGTTTTTGGAGCGTGGCAAGCTCCGCTTTCAGCGTGTAGTATTCTTCCGAATACTTCTGCGACATCTGCTCATAACGGTCTTGCGGGATCGTGCCGAGGGCGTTGTCCTCATAGAGCTTGTTCAGCACCTTGTCAATCAGTTCAAGGCGCGTCGTGATTTGCGGAATACGCTTCTGCTGCTTTTTGGTCTGGTCGGTCTGCTGCATGGCAAGGTTCTTTTTCACTAATGCTTCAAACTCCGCCCGGTTGCTGATAGAATAGTCCTCGATTTTCTTCAGCACTTCCGCGATGGTCTGCATGAGCAAGTCCGCGTCCATGATGTGCGGGGAATGGCATTTGGGGTTCTTGGCTTTTCCCTTGTGGTACTCGCTGCAAAAAGCAACGTGCCGCTTGCCGCCGTTCCGGTAATCTATACGAATGTGCATTTTTGCGCCGCAGTCCTTACAGAAAAGCAAGCCGGATAAAGGGTGGATTTCCCCGTCCCCGTTGGGGCGTCTGACGGGTGCGTTTTCCAAAATCCGCTGTACGGTTTCAAAATCGCTGCGGCTGATAATCGGCTCATGCACATTTTCTGTGATGTGCCACTGGCTCCGGTCTACATAGTGGTTATGTTTATCCCGGAAATGCTTTGTGGTCTTGAAGTTGACCACATCGCCGCAATACTCCTGCCGTGTGAGGATATTGGTCAAGGTGACTTTGTTCCACTTGCAGCGGTTATCCTCGTTGAGCGTCTTATTTTTACAGGTTCCCCGCCCGCGGTCTTTCATGTAGAAAGTGGGGGTTGGGATTTGCTCCTGTGTCAGATGTACGGCGATTTGGTTGCGGTTTTTCCCGCCGATAAACAGACGGAAAATCAAACGGACAACCTCGGCGGCTTCTTCGTCGATTATCCAAAAATCCTTGTTGTCCGGGTCTTTGACATAGCCGTAAGGGGCTTCGGTGACAATCGGCTTTCCACTCATACCTTTGGTCTTAATGCCCGTTTTCACTTTCTTGCTGATGTCCTTTGCGTACCACTCCGACATGATATTGATAAAGGGCGCAAACTCCAATGTGTCGGGCTTCTCGCTGTCTATCCCGTTGTTGACCGCGATAAAGCGCACATTGTTCCGTCTGAATATCTCCATCGCGTTGCCGACTTGGAGATAGTCACGCCCCCAGCGGGTGAGGTCTTTCATAATGCAGACACCGATTTTCCCGTTTTCCACATCGTCCATCATGCGGGAGTAGGCGGAACGGTCAAAAAATCTGCCGCTTTCGTCATCGTCGATGTAGTGCCGGATATTGGTTAGGTGCTGCCCTCTGGCATAGTTCTCCAAAAATATTCTTTGGTTCTGTATGCTGTTGCTCTCGCCGCCGTCCCTGTCCTCGTCGCCCACGGAAAGGCGGGAGTAAAGGGCTGTAATTTTGCTATAATCAGTCATGTGCATAACCTCCTGTGCGTCCATGTATGTGTCATTTACACTTAAAATTATGCACTCCACCTTGCGGAACCGTACTCTACACCCTGCCTAAACTTCTTGGCATTCTTAGCTTTGAAATACACCACAATACGGAGCGCAACGCCGCCCACAATACCGACCAGCAGATCTTTCGGGAAAAAGCTCGGCAACGGATTGGAAAACAAATCATTCATCCCGTTCATGGCTGCCATCATCTTATCGGAAACGTTGCTCCCCGGCGATACACGCCACAGCCACGCTATCTTGTCACAAAAATACCCTGCAAGAATATACGGGAGATTCATAAGAATGAGCTTCTTTTTATCCACGCCTGCGGTCTTAGCCTTCAGCGTTTCGGGAATGGCTTTTAAGTCTTTGACAATACCGTCTATAATCTTACTCATAGCGACTGCCCCCTGTCTTTCTGGTGTTCCCTTGCTCTTTCCCTGTTCTTGTCCTTTCCAAGCAGCTCCCTGAACTCTGCCAGCTTCTCCTTTACGGATACTTTGCCACGCTTCTTCTCATTAACTTTCACAAATTCCTTAAATGCCTGTGTGATCACATCGGCATCCTTGCCCTTGAAAAATACCATATACTTCGGCGGTTCCACCGTCTTGTCCTTTTTTACAGCAAAGTCAACATTGTATTTCCTTGTCACTCGTTCAAAGGACTTGATGTTGTTATCCGTAACCTCAATACTCGAAGCTCCCATACCTTGACCGACCAGCTTTTTCACTGACATTTTTCCATGTGTTGCCTGTTGTCCGGCTTTTCGGCGCTCCAGATACATCTTCATGGCTTTTTTCAGTACATCGGCAGTCAGCCTTGAGGACTTGAAAACAAGGGCAATCGTTTTCTGTGTAACTTCCTCCTGCATGGTTTTCCTCCTTGATTTTTTGTAGCTGTAATTCCGCTATAGTGGAACATACAGCCTGTGCAGTAAATACTTCATAAGCTCTCCTTCCACTTCTGGACATTTTGTCCAAAAGTTCCGTAAACGCAAAAAGGGCAGCTACAAACTTTTACGGTCTATAACTGCCCTTGCGCTGTGATATTCAGTCGTTTTTATCATTATCTCCACTTATACAGCATGAATCTATATCATCTTTTGTAATTTCATTAACTTGCCTACCCAGTCAATCAGTTCCAATACTAAAACTGCCCATTCGACTTGATATACATTTGATGTAGTAATTGCAGAAAAAATAGCTTCACTCTTTCTTTTCACTTCTTCTAAATCATTATTTGCAAAGAATCCCAATACTTTATGATTATCGGATAATATATCCACAATGTTCTCTTCTGTAAAATCCAAGACCTCTGTAACTTTTGCCAAAGCATCAGACATTGTAATTGTGTTAAACAAAACACAACTTATCTGTTTTAAAATTTCTAATATACAATAATCAATTCGTCCTTTCATATGATCACGTAAATACAAACAAGGACAGAAGCCTGAAAAACAGGTTCTGTCCTCGATAACTAATGACATATCTTATATCAGTTTTTTCTGTTTACACAAAACTTGAAACGCTCTCATATGCGCCAAATGGAAATCCGTGCTCAGTTGAGCAAACCATGGACGATCACCACAAAAGATTCCGATTTCAGCACTGAATTACAAAATATCCTTGATGAGCAATTTAATCCTGATCGTCCGAATGCAGTCTGGTGTTCGGATATTACCTACATCTGGACAATAGATGGATTTGTCTATCTGACCAGTATTATAGATTTAATTTCTTTGCCACTGCATCAGACTTTCTTTTTTACGCCCTCATATAACGAAACGCTCAGAGGGTAAAATACAGTGGGCAAATGCAAAAAATTTTATTTTTTGTTTTTGTCTCTCACATATACAAAAGAAGAACGGTGTTTTTACAGGGTCTTGGAGAATAATTTTTTATTTTTACGCAAAAAAATAGCTATAAGACTCCATTTTTTGAAATCTTATAGCTTTGCTATTGATAATATTGAGTTACTATTAGTTTTAATAATTAGAATTATTTTATCAACTTATAAATTTTTTCCAAGTTCATATGCCTTCTTCATTATATCCACATGATTCTCAGCTGTATTTGCTGCATCAATTCCACCGCCACCGACCATGCCTTTTAAGGAAGCATTTTCAAAACAATCTACCCAGCCTTGCAGCCCATTATAGGCTTTCTCAAATGCACTTTCATCATTCTCTGCCGCAGTTGCAATCATATAAATATCTCTAAATAAATAATCTGCCGAATATAAAGGATTCAATCTATCAAGAAGTGTTTTCATCTGACCGCACATCTCATAATAATAAATTGGGGTTGCATAGACAACAACCTCCGCATTCTTTATCTTTGCCATAATATCTGCAACATCATCCTTCAGTACACATATCCCAGTCCTCTGACAGGATAGACAACCGATACAATATTTTATATCTTTTCCTTTCAAAGAAAGAAGTTCCACATCATGCCCTGCTTCTTTTGCTCCCTCTGCACACTCATTTGCGAGTATCTCAGAATTGCTCCCTCCTCGAAGACTTGTCGATATGATCAATACTTTTTTTGCCATAATTAACCAACTCCGTTTTCTTCAAAAAATTTCTGGATTTTATCAAATGGGATCACATCCAGATTATCGTAAAGATCTGTATGAACAGCCCCTGGAATTGTTAGCAGCTCTTTATTGGATGTGTACTTGCTGTCCTTAATCATATTTTCATAAGCATCTTTTCCAAAATAATAGCTGTGCGCTTTTTCTCCGTGAACAATGAGGACTGCACTTCTGATTTCATTGCTGTACTTTAATATTGGCTGATTCATAAATGACATACATCCAATACTATTCCAACCATCATTGGAATTCAGGCTTCTTTTATGATAACATCTGCCTTTATAGTACTCACTATAATCTTTTACAAAGAAAGGGGCATCCTCTGGAACCGGAAGAGAAACACAACCACCAGCTCTAGAATATTCGCCTTTACAGTATTCTTGTGTTCTGAGGGTATTCAGAGACTGTTTCTTTGCATAACGTGCTTCTTCACTGTCCTCAGAATCAAAGTACCCATTCGCATTTACCCTTGTCATATCATACATGGTAGATGCAACCGTTGCTTTTATTCTTGTATCAAGTGCGGCTGCGTTAAGAGCCATTCCACCCCAGCCACAAATTCCAATGATTCCTATTCTATCTTGATCTACCTCTTCCCGAACAGACAGGAAATCAACAGCAGCCATGAAATCTTCTGTATTAATATCCGGAGAAGCCATGAATCTTGGATTGCCTCCACTTTCCCCCGTAAAAGAAGGATCAAATGCAATGGTAAGATATCCTTTTTCAGCCATCGTCTGCGCATATAATCCGGAACACTGTTCTTTGACTGCACCAAATGGTCCATTTACAGCAATCGCTGGATATTTCCCAAATGCATTTTTCGGCTTATACAAATCTGCAACAAGTGTGATTCCATAACGATTTACAAATGTCACTTTCTCATGATCTACTTTTTCACTTTTTGGAAAAGTTTTATCCCATTCAGATACTAGTTTTAATTCTTCTGCTTTCAACATAAATATAACCTCCATATGCAAATTGTCTTATAAATATACTTTTTTCAACCTTCCTATTTTAGTTTTCTATATTCTTCATCACTTACCGGTTCAAGCCATTCATTGGAACTATTTTCGCCCGGCACCTCTATTGCAAGATGGCTAAACCATTCATCCGGTGCGGCGCCATGCCAGTGTTTCACTTCTGCCGGAATATTGATGCAATCGCCTGGCTTCATTTCTACAGCATCTTTCCCTTCTTCCTGATAATATCCTCTTCCGGCAACACATACCAGAATCTGTCCTCCGCCACTTTTTGCGTGATGAATATGCCAGTTATTTCTGCATCCAGGTTCGAATGTCACATTGAAAATTCCAACCTGAGAAGTAGAAATCGGTGCAAGAAAACTTCTGCCGGAAAAATACTGTGCAAATCCATCATTTGGTGCACCAATCGGAAACATCATTTCTTTTGCATGCGCACACATTGCTTCCTCTTCGTATGGCAAATCTCCTTCGCCTGCTTCCCATACTTCCTTTGCAAGATTGAATACAGCCCATGCTTTTGGCCAACCTGCATAGAATGCGACATGTGTGATCACTGCAGCAATCTCTTTTTGTGTCACACCATGATTTTTTGCATTTTGAAGATGATATTTTAAAGAAGAATCCGTAATTCCGGAAGCCATCAGAGCAACCACTGTAATGATACTTCTTGTTTTTACATCGATATCCTGATTATTCCAGTTTTCACCGAAAAGCACATCATCGTTAAAATGTGCAAACTCTGGTGCAAATTCACCAAGTGCATTTTTTCCTGCTGTCTGTATTATTTTTTCCATATTCTGTATACCTCCATAGCACTGTTATTTATAAAGATTTTACCCACTCACTGATTTCCTGTTTTGTTCCACGATTTAACAGACTGCCTTCTGTGATCACCGCATCTGGTGCGGATATCTGCAATTCCTTTACAGTATTACCAAATCCACTTCCACCGGATGTTGCAAAAAGCACGATCTTTTTGCCGCTGAAATCATAAGTTTCCAAAAATGTATTGATGATTGTCGGAGCCACATACCACCAGATTGGAAATCCAAGAAGGATCTCATCATAAGAACTCATATCCATTTCTTTTTTTATAATCTCCGGTCTGTATTTCTTATCACTCATTTCCACACTGCTTCTGGATTTTTTATCCATCCAGTCAAGATCAGCCTTTGTATATGGAATCTTCGGCTCAATCTCAAATAAGTCTGCTTTTGCTTCCTCTGCAATCATATCTGCTACTTTTTTTGTTGTTCCACTTGCACTGAAAAATGCAACTAATTTTTTACACATAATACAAAACCTCTTTCCTTGCGTATTTTTCACAGAAAAAAATAGATGTATAAGATTTACATTCATCTTACACATCTATTTTAAGCTCCATCGCTTCATTATGTCTAATGCTTATATTGAATTTTGTTTTATGCCCGAAAAGCATTTATTTCTTCTATCATTTTACGGACTGCCAGCGAATATGGGATGTTCCGTCTCCAGGCGATCACAGTGTTTGTCGTGATTTCAGGAGAAATTCTTCGCTGTACAAGAATATCCTCCCGCCAATACTTTGCAGCACCTTCGATCGATACCGGATACCCCAGTCCATTTGCCGCCATAACTCCGGCATTCGTTCCAAGATTACTTGTAAAAGCAATCTGCAGTTTCGAAAAGTCTTTCCCAAACCAATTGGCAAGTTCGCTTTGAACATTCGTTCTTTCTGGCAGAATCAATGGTTTTCCAATGAGATCTTCTTTTTTTATAAACTCTTTTTCTGCCAGCGGATCATCTGGGCGCATTCCAACACACCAGTGGTCACAATCCGATATCCGAATATAATCCAGCCCTTCAGTGTCCACCGGTTCCATGAATAACGCAATATCTACAAGACCTTTATTCATCATTTCATACACCGTATCTGCTGTTGCAGTATGAAGTACAATCTGAACCAGTGGGTATTTTTCTTTATATGTTTTGCATATTTTCGCCAATGTTTCTACTGCCGCAAATTCACCACAGCCAATGGTTATGGTCCCCTCCACAACATCTTCTTTCCTGTTCAGTTCCTTAAGCGTCCTTTCCTCAAGATTAAGGATCTCCAGGGCACGCCTTTTTAATAGAATCCCCTCATCAGTAAGTGTAATTTTCTTCCCGCTTCGAATAAATAATGTTATTCCCAGATTCTCTTCAAATGACGCCATTTGTCTGGAAAGCGTTGGCTGGGTAATATGCAATTGTTCTGCTGCTTTTGTAAAGCTCTGTTCTTTTGCTACTGTCAAAAAATAGCGTAATAATCTTAATTCCATATCTTTATATTCCTACAAATTTTTCTTGTAACCATTCTATCATGTTGCGTCCCAAACATCATCTATATTTATATGTAGTATCTGCACAAAAATCCCATGGGTTATTTTCGGATTATTTTCCAACCGCCTATGCCTTCCAGGCCTTGATTTTACTGGCTTTTTGAAGAAGCTTTCAAAGAGTGCCGTGGCAAACAAATAACACACTTATCATTGCTTAAAACTCCTTGAAATGCTGTATTTACGCTGTTTACAGGTATTTTCCGATAATCCTCAATCCTGTCATTTTCCTGTATATCACAGCATAAATTCGTATATTTTCTTATCCAAATTTAGTAACTTCTTAGTAATAACCAGCCTGGAAAACAGGCTTCCTAAGAACCTTATAATCAGATTATTTTTAATTTTTTTCTATTATTTTATCATACTATGCCGGTTTTGCAATCCTATTCATCTCTTCCTAGAGCGTGTTTGAAAAAGGCTTTCTGCAAGATGTGCGTCACAATTTGTGGGAGATTTCGCTCGGATGAGGGCGCCGTAGCGGGCTACGGCAACCGAATTCGGGTGAAATCTCCCGCAAAGTGGGGCGTGCAGATTGCGGGAATGATTTTTCAAACAGGCTCTAGCACGATATAGGAATTATATCATACCAAGGCTAACATTTCCACTTTAAAGCACTAAATTATTCGTGTATTTTTTACAAAGACGTAGTCTGATCCAGAAAGGCCTCAAATTTCTTACGGTTAATCAACGACTTACACCCCACCTGGACTGTAAAGCAACATTCTGAATTTAGATGTTCCGAAATAAACATCCTTATTTTCTTTTCACCTATTCCAAAATATTGCACTGCTTCATCCACCGTAAGCATATATTTTTCCCAAATTGGAATCTTACCTTTTTCAATTTTAATCGCCACTCTTCTCTCCTCCTTTTCTCTTTGGACAAAACATTTTTATCTGCCCATGACAATTTACAATTTTATATACTGTCATCGGCAGATAAAATTACAATACAGGTGGCAGTTCAGTACTCTGCCCACATCGGTTTTGCACCGTCATTAAATATGACCAGATCTTTTCTGGAAGTATCATTATTACAGATATGCTTCGTCGCCCTGTGCAGCTGCTGCACATTTTGTCAAATTCTTCTCGCTCCATACCTTTACTTCAATGTTATATTTCAGCATTTCTTCGTATTTACTCCATTAGCAGAGCAGATATATCATGGCGGATTTACCTAGTGGCTCTACATATTTTCACGTCCTGTATGTAAAACAATATACAATTTTCAAGGTACAAAAATTCCTGAAGGGGAAAAGGAATCTATATTAAATACTCCCTTTACTGATTACCTTTCCTTACATATGATTTCGTATCAAATCCCAAGGTCTTAGTAATCAGTTTTGTTTCCAAGCATTGACGCAGAGTTTCATCTACACAGTAATGCACCTGTCCAAATTCGTCAAACATTTTTCTGGTAGCTAAAACTGTTATGTACCCTTCATAATGCTTCAACACTGCCTGGATTTCCTCAGTATCACCAGTTGATGCTGCCTCAATAACATGGAATGGCAGCAAATCAAATGCGCATTTCTGTTTTTTACTTTTTTTCATTTGCAGATTCCTCCATATTTTTTCTCATCAGTTCCAGTGATCGTCTACGATGCTCATTAATTGTGCTGCGTACAAGATTCATTTCTCTGGCAACGTCTGCATCACTCATATCCATAAAATATGATAATAACACAACATTCCTTTTCTTTTCAGTAAGTGTCTGCAGTGCTTCAGCAATCAATCCGTCACGTAATGACGGATATGATACCAGACAATATAATTCTTAATCTTTCCAATACTCCGGATCTGTTTTACGGAAATTTAGAATTTTATATGTCTTTTAAAAAGTGAAATATCACCCTCTTTTTTAGTGAAATATTAGTTCATTTTCTTTCAAGAAAGGGAACTATACACTAAACATGGAGGTGTATCATATGCCAAAACAAACAGATAAAGAACTGGAATTGTTTTTTAAGAACGCCCGACACGAGCAAAAATTGACTTATAAGGAATTAGCTGAAAAAGCAGAAATGTCCAGCCGATATTTAAAGGAAATTGAAAATGGGGGCCGAGTTCCCAGTTTTCATAAAATCAGAAAACTGGTACGCGCTTTAAATGTTCCTCCTGAACCGTTTCGTTCCCGACTACGAAGTTGTCGCACTGGCCGAAGTATTTAATGTTTCCTGCGAAAATCTTCTTGGTCTGACGGACGCTCCTGCAAAATAATTCAATTGTATTGCTGCCCATTCTATGCTAAACTATGGATAGATACTTCTGAACAACATACACTATTTATAAACCGTATGATTGGAGTGATTTCATGGAATTAACAAAAAAGGTCCCTACAACCGATAAAAACCAGGAAAACAATCATCTTCTCCGCATGTTAGACCGGGGAATTGATGATATGGAAGCTGGTCGTGAATTGCCACTGGAAGATGCTTTTCACAAAATCACAGAATTAAGGGATGCACGAAGAAATGCAAGAATATAAAATTATTTTAACCTGGGAAGCAATTTACGATGTCACCGACATTGCAGATTATATTGAAGAAGAAAACGGCCAGCAACATGCTGACCGTTTTCAATCTGATCTGAAAGAACAAATGCAGAATTTAAGCCAGTTCAGTACTGCCTTTCCCCGAACTCAAATTCTGTACAGAGGATATTCCATACATAAAAGATCTTTTCCGCCCTCTATTATTTTTTATATTATAATGGAAGAAACAAAAGAGATTCATATTCTCCGAGTGCTGCGCCATGAACGAGATTGGGAAAATATCCTGTTGCAACGATCAACTTATACATATCCAGAATGAATACCTGGGAGCCGATCAGAGATTTTTCTGAAAGGCTTCCTTTTTAATTACTTCCCACTGTCAATTAAATCATAACTCATATCCAGAAAATCCAGCGTCTTAGCTTCACTGACAGATTCATCCAGAAGAATCGTAATCCAGTGCCGTTTATTCATATGATACCCAGGTAAAAATCCATGCGTTTGAATAATCATCCCAACCAGATCAGGGTCACATTTTACATCCAGGATATTAATTTTTCCATCTTCTTCTAATCCCAGTGTTTTCTTTTCCACTGCCATAATTATAGCATACCATTTTCCATTTTTATGTCGAAGCACCGCAGAATCAGGATCTTTTTTCCATAAATATTCCGGTTCAGTTCCATATTGCTCTTTCACATATTGAAAAATTTCCTCACGTTTCAAATTTATCCCTCACTTACGATTTCTTGCTCTGATTATACGCTATCAGGATTATATTCTCAACCACTTCTCACAGTTCCATTTATGTTTTATAGCTTTTGCATAGCCTGCTTTGCAGGCTACACCCCAAAAGAAGCAAGCACTGCCAGTGTCATGACACCTAGCTTTAGTTTTTACATCTGGATTCTTCCAAGTAATAATGTAGCCAGTAGGATAGCCATTATATAAAGAATCTATTAAATCTCTAACCTGACTGCGCTTCCATACAAATGGACGCTGAATTTCAGGAATAACAAAATCTTCTGCATCAATCAGTCCAAGAATTGCGTGAACCGAATACTGCATTAATGTAAATTTTTCACCAGTCATTGCTGTACCTCTCATCTAATGATTTTCCTCAAACCAAAGTGTGAGATGACACTTTGAAAAGGACTTATAGAAATCGCTTTTAATAAACAATTCTAAAATAATCCAAATATGCTTTATATTTATCCTGTGCGGTCAGACAGGTATCTGTCAGATAACCTTTTTCATTGTTCCATTCTTTCAGTCCACGATAATAGAACATTTTCAGATTATCTTCGATAATAAACGGCACAATATTGTATTTCAAACATTCTTTAAACATAATCAGACGTCCTACACGACCGTTGCCGTCCTGGAATGGATGGATCTGTTCAAACTTCACATGAAAATCCAAAATATCCTCAAAAGTCTTTTCTTCTTTTCCGTTGTACTCAGTCAACAGAGCTTTCATTTTATCGGCAACTTCTTCTGGAAGTGCTGTTTCCATTCCGCCAACTTCGTTCGGCAATTTCTTGTAATCACCAACAACAAACCAATCTTTTCTGGAATCACTGGTTCCATTTTTCAGAATCAAATGTAGTTCTTTAATAAACTTTTCTGTTAAAGCCGCTTTTGCATTATCAATAATCATATCAATGCAACGGAAGTGATTTGCTGTTTCAATCACATCATCCACATTCAGCACTTCGTTTTCTACGCCTATGGTGTTGGTTTCAAAGATGTATCTGGTCTGATCATAGGTCAGACGGCTGCCCTCAATATGATTGGAGTTGTATGTTAAATCAATCTGTGTTTTATGGTAAATGCCGCCAGAATACTTACTTGCTTTCTGCTCCTGCAGAATATCCAGCAAAGTAACTGGCTGCTCTTTCTTTTTGTTTGAGCGCTCCGGTTTTTCTGCATTTTCAGGAATATTCCAAGTCTTACCGGTAAGAAATGCACCTGGTACACGTCCCTGTGCACAATAATTTCTGACGCTGCGCTCTGAAACATTCCACTTTTTTGCTATTTCAGTAACTGAAAGGTATCGCATCTGTTCTCCTCCGTTATAATTCAAATCAAAATTTACACTTTATTATATAGTATATCACATTATCGGCAAATTATCGAACATTTATCTTTGCTTGTGCCTTATGTTTTTGCCGTTTTCGGCATCATTTATCTTTAATTAAATACCAAACTATCCTTGTAAATCAAAAATCTGTTTTACAAGGCATACTTTTCCTTTTTTGCTCATTTTTAAGCAAAACCTTGTTATAAGTTTTAGCGGCAATTTTGCCGATAAAGAAACCAGCCCGTTTCCGAACTGGTTCCAATTCACATAATGTATAAATAACATCCAGTCTTGCTTATTTTACTTTTTATTACAGAACCAACTCATGAATCACAATCTCTTCCGCCCGATTGTAAATGTTGTTCATAGCTTGTATCCACGCCATCTGATTCTATTCTTTCAATTCGTCCGTTACATCCTCAAGAGCTTTCCATGCTGCTCGATTTCCCTCTACATATCTGTCTTCGCACTGATTAACCTTTGCCCACGCCACGCTCATTACCATATGCCTGTGCAGTATCAATATGTCTATATCCAATCTCTACCGCTGCTTTTACAGCGTCAGCAACCTTATCATCATCAATAAACCAGGTTCCAAGACCAAGCTGTGGAATTTTTACTCCATTATTCAATACAATATTTCTATCAAACATTTCATTCACCTTCCTATTATAATTTCCCATATTCTTCATCACTTACTGGTTCAAGCCATTCATTAGAACCATTTTCGCCCGGAACCTCTATTGCAAGATGGCTAAACCATTCATCTGGTGCGGCGCCATGCCAGTGTTTTACTTCTGCCGGAATATTGATGCAGTCGCCTGGCTTCATTTCTACAGCTTCTTTGCCTTCTTCTTGATAATATCCTCTTCCGGCAACGCATACCAGAATCTGTCCACCTCCACTTTTTGCATGATGGATATGCCAGTTATTTCTGCATCCAGGTTCGAATGTCACATTGAAAATTCCAACCTGAGAAGTAGAAATCGGTGCAAGAAAACTTCTGCCGGAAAAATACTGTGCAAAACTATCATTTGGTGCACCAATTGGAAATACCATCTCTTTTGCATGCGCACGCATCCCTTCCTCTTCGTATGGCAAATCTCCTTCGCCTGTTTCCCACACTTCCTTTGCAAGATTGAAAACAGCCCATGCTTTTGGCCAACCTGCATAGAATGCGGCATGTGTGATCACTGCCGCAATCTCTTTTTGTGTCACACCATGATTTTTTGCATTTTGAAGATGATATTTTAAAGAAGAATCCGTTAATCCCTGCGCAAGCAATACAGTTACCGGGACCAGTGATCCGTTCCTCAAGCCGCACTTCTGCATATACATCCCCTTAAACTTTTTTCCCATCTCATAAGCCTCTTTTAATGCCGGATTGCCCTGTATTGCGCCAACAGCATCTGCACCTCCGCCAAATACGGTTCCTGCAAGTTTGGAATTTAGAAAACATTCGATTCAACATTGTTTTCATATGTCCGCTACGAGGTATATGCCATGATTAACAAAGATGAGCGCCGTGATGTGAGTATTCGCAAGCCCCGGCCATCTATCCGCAAGCAGCTTGCCGACAGCAAACAGGCCACCAGCCCGAAAAAGGCGGCGGCCAGAACCAAGAAAAATGAATTGGAGGTATGAGGAATGATGCACTTTACCGTGGAAGAAGAAAATTTGATCTGTATGTACCACAACGCAGACCGACGCAGGACGATAGGCAAGATCACCGCAGCCATGCCGGGTATGGACGGGGATATGTGGCCGCTTGCGTCCGGCGTCTTTTCTTTTTGCCTGTTCCTACGCATTTAGGACCCAGTATTGACGGGGATAGGATAAAGTATTCGCCCACCTCTGCAAACGTGCGGGAGAAGCCTTGAAACTGGCGGTTATCAGCCCCGAAAGGCGTAGGTTACAGTCATTATTAGCCCCCGAAACAGGTACAGACGCGCAGCGGGTGTATCTGTTTCGGGGGTGTGCAGGTGATAGCCGCAAAGCGGCGTAAGAGGGTGCAGCCCTCTTGATCGTTATTCTTGTTCCAGCGGGAAGCTCGGCAACGCTTCCAGCAGCTTTAAGGAAATGTGCTGCCGCATATCCTCGTCAATGACTTTTTTCACTTTGCCGCCCGGCTGCCTGATCTCCACCGTGGAAAGCTCGTCGATGTAGTCCGCATAGTGGGCCAGCACCTTTTCTGTGGCCCACTTCTCACCGGCAACGGCGGCTTTGATTGTTTCATAGTCCAGCAGCTTTTCTTGTCCGTCCATCCTGATACCCCCGTCAGATTGATTTTTTCCATGATACCATATCTGGGAGTATGGAGCCAGAGAAACCGGCGATTTTCTGCTGGTAAATTCTACGCATTTAGAGCGGCACTATGGCGGGGATAGGATAAAACACTCACATACCCCGCCGACTATGCGGGAAAAACCTTGAAATATAGGGCTTTTTAAGGCCCTAAATGCGTAGGTTGGTACTTTGTTGCGATATGCTCCACGGTTACGGTGTATTGTTCATATTCTGTTTTCGGGAATCTTTATGAAATCTTCAAAATTGCCCGGTATGCTATCCGTAAAATCAAAGAAAGGACTTGATTATATGGATATGATTTTGAAAACGACTGACCTCTGCAAAAATTTCAAGGGGCAAATGGCGGTAAACAATGTGTCACTGAACATCCGGCGCAACTCGGTTTATGGTCTGCTGGGGCCGAATGGGGCTGGCAAATCCACGATCTTAAAAATGCTCACCGGCATTTTACGCCCCACATCGGGAAGCATCGAGTTTGACGGCCACCCGTGGAAGCGGAATGATCTGGAGCATATCGGTGCTTTGATTGAGATGCCCCCGCTTTACGAAAATCTGACTGCATACGAAAATCTCAAAGTCAGAACTACATTGCTCGGCCTGGACGATGCACGAATTAACGAGGTATTGCAAATTGTCCAGCTCACGAATACCGGCAAGAAACGGGCCGGGCAGTTTTCTCTTGGTATGAAGCAGCGGCTTGGTATTGCTATTGCATTGCTGAACAGTCCCCAGCTTTTGATTCTGGATGAACCGACTAACGGCCTTGACCCTTTAGGGATTGAGGAACTTCGAGAGTTAATTCGCTCTTTTCCCTGCAAAGGGATTACAGTTATTTTGTCCAGCCATATTCTGTCAGAAGTCCAGCAGATTGCAGATCATGTAGGTATCATTGCTGGCGGCGTCCTTGGATATGAGGGAGAGCTTCGCGCCGGTGAAGATTTGGAACAACTCTTTATGGATGTTATTCGCAGAAATGGTAAGGAGGGATATTAAATGGAGATGGCATATATTCAGGCAGAGAACCTAAAGCATAAGAGAACTTTCACAAAAACGCTGATCGTTCTGGCCCCGTTTGTAACTGCGCTTATGAACTTTTTTGCCCCTCTTTGGTTCCAGCTCAATTCTTATAATTGGTGGTATATCCTGCTTTATCCTGGATTCCTTACGCTCACCTGTGCCTTGATTGAACAGCGGGATAATGGCAAACTAAAATATCGTGCCGTTGCTTCATTGCCTGTTTCGCAGAACAAAGTCTGGAAAGCAAAAATTGGAGTGGCCGGTATTTACTCCTGTGTGGGGAATTTCATTTTCCTGGCGCTAAATCTGTTGGGCGGTTTTGCAATATTAGTTATCAACGAAATTCCCCTGACAATCGGAATTTGGCAGGCTGCGGCCGGAACAGCTTGTATTGTCATTGCAAGCCTATGGGAAGTTCCGCTGTGCTTATGGTTATCAAAAAAAGTTGGTATCTTTGTCACGGTTATTCTTAATGCCGGACTTGGAAGCGTTTTAGGAATTTTCACGGCTACAACCTCTTTGTGGATGATCTGCCCGTATAGCTGGGTGCCGCATCTTATGATTTCCGTGTTAGGTATTTTGCCTAATGGTGAGCCGGTTGCAGATCAGAGTACGGCAATGGCATTTTGGATGATTATACTTGTATTGGTCATTTCGCTGGCCTGGTTTGCGGCGCTGTCATTTTTAACTGCAAGATGGTTTGAGAAAAATGAGGTGGGGTAACTATGGTATCTGTGGTTCGCTGCTGGAAAGCAGAATATCAGAAGTGTAAACATAGCATTTTGCTCTATATGCACAGCATGATTCCGATTATATGTGCGGCGATTTTTGCGGGTTACTATCATATATCCAGATGGGAACTGGCAACCAAAATCAGTGCCTATCTGGAAGTGCTGGCCGTTGCGTTCCCGTTTCTGATCGGCATTATTGTGGGCCTGGTTGTTCAGATTGAAAATCAGGCCGGGCATTATCAGCTTTTGTTGGGAACAATCCCATCTCGCATGGCAACGTATATTGGTAAACTTGGTTTTCTGATGATCTGTGCTTTTGGCGCAACATTTTTAGCGTTAGGAACATTCGCTGCACTATATAGGGATGCTCCGGCAAGCCTTTACCTGAAAGCAGGGATTCTATTGTTGATTACCATGCTTCCCATTTACCTGATTCATTTGTTTGTGGGAATGAGCTTCGGAAAAGGTGCATCTATGGGATTGGGAATTGCAGGGAGTTTAATAGCTGCCCTTATGATAACAGGGCTTGGTGACGCTACATGGAAATATATTCCCTGGGCCTGGGGCGTTCGTGCTATGGATTACACTGTGCTTGCATGGGATAGCCCCCAACTGTATGCACAGGTAAAAACCGATTTTTTCAGCGGTATGATTATTTCTGTATGCTGCACTGTTTGTCTGCTGATTGCCAGTTTGGTTTGGTTTCATGGTTGGGAGGGAGGTAAAAACAGTGAATAAAAAGTGCCTGTTTGCCGTGGTAATTGTGCTTGTAAGCCTTATATGCTTATCGGCCTACGGTGCACTCCGCGATACCGCCGATAAAAATAAGGCGTTAAATGAATCTCTGCCGTATTATGAGCTGAACGCCGCAAACTATGATGAAATTTCATATAACGGCCTGACATATACCATAACGGATGAATGTCTTGAAATGTCAGAACTGCAAGAAGAAATCGGGCAGGTATCGAAACGCTTCAAAAATGTGGCGGGGGAAGATTTCAGTTTCGGCTACGTTTACAGTATTGTGGATGTGGATATAAGCAATGCCGTAGCTGTAAATATCAACAATGAATATCGGAAAGCTGACATTAAAAATAATGATGAGTAACCTCGACAATGTGGTATAATGGGGCGGGAGGTGATTTTTTGACCCACTTACTTGTAGTTGACGATGAAGTTTCTATCTTGGAATTGATTAAGAACAGTTTGGGGAAAGATGGATATTTGATAACAGTCTGTCAAAATGCGGATGATGTAGACATCAAAAAGCTGCATTTCTATGACCTCATTCTTTTGGATGTGATGATGCCTGGCACAGACGGGTTTGAGTTTTGCAAACAGATCAGGAATATGGTAGACTGCCCGATTCTCTTTCTGACCGCAAAGACATTAGAGGAAGATATATTGTTTGGATTGGGCATCGGTGCGGATGATTATATTACGAAACCTTTTCGTATTCAGGAGCTTCGCGCCCGTGTCGCGGCACATTTACGCAGAGAAAAAAGGGAGCATCACAGCATACTTTCATTTGAGCCTGATATAAGATTTGACCTTTCCGCAAAGGTACTGTATGTTTCAGAACAGCCGGTTCCCCTTACCAAAAGCGAGTATTCAATCTGTGAATACCTTGCGAAAAACCGGGGACAGGTTTTTACAAAAGAACAAATCTATGAAGCCGTTTTCGGGTTTGATGGAATAGGCGATAACTCTACGATCTCAACGCATATAAAAAATATTCGTGCGAAATTGGAGCATTTCAAAATAAGTCCGATCAGCACCGTATGGGGGATAGGATATAAATGGGAGTGAAAAAGAAACCTACATTGAAAATATTGTTTCGCCAGTTTGCTATCTCCCTCATTGTCATGCTGGTAGCGGCAATTATTGTCCCTTCTGGTTTGGAGGGACTTGCTGTAAATGCTGGATTAGCTACAAGAGCAAATCTAAGTGAATTGCAGGTAAAAGAGATCATTCCAACGCTGACGATTGCCCCGGATATTACAAAGGTTGTGATTCCACAGGGATGCGGCTACTTAATTCTGGACAAGAACTTTAATGAGCTTTACAGCAATATGGACGATGATGAAAAAGAAATTGCCCTGCTGTACGCAAAGGGAGAATATATTGAATATGCTACGGGGAGGGAGTTTGCACTTGTTGTCCGGGAAAACGAATTTTGCGTTTTAAGGTATTATATTGGTTCTCAATTTACAGTGTCATGGCTACCGGAATATTTTCCATCTCCTGACACGCTTGCGCTTATCCTGATGGCTGTAAATTCGCTGCTGGTCATTATCATACTGACCGCCAGATTTGCTAAGAACCTGCGTACACAACTGACCCCGCTTTTTGAAGCAACTGCGGAGGTTTCAAAGCAAAACCTTGATTTTGAAGTAGGACACGCCAAAATCAAAGAGTTTGAAGATGTCCTTGCATCTTTTTCAGATATGAAAGATAATCTGAAAATTTCGTTAGAACGGCAATGGAAAACCGAACAGACACAGAAAGAGCAAATCGCCGCGCTTGCCCATGATTTGAAAACGCCTCTGACGGTTATTCAAGGAAATGCTGATTTACTCACAGAAACAAATCTTGATGATGAGCAACGATTATACGCTGGTTACGTCGTGGAAAGCTCCGGCCAGATGCAGTCATATATTCAAACCCTGATTGATATATCACGGGCGGCGGTTGGTTATCAGCTCCATATTGAAAGTATAGACTTGCCAGCGTTCATGCAGCACTTGTTCGGTTATATGGAATCACTATGCCGGACAAAAGAAATCCGGCTGCAAATGAATACTGTTTCACTCCCTCAAATGCTGAAATTTGATAGGGTGCTGATAGAACGTGCTATTATGAATGTTATCAGTAATGGGCTGGACTACTCCCCGCAAGGCGGAACGCTTTATGTGGATGTTCAGAGTAACAACGGTTTCGTGGAAATTTCAGTCACAGACGAGGGAACGGGGTTTTCTAAAGAGGCATTATGCCACGCACAGGAACGGTTCTATATGGGCGATCAAAGCCGCAATTCAAAGTTACACTTTGGTATGGGTCTATATATTACAAATTCGATTATGGAACAACATAATGGTCAGCTTATTTTAGAAAATTCAAAAGAAACCAGCGGCGCAAAGGTTACTATGAAACTTCCTTGCTGATTTTCCGATAGTGTAATGGACGTCTTTTATGTCCGTCCATTTTTCAAATCTTTATGGAATCTTCAAAACAACAAAACGCTTCAAATCGTCGCCCGGTAGGTTTACGACCTGCCGGGCGATTTTTGTCGATTTTCGCGGATTGTCATTTCCGGCAAAAAATCAGATGGAAAAGGAGGCGGTCAGCAGACCAGGGCCAGCATAGGCCCCTGACAACGGACAGGATCATCCTGCTCACTCCCCACGGAAAGGGGGTGAGAAGATGAAAGTTACCCCTGATGATTACGGGAGGCGCTGCCAGTATCTTTTCCGCTGAATACATTTGATATGTGCATGACTACCAAGTCTTTTTCTGGCTTGTTCAAGCATATCCATGCTGTAATCAATACAAGTAATATGTGCATTTTTCAGAGAACTCCATTTGTTTTCCGTAAATACAGCAGTTCCAACTGGAACATCAAGAAGATTTCCTGAAAAGTCATTAGGAACATATGATAAAACTTTTCGTGCTATATCATTATCATCAGTGCCACTCCAAAATAACTTAATATACAGTTTGCTGAAAATATTTC
>NZ_JBCOMJ010000041.1:0-38064 GCF_040924225.1 Ruminococcus sp. RTP21484sp1_RTP21277st1_D2_RTP21277_210401 | reverse complement strand
AATCTGCCCTTTTGAAATGAGTTTTTAGCAGGATAATATAAATGTGTAATATCTAATCTTAAGTTTATGATGTTGAGGTATACTCGTGGTTGAAGATGATGAAAATTTAAATCGTGGAATTACATTCTCACTGAAAAAATCCGGATATGAGGTTTTTTCAGCAGAATCAGTGAAAAAAGCGAAAAGAATTGCAAGTGATAATAATGTGGATGTTACCATTTGTGATGTGAATCTTCCGGATGGGAATGGACTGGAATTTGTAAGGTGGATGAGATGCAATTATAATACATACATTATTTGTCTTACAGCACTGGATCAGGAGATGGATCAGGTCATGGGATATGAAGCAGGGGCAGATGATTATATTACAAAGCCGTTTAGTCTTTCGGTACTTCTTTTGAAAATAGAAGCATATTTCCGTCGCAGACAGGAGAAAACGGAAGCTGGAAAGATGATTTCGGGAGATATCGTATTTATCGCAGGAGAAATGAAAGTCCTGATAAAGAGTCGTGAAATCAGTCTGACAAAAACGGAGTTGAAAATGCTGACTTTTTTTCTTCAGAATCCGAAACAGATTCTTTCAAAAACACAAATATTGGAAAATGTGTTTGATCTGGAAGGGGATTTTGTGGATGAAAATACAATTGCTGTCAATATCAGAAGACTCCGTGAGAAAATCGAAGACAATCCGGCTGCACCGGTCTATATAAAGAATATCAGAGGTCTTGGGTATATATGGAATCAGGAGGTAAGGCAGTGACAAAGAGATATTGCAAGAAGATTACAGTAGTGCTCTCCTTGGTATTACCTGTCATATTATTGTTTGCAATATTAAATTGCTTTACCACGTATGTGTTTTATGAAGATTATAAATATAAAATGAATCTTATGACAGAGATTGCTGCAAAGGAAGAATTTTCCGGGCTGGATGCTGTTTCGGAATTGCTTAAGGATAAGGATATTGAAACTAACGAACAGGGAAGGCGATTATTGGAGCAATATGGATACTGGGGGAATAAAGGGAATGCATTTTATTCGCAATTCCGACATCAGGTTATGGTGACCGGTGCTGTAAGCACTGTGATATGCGTGCTTCTTTTAACTTTTTTACTTTATTGGAAGAAAAAAGAAGATGCGTGTCATCAGAAAATTTTAGACCAGTTGGAAGAAATTCTGATCAGATTCCGTGAAAATAAATTTGATGATTTACTGAAAATGGAAAATCATGCAGAACTGGAAAAATTGAATGACCAGCTTGAAGCAATCGGACATCATATTCAGTTGATAAAGGAAGAAGCAAGGGCAGAAAAGGAGAACACGAAAGAAATGGTTTCTGATATTTCTCACCAGTTAAAGACACCGGTTGCAGCTTTGGATACATGTTTTAGTGTGCTGATGCAGAATGACTTAAGTGCCACAGAACAGGAGGAGTTTCGTATCCGTTGTCGGAGTGCTCTGGATGGACTGGAGACATTATTGCAGTCGCTTCTTGAAATATCCAAGATGGAAACTGGACTGATTCAGATTAATAAGAAAAAGCTTCCGCTTATGGATACTGTCATATCTGCTGTGAACCGCACTTATCCCAAAGCGGATGAGAAAGAAATTGAATTCGTTTTTGACTATGAAAAAGAGCTGGAAACATGCACGATTATGCAGGATAAAAGGTGGCTTGGTGAAGCTGTGATCAACGTTCTGGATAATGCGGTCAAGTACAGTCCGTGTGGTTCAAAAATATTTATCCGGTTACAAAAAAGAAACGATCTTGTAAGAATGGAAATTGAGGATCAGGGAATTGGTATTCCGCAGAATGAGTATCACAAAATTTTTCAACGATTTTACAGAGGAAGTTCCAGGGAGGTCATGGAAAAGAGTGGTACAGGAATCGGACTTTTTCTATCGAGAGAAATTATCGAAAAACACGCAGGTACGATCACGGTAACCTCCGGCAAAAAGAAAAAAGGAAGCACGTTTGTGATTCAATTACCATATGTTGGTTAAATTTTAAGTGAGCAGAAATCTTACAATTCTGTAAGACTTCTGCTCGTTTTTTGAAAGTGAAATGAAAGATTGTCCTGATACAATCTGGATGTAGGATGAAAAGGAGGCAACACATGAGTGTGATATTAGAAACCAAGCAGCTTTGTAAGTTTTATGGCGCAGGTGAGAATCAGGTCAAAGCGGTCAATCAGGTGGACATTCAGATTGAGCAGGGAGAATTTGTCGCAATTGTTGGAAAGTCAGGTTCCGGTAAAAGTACATTACTTCATATGCTTGGAGGGCTAGACACCCCGACAAAAGGCAGTGTTACTTTAGCAGGGAAAGATTTATACAGGATGAAGGAAGATGCCCTTGCTGTTTTCCGCAGAAGAAAAATCGGATTTGTTTTTCAGGCATTTAATCTGGTTTCATCTGTTAATGTCTGGGAAAATATTGTACTGCCACTGGGGCTGGATGGAAGAAAAGTGGATGAAGCGTATGTAAATGATATTATTGCAACTCTGGGGATTGAAAACCGGATTTATAATCTGCCAAATCAGTTATCCGGAGGACAGCAGCAGAGAGTAGCAATTGCAAGAGCACTGGTGAATCGTCCGGAAATTATATTTGCAGATGAGCCGACAGGAAATCTTGATTCTAAGACCAGTGATGAGGTAATCGCTCTGCTTAAGATGACAGCAAAAAAATATGGACAGACAATTGTAATGATTACCCATGATGACGAAATTGCACAGGTCGCTGACCGTATTCTGGTGATTGAGGACGGACAGGTGGTGGATTTCAGATGAAGACAATAAGCAGGATTGCATATAGCAATGCCAAAAAGAACAAGACAAGAAGTATACTGATTATGATGTCCATATGTCTGACTACGATGCTGCTTGTGATTATCAGTACTGTGGGAAATGGAATGATCCGTTTGCAGAAAAGTCAGGCGGCAAGCTCATATGGAAGCAATTATGGCCTGTTTATCGCCGCAGATGGTACGCAATTAAAAGAAGTGGAACGCAGAGCTGAGATATCTGATATCGGCATCATGTGTACGGAGGGCATCCTGAAAGGAAATGAAAATGGCGGCTTTGTCAGTGCGGATGAAACGGTCAGGAAAATGCTTCCCTATAATCAGGAATATGTGTTGAAGGAAGGTACCTATCCGGAAAAGGCGCAGGAAATTGCCGCAGGACGCGCTTTCTTTGATGCAGTGGGATACCATGATGTAAAGGTCGGAGACATCGTAACATTGGAGTACCGTTCCGGCATGCAGTCGGAATACGCACCGGTGGAATTTACTGTCAGCGGGATTTTATATGACCGGGATGAATATACCATCGAGGCTTCCTATGTTGTATTCGGTTCGCAGGATTTTTATAATGAGCGTGTTGCGGAGGGTGACAGGCAATATAATATCTATTTTACCTTGAGCGATTCTGCAAATGTATCTATGAATAATGTTGCGCCTGTTATAAAAGAAATCGCGGATTTCTGCGGCATTGACCAGAAAAACGTGATCATCAATGACCTCTACCTGCAGTGGGTATTGCAGCCGAGCTATGAAATGATTGTGGTTTGTGGAACCCTGATCCTCGGAATCGTGCTGTTTTCCGTTGTGGTCATTTATAATATCTTCCAGGTCGGGATCGCCCAGAAGGTTCAGGAGTACGGAAAAATCAAGGCGCTGGGTGCAACCAGAAAGCAGATGAAGCAGTTGATCTTTCGTGAGGGCATTCTTCTGGCGGTTCTTTCGATACCGCTGGGGCTGCTGTTTGGTTTCCTGATTGCAAAAGTCAGTTTCAACTGGCTGGTGGAGCAGGGAAATCTGGTATCGTCCGGAATCAAGAACCATCAGGTGCCTCTGTTTTCACTAACAATTATGCTCATCTGCATTTTTGTATCGTTTCTTACGGTCGTTTTGGCTCTGCGCAAACCCATGAAAATTGTTTCCCGGATTTCACCAATCGAAGCGACACGGTATCTTGACGGCTCCAAAACGCAAAAACAGGGCAGACGAAAAGGCAGAAAAGATGTCACCGTTTTCTCCATGGCAATGGCAAATGTGACAGGCAATCCGAAAAGAACCATTGCTACGATTCTTACCATGGGGCTTTCCTGTGTATTGTTTGTAATTATCTCTAATTATGTTGGAAATATTGACCCGGAGTACGAGGCGCGGATTGCAATCAACCATGGACAATTTGAGTTGCAGCTGGATTATTCCCAGAATTATGATGAAGCCTATTCGGAGAATAATCTGGACACAATCCTACAGAACAACCCACTGAATGATTCATTGATTAAAGAAATCAAATCCATCCCCGGTGTAACGGATGTACTGACGAGAGAAATCGTCTCTGCAGATCTGAACGGAACAAAATTTCCGGTTGCAATCGTAAATCAAGAGGATTTTGAAATGATGCGCGGGGATGGCGATATCGGTTCCATGGACTATGCACAGGCTGTCAAAAACGGGGATGTTTTCTTTGGCTGGTCCATGTGGATGGAAGCTGACGGGTATTCTGCGGGTGCACCGATTACATTCAACTTTGATAACGGAAGCGGAACCTATACCTATCATGGAAAAATCGCAGGCTCCTTTGTAAGCGCGGACACTTATCTGGTCATTCCGGAAGAAGTATACCGCTCTGTAGATCCGAAAGGGACATCTTATGGATACCTGTGGGTGGATTGTGCTAAAAAAGATGTGGCATCTGTAGAGCAAAGCCTGAATGACCTGCTCTCCGATACTTCTCATATCAAGCTGAACACCTATCACGCAGAATTGCAAACTGCAGAATACGCAAGCCGTATGATGAAGCTTGGCTGCTATCTGTTCATGGCAATTGTCGGTCTCATTGGGTTTATGAATCTGGCAAACACCATGATCATCAATATCACCACGAAGAAGCAGGAATATGGTGTATTACAGGCTGTGGGTATGACAAATAAACAATTAAATTTATGCCTGCAGTTACAGGGACTGATTTTTACGGTTGGCACCATATGTGTAGCACTTATCGTTGGTCTGCCACTTGGCTATGCGCTCTTTGCCTATGCAAAGCATAATGGAATATTTGGAATGAATGTCTATCATGTTCCAATTACACCAATTCTTGCTATGATTTTGCTGGTCAGTCTTTTGCAGATTGTGCTTTCCCTCGTTTTAAGCAGTAATCTGAAAAAGGAAACGCTGGTAGAAAGAATAAGGTATCAGGGATAGCAAGTAATATGTAATGAACTAGGTCTTAACGAAGAGGAGAAATAGATAACTTCCATTTTGTATGCTATCAAGGCTGTCCTGAAATATTTTGCGATGATCTAAGAATATCGCTGATTTCAAGGAGGAATAACACATGAAAAGCACATTTGAAAAAATAGGTGGAACCTACACACTGGGAGCAGACGGAATTTACTATCCGAATCTTGTCAGTACAGATGAAGAACCGCATTATGGGAAATATGGAATGATTCGGAAAACGTATCTGAAGGAGCATCGTCCGGCAATGTATTCTCTGTATATGTTGGAAGACAGATTAACAGAACATCTGAATGCTGTGGACGATGAAGCACAGGAGAGGATGGATATTCTGGTGCGTCAGATGATGGAGAAGCAAGGCGTTACGGAAGAATTGAAAGCTCGTGATCAGATGGTGTGGGTTGGAGCTGTAAATAATATCCGGAATGCAGCAGAAGAGATTGTGTTAAAAGAACTGATTTACAGGTAAACAAAGAGCTGAACAAGTAGGACGAAAAATCCTGTTTGTTCAGCTTTTGTGTTTATAAGGGGCCAAAGAAGCAAATTACAATTCTATAGAAAGTGATCTTTTCTAAGTTTCGGAAGGCTGGTTTTTTCCGTCATAGTTATAAGTTGACGATTTAATTATTCCATAGTATGGCTTAAAAAATATTCGAATATAACTTTATAGAAATAATCATAATGGGGAGATTATTTGATGAATTATGTGCTAATATTCTGCAATTCTACTGCTGGTCGATTGATTTATGCACACTCTCATTATAATATGTGTGCAGGAGGTGGATATATGTATCAGATTAGTAATGAAAAATTCGGTTTATTTGTAACCGAATTAAGAAAGGAAAAGAATTTAACTCAAAAGGATTTGGCTGAAAAATTATATGTATCAGATAAAACAGTTAGCAAATGGGAACGTGGTCTTAGTATGCCCAATGTCGTATTACTCATACCAATAGCTGATATATTAGATGTTACCGTTACAGAATTGTTACGTGGAGAAAAAATAGATACACAGAAAAATATTGAAAAAAAAGAAATCGAGGAATTGGTGGTAGGCTCTCTCGATATGGCTGTTAGGGATTCTATTCACCAGCATAGAAAAAACTGGATATTAGCATATTTGTTATGTTTTTTTATATCTATTACAGAAATTATTATGTTAGTTGTATCTGAAAGTTCGTTAGCTGAGATGAAAGGGGATATATTGCTGGTTACAGGGGGAATGCTTTTATTTGGTGCATGGTTTTGTTTCTTTGCAAAAGACATATTACCAACATATTATGATGCCAATAAGATAAATTATGTTTCACAAGGAATTTTTAGAATACATCTAGTTGGTTTATCTTTTAACAATGAAAATTGGATATACATCTGCACAACTTTAAAAATATGGACACTTGCAACGGTTGTTCTATATCCTCTTGCAGGTATTATAATAATCAATTGTTTCAATATAGCTTTATGGGATATTTTGAATAAAATTTTCTTAATTATGATATTAGGTGGTATGGTAGTTTCGATTTACATTATTGGGAAAAAATACGAATAATTAAATTACCTGTTATCGTTGTGGATAGTACTAATTTACAACATTCTTCATGGGAAATATGGAATGATGCAGAAGAGTGGTTCTGTTTCATAGGCTTTGATTCCGGTTGGCGTGACGGTGTTTGCTGTTTTCATATTGCCATAGCCATGATCTACAGCGATGATTTTTGTGTTTCTGAGTTCTCGCATAAAAAATACCTCCGTTTTCGTATTGATTGATTCAGCAGGCTGTACCGGTGTGGTACTGCTTTGCTGTGAGATAAGCATACGAAAATCGGAGGGAACAGTAACTATTTCTGAATGCAGCAAATTTTTATTATAGAACATTACTTTACAAGAAGAATAAAAAAGCATATAATTCTTTTATAATATATTTAATAAAAGAGGGTAAGAAAACGGAAAATAAAGATAAAAAAAATATAACAAGAAAAAAAATAATTAATTATGTTCTAAACAATCATGTTACATCCAAGGCAGAAATCGCAAAAGAGTTAAACTTGAGTATGCCGACTGTGTTAGCAAATGTGAATGACTTGTTAGAAAAAAGGGTGTTGGAAGAAACTGGGGAATATGCTTCAACCGGTGGAAGGAAGGCAAAAAGTATAGGGATTAATAAGTCATACTGTCATGCAATGGGAATTTTGATTACAGCGAATCATATAGAAATGGTATTAGTAAATCTTGGAGATGAGATTATAAAAAAAGATCGCATCCGTTTAAAATTTACGGCTGAATTATCTTATTGTACAGAGGTGGCACAAAAGGTCAAAACTTTTCTGGAAGGCGAAGTAGCGAAGGACACGCTACTTGGGATTGGAGTGGCGATTCCAGGAATTATTGATCAGAAAGAACGGATTGTTTTAAAATCCCATGCTTTAGGTATAGAGAATTATAGTCTGCGCTTTTTAGAGCAGGCTCTGGAAATTCCAGCATATTTTGAAAACGATGCTAATGCTGCAATGCTTGCAGAAAAAAAGCAAAAGTATCCAAATGCGATATATCTGTCTTTGAACCACACATTAGGAGGTGCATTCTGCATAGATGGAAAGCTGTTTCGAGGGCAGAACCAGAAAGCAGGGGAGTTTGGTCACATGATACTCGTTCCCGGTGGAAGAAAGTGTTATTGTGGTAAATCAGGATGTGCAGATGCATATTGTGCTGCAAGTGTACTGACAAAAGATAACAGGCAGTCACTGGATGCATTTATGGAAAAAATTGAAAGTGGTAATGAAAAAATTTTGCAGAAATGGAATGAGTATCTGGATCATCTTGCTGTTTTGATATCAAATCTGCGGATGGCATATGATATGGATATCATACTAGGAGGTGATGTGGGAGGTGTATTGTCAGATTATATGATACCACTGGGAGAAAAAGTGATGGCATATAATGGCTTTGAGCACGATGTTTCATACTTGAAAAATTGTTCGTATAAGAAAGAAGCGTCAGCTGTTGGAGCCGCGAAATACTTTTTCACAAAACATATGGTAGAATTGTAGTAACTGTTCACAGGTAGGAATTTTCTGAACTGAAAATTCCGTACGGTACAGCTCCCACTGACAGGTTGCAAAGCGAATGCGGATGTCCGCTTTATATGTGTGAAAAACGAGAAGTTGTGTAAAATTAAAAAAAGAAATTATAGTAAAAAACGGAAAGAAAACAGTAACTACGGTTTCCTTTCCGTTTTTTTGCGTGGTGCGCCTGGCGGCGCACGTTTCTAACGGGTTAAAGTCCCGAATCCGCCCGGTAGTGGGAAGGATATAGCCGAAGGCAAGGGTGTCCATCGTGAGGTGGAATCTGAAGGAAGCCGGATGTGGGAACAGACTAACCCCGGGCAAATCTCTGGTCTGACGAACAGAAATCTCATATAAGGTTATGCATGAGGGTAAGACTGCCACCCAAGTCAAAGCCCAATAACTACACGGAATCCTGCGTGATAAATGAGGCAGATGGATGGAGAGGAAGAAACGTGTGGTACCCAGGGAGGTCTGTGCGGTACGCCTTGAAAGAGGTAACCATTGCATAAAGCAATGCTGAACGCACAGAAGTCAGCAGAGGTCATAGTAGCCGAGAGGTGAAGGACCGAATCAGTAGGAATCTTAAGTATGACCGAGAAAGGAGGAATGACCGTCTATGGCAGAAAACATTGAAAACAATGACTGTTCGCAGAGAGATAGTGCGGAACACGAAGGGTATGCAAAAGCGTCTAGGTCATTCAATCGGATATGGAAAGAAAGAGACAGTGCACAGCCGAGACTTTTGGAAGCGATACTGTATAAAGACAACTTTAACAGAGCGTATAAGAGAGTCAAGGCAAACAAGGGAGCGCCAGGAATTGATGGCATGACCATTGAGGAGGCTCTTCCATATCTAAAGGAACATCAACAAGAGATAACCGACCGCATTTATCGTGGAAAGTATACTCCGTCTTCAGTAAGACGAGTTGAGATTCCCAAACCAGATGGTGGTGTGCGAAAGCTTGGCATACCAACAGTGGTAGACCGTACACTTCAACAGGCAATAACCCAACAGTTAGTGCCAATCTATGAACCGCTGTTTGCAGAGGGTAGCTATGGCTATCGTTCGAACAGAAGTGCAAAAGACGCAATACTTAAGGTTAAGGAGTATGCCGAACAAGGCTATACATTTGCTGTAGTCCTTGACTTGTCAAAGTACTTCGATACTCTTAATCACGAAATTCTCATCAATCTTCTCCGAAAGAATGTAAAAGATGAACGTGTAGTACAGCTGATAAAGCGCTATCTGAAGAGCGGTGTAATGGAAAACGGAGTAGTCATTGACACAGAGGAAGGCTCGCCACAAGGTGGAAATCTATCACCGTTGCTGGCAAATGTCTACCTCAATGAGTTCGACCAAGAATTCTTGAAAAGAGGTGTTCCATGCATAAGATATGCAGATGACATCGTGCTTCTTGCAGAGAGCAAGCGAGCATCAGAGAGACTCTTGGAAAGCAGTACAAAATATCTTGAGGAGAGGCTGAAACTTACAGTCAACCGAGAAAAGAGCCGTACTGTCAGCGTGTTTGCAATCCGAAATTTTAAATTCCTTGGCTTTGCATTGGGAAGGAACGGAAAAGGCATTTATGTCCGAGTTCATACGAAGTCATGGAAGAAGTTTAAGTCTAGACTGAAGGAGTTATCTTCCCGTAAGCGATGTCAGTCAATCAAGCCAAGCCTTGAGAAGATTAAGGTATATGCGAGGGGATGGCTTAACTATTACGGAATTGCAAGTATGAAGAACAACATAGATGACGTCAACGGATGGCTCTATCACAGAATACGTATGTGTATATGGAAACAATGGAAATTGCCCAGAACAAAGAAGAGAAATCTGATAAAAATGGGAATCCATGAATATTATGCGAACATGGCGGCAAACTGTCGAAGGGGACACTGGTATTGTGCCAATCTGACGACAGTTAAGAAAGCCATGACAAAAGAAAGACTGATAAACAGTGGCTTCTATGATTTAGCCACAGCCTATCAGTCTGTGCACGTCAACTATTGAAACCGCCGTGTACCGAACGGTACGCACGGTGGTGTGAGAGGACGGCGGTTAGTCACCGCCTCCTACTCGATTTAATTGTGAAAAATATACAAAAAATGTATTTTAAAATTATGAAATGTATAAAAATATGAAAAAACATATTGACAAATTGTGTTTACATTGTAATAATGTAATTACTTTAATAAAACATTTTATAAAACATAGAATAAAACAACATGAAAAAGGAGGAAACAATTATGTTACAACAGGTAATGACAAATCCAGGAGAAATTATTTTCAGAGAGGTTCCGGTTCCGGAGGTAAAGGAAAATCAGGTTTTGGTAAAGATTATGAATATTGGTGTTTGTGGATCAGATATTCATGTTTATCATGGAAAACATCCGTTTACAAAATATCCGGTAACACAAGGACATGAGGTTTCCGGTGAGATTACAGAATTTGGAAAAAATGTCACAGAGTTTCATGTGGGACAGAAGGTGACGATAGAGCCTCAGGTATATTGTGGACATTGCTATCCATGTCGTCATGGAAAGTATAATCTCTGTGAGGAATTAAAAGTAATGGGATTTCAGACGACAGGAACAGCATCTGAGTATTTTGCAGTGGATGCATCTAAAGTAACACCTATTCCAGAAGATATGTCCTATGAAGAAGGCGCTATGATTGAACCTCTTGCTGTGGCAGTTCATGGTGTAAAACAGATAGGTGATGTGGCTGGCATGAATATTGCAGTTCTTGGAGCAGGACCGATTGGAAATCTCGTGGCACAGGCAGCAAAAGGAATGGGGGCAGCGAAAGTGATGATCACAGATATCAGTGATCTTAGACTGGCAAAGGCAAAAGAATGTGGAATTGATGTGTGTGTGAATACCAAAAATAAAGACTTCAGTGCGGCAATGCTCGAAGCATTTGGACCGGACAAGGCGGATGTGATCTACGACTGTGCCGGAAACAATATCACAATGGGACAGGCAATTAAATATGCAAGAAAAGGAAGCACGATTGTACTGGTGGCTGTTTTTGCAGGAATGGCAGAAGTAGATCTTGCAGTGGCAAATGACCACGAACTTGACATTAAGAGCACGATGATGTACCGCCATGATGATTATATAGATGGAATCAGATTGGTAAATGAGGGCAAAGTTCATTTGAAACCGCTCATCTCAAAGACATTTGCTTTTAAAGATTATCTGAAAGCATACCAGTATATTGATGATAACCGCGAAACAACGATGAAAGTAATTATCAACGTCAGTGAAAAGTAAGGAGTTCGTATGGAAAATAAATATGGAATTGTCGGAGTTGCCCATGTCGGGCTTCCGACAAACGATTTACAGAAAACAGTTGAGTTTTATAAGAGTCTTGGATTTGAAGTGATTATGCAGTCTTATAATGAAAAAGCAGGGGGAAAAGTGGCATTTTTACAGATAAAAAATTACTGTATAGAGACTTTTGAAAATGGGCAGGCGGCAATGTCAGACGGTGCATACCAACATGTTGCACTTGATGTGGAAGACATTGAAAGTATGTATCAGAAAATCTGCAATGAAAAATACACAATTATTACAGACGGAATCGAAGAACTACCATTTTGGGAAAATGGTGTGAAGTATTTTATGATTAAGGGCCCAAATGAGGAAAGAATAGAGTTCTGTCAGAAACTCTGATAAAAATAGGAGAGACATATGGGAAGCGAAAACAAAAATGGAAAAGTACCGCTGATCAGTAAGATTGCATATGGGTTTGGTGATGTTGGATGTAATTTCAGCTGGATGTTCGTCAGTAATTTTCTGATGATATTTTATACAGACGTGTTCGGAATCAGTATGGCGGCTGTGTCAGCACTTATGCTTTTTTCAAGATTCTGGGATGCAATCAATGATCCAATCGTCGGGGGACTTACAGATAAAACAAAATCGAGATGGGGACGGTACCGTCCATGGCTGTTAGTAGCGGCACCAATCACAGCGATTCTTCTTGTTATGACATTCTGGGCAAGACCCGACTGGCCGCAGAATGGAAAGATCATTTATATGGTAATTACATATTGTCTGCTGGTTTTGGGGTATACCTGTGTGAATATTCCATATGGAACCTTGTGTGGTGCTATGACACAGGATATTGATGAACGTGCAAAAATAAATACATCCCGTTCGGTTGCAGCGATGATTGCAATTGGTGTGATAAATATTATCACAGTTCCACTGCTCAGCAAATTCGGCAGTCATAGTGCAAAGACAGGATATCTGACGGTTGCGGTCATATATGGATGTATTTTTACAGCCTGTCATTTCTTCTGCTTTGCGAAGACGAAAGAGGCAGTGCTTACTCCGGAAAAAGAAAAAATTTCTGTAAAGATACAATTGAAAGCAGTCATGCAGAACAGACCATATCTTCTTGCATTGGCAGGACAGATATTATTTGGATTTACACTGTATGGTAGAAACGCAGATATTCTGTATTACTTTACATATGTGGAAGGGAATGCCTCCTACTACACAACTTATTCGATGTGCATCATTATTCCTTCTATCATCGGGGCAGCCTGTTTTCAACCATTATTCCGCAAGTTAAATAACAAAGGAAGAACAGCATCTCTCTTTGCTTTATTTACAGGAATTTTCATGTTGACTATGTTTTTCTTCAATGCCAAAGAATCACCGGCTATTTTTTATGCATTATCTGGTCTCACACAGTTTTTTTTCTCTGGATTTAATACCGCAATCTATGCAATTATTCCAGACTGTGTGGAATATGGGGAGTGGAAAACCGGACTTAGAAATGATGGTTTTCAGTATGCATTTATTTCACTTGGAAATAAAGTCGGAATGGCAGTTGGAACAGCACTTTTAGCAGGATTACTTGGAAAATATGGTTATATTGCAAATCAGACACAAAATGCAATTGTACTTTCAATTATGAAACATGCATTTACGACGATTCCAGGTGCACTGTGGATTGTGACTGCGGTTGTATTATTTTTCTACCGGTTAAATAAAAAACGTTATAACGAGATTGTGGAAGAACTGAAAAATGGAAGAAAAAGTTGATATCGTGGCATTGGGAGAATTGCTGATTGATTTTACGGAAGCAGGACACAGTCAGGATGGGAGAAAATTGTTCGAACAGAATCCCGGCGGTGCTCCGGCAAATCTTCTAACCGTTGCAAGCCACTTTGGGTATCGCACATCTTTTTCAATCAGATCTAAGATATTTCCTATTGTTTGAAATAGCTTTTTGTAACAATCTACTTCCATTCCATGCATTAAACATATGGGCTAATTTTCTCTGGTTGGATGGCTTGGAATAGTAAGCGGATATTTTAGGACTGATTTTAGTCTGACCAGTCATCCAGCGGCAAACCAGACCGTTGTCCATTGAAAAATCCTGATTTGCCGGATCATCCATAAAATCTTCAAATAATTCGTATAAAAAATCAGGCTGACTCATTTGATTACTTTCGCTGATATGGTTTTTTAAACAAGTGCTAATAGAAGAAAAATCGCATTGATTCAATAGAAATTCCCCTTTCGTAGTTAAGATTGAGTATATCTATCATAACACGAACATATATTCGATTCAAGAAAATGCGGATATTTTTAAAGTGATTGTGTCAATTTACAATCAATTTCTATTCAATGTGGTTTTCCGGCAGGTTCTGTAAAATAAGCTCAGATCAAAACAATGACGGGAGGAGCTTATGCAACAGAATATTGAATTTGAGCGGTGCATTGATTTTCTGGTACGGATGATTGATAAGTACGGCGATGAAGTCCTCCGGGACACTTCAAGGGATATTTCAAGGTATGCCGTTTGCCGTTATTACATTGACGGAAAAAAGACGCAGAGGTATAATAAAAAGGAGTTTACGGTCTTTTCCCTATTAAAGTGGAGAGAGCGCATGAAATATAAAAGGATGAGGAAAAAATGACAACCAAATACGAATTCAGAGACATTCTTCCAGAGGAGTTAGATCAGGTGATTCAGATCGAGCAGATCTGTTTTCCGCCAAATGAGGCTTGCTCTGCCAAGAGTATGAGAGAACGAGTGGCAAATGCACCAGAGACATTTATGGTTGCAGTGGATAAAGAAACAGGTAAAGTTGCCGGCTTTCTCAATGGGGTGGCAACAGACGAAGCAGTTTTTCGTGATGAATTTTTTACGGATAGTACTCTTCACAACCCGGAAGGAAAGAACGTTATGCTCCTTGGGCTTGATGTTCTTCCGGAGTATCGCCACCAGGGGCTTGCCCGTGAAATCATGACACGATATGTGGAAAGAGAGCAAAAAAGAGGACGCGAATGCCTGTACCTGACCTGTCTGGATAACAAAGTAGAGATGTACAAAAAAATGGACTACACCGACAACGGAATTTCCGGTTCCGCTTGGGGCGGGGAAGAATGGCATGATATGAGCAGGAAAATCAGATGATCCGGCTTCAGGATATTGCGGATATGGCGGGAGTGAGCAGGACTACCGTATCAAATGTAATAAATGGCAATACGAAAAGAGTTTCCCAGAAAACCATTGATAAAATAACGGCAATCCTGAAAGAACAGAATTATGTTCCGCATATGGGTTCCGTTATGCTGTCCGGACATGGTTCCAGGATCATAGGCGTGGTACTTGGTTTTGCCCAGGCTCATGGAATGTACTCCCTGCAGGACTCCTTTGTAGGAGAACTGGTAGGAACCATTCAGATGGAAGCTGAAATGAAAGGATACTATGTCATGCTGATCGGAGGGGAGAATATCCAGAACGTGGTGGATATTGCTTCCAGATGGAATGTAGAAGGACTGATCATTCTGGGATATAATGATGAAAAATATCGGAAATTGTCCAGAAAGCTGAATAAGAAAATGGTTCTCATAGATGCCTATCCCGCAGGAGAATATTTTTTCCAGAATGTGGGAGTGGATGATTATTCAGGCGGCTATCAGATTGGAAGTTACCTCTGTTCCTGCGGTTTTGACAAAGCTTTGTTTCTTGCAGAAACAGATATTGACAGTGATTACAGCCGTTGGATGGGCTTTAAGCAGGCTATGGAAAAAGAAGGAAAATTCTGCAGCCGCACTCGTCTGATCGTGATCCCGGGGGAAAGAAACCGCCGTATCCAGAAATATAAAGAACTTCTTCCGCGTTTTCTGCAGGTAAAAGCAGTGGCATTTTCCTCAGATTATGCAGCAATTGAGGCCATGAACTTTTTGTCAGATCATGGAATTAAGGTTCCGGAACAGGTATCTGTTACCGGCTTCGACGACAGTATCTATGCCAGAATGGTCCGTCCAAGACTTACAACAGTTCATCAGGATGTAGGTCAGAAGGCACATTTGGCGTTCAGCCGCCTGCTTCGGATGGTTGCCGGGGAGCAGTTAAAAGAGTTTAATATAAAAAGTCCGGTGTACCTTGTAAAAAGAGATTCTGTGAAAATATGAACAGATCGTTCAAAAGAATTTGAAGAGAAGACAGTCAGGCTATAGAGCCTGTTTGAAAAATCATTCCCGCAATCTGCACGCCCCACTTTGCGGGAGATTTCACCCGAATTCGGTTGCCGTAGCCCGCTACGGCGCCCTCATCCGGGCGAAATCTCCCACAAAGTGTGACGCACATCTTGCAGAAAGCCTTTTTCAAACACGCTCTGGAGCCTGACTGTTTTTTTCGTAACAGAAGATTACGTTTGGATTCCCTGTTACATAAAGAAAACAATTTGCATGAAATCCCTGCTATCCGGGGAAATTATAAGACAGGGGGGACAATCTAAGAACTCATGAATCTGCATGATAAAAAAATATACAATATGCACAAAATACAAAATAAAAGTTTGTCTACAATTTAAGTTTCTCGAGAAACCTGTTGATTTTGCTGGAAAGTTACGATATTATGAAGCCACCGAAAGGAAAGCAGGACAGACGTGTCCAGGAAAGCTTTCAATAAACAAGTGCTGCGCAGCTTTCATTAAGTAAAATAATGGAGGAAAGAAAGATGAACAAGAAACTTATTTGCACATTAATGGCAGGTGCACTGCTGGTTGGTACAGTTACCGGATGCGGCAGCTCCTCTGAGGGAGAATCTTCCGCAAAGGGAACGGAACTGGAGCTTTTTTCCAGCAAGGCCGAAAACAAGGACATTCTTCAGAAGCTGGTAGATAAGTTTAATGAAACTCATAAGGACGTGACAATCAAGATCACAGCTCCGGCTGATGCAGGAACTGTATTAAAGACCAGAATGGCAAAGAATGATATGCCTGATATCGTAGCAATGGGCGGTGACAACAACTATACAGAGGTGGAAAGTGCCGGAATGCTGGTAGACTTAAGCAGCGAAGATTACGTTTCCAACATTCAGGAATCCTACCTTCAGATGGTATATGATGTAAACAAGGACAAAGAAGAGAAGGTATATGGCGTTCCTTATGCAACAAACGCTTCCGGTGTCATTTATAACGTTGACAAATTCAAAGAACATGGAATTGAGATTCCAAAAACATGGGATGAATTCATTGATGTGCTCGAGAAACTTCAGGATGCAGGTGAACAGCCACTTCTTATGACATACAAAGATGCTTGGACAAGTAACTGCCCATGGAACAGTATTGCATCTGACCTTGCTCCGGAGAGCTTCAATGATGACCGTAAAGCCGGCAAGACCACATTCGTTGGAACACACGAGGAAATTGCAGAAAAATATATGAAGCTTCTTGACTATGCTCAGTATGATTTTATGGGACTTACCTATGATGATGGAAATAAAGCTTTTGCAAATGGCGAAGCAGCCATGATCATCAATGGAAACTGGGCAATCAACCAGTACAAAAATGCAAATGCAGATATCAATGTGGATATGTTTGCACTCCCGGCTTCCAATGAGAAATCCCAGAACTATGTAACCTCTGGTGTAGATGTACTTCTTGGTGTATGCAAAGACAGTGCAAATGAAGAAGTGGCAAAAGAATTTGTATCCTTTATGCTTGAGCCGGAAAATGCAAAAATGTACATTGATGATCAGTTTGCTTTCTCAGCTGTAAAAGGTGTAGAGCAGGAGAATGAGACAGTGGCAGGTGTGAAAGAAGATATTGCAGCTGGAAAGGTTGCAAACTTCCCAGATCATTACTATCCATCCGGATTTGATATGTCCGCACTTCTGACCGAAATGTGCCTGAACTACACAAACGGAATGGACAACGAGGAGAACATAAATCAGTTCCTTGCACAGTGCGATGAGAAATATGACATTGCAAATGTAGACTGATCTATGTGACTGATGGAAAATACAGGCGAAAGGTGAAGAACGTGAACTGTCACCTTTTGATCCGTATGAATTGTAAGGCTGCTGGCCACTGAGTGAACAGCAGCCTTGTAAGAAAATAAGGGAGGATTCCATGAAGAATAAAGCCCCACGGAAAAAACCTGCTGTTAACCGGGTTTACTACATTTATGTAGGAATTCTTGCAGTTCTGTTTTTCACTTTCCACACCATTCCATTCTTAAAAGGTGTTATGTACAGTTTTACAGACTGGAGAGGATATGGAGAGTGGAATTTTGTAGGACTTCGAAATTATATCCATATGTTTTCTGATGTGGATACAGGAAATGCATATTTGTTTACATTCAAATTTGCGGTGATCACTACTATTCTGGTAAACGTGATCAGTCTGATACTGGCCTGTGCATTAAATGCAAAGATCAAGTTTAAAAACACAATCAAAGCTTTTTATTTCCTTCCATATATGCTGGGAAGTCTGATCGTAGGATTTATTTTCAACTATATTTTTGCGAACCTGATTCCACAGCTGGGAAAAGGCCTTGGAATCAAAGCTTTAAGTGTAAATATTCTTGGAACCAATCATGCTATCTGGGGAATTGTTGCGGTATCCTTATGGATCGGATGCGCTTTTAACACCTTGATCTACATTGCAGGACTTCAGTCCATTGACACAGATGTATATGAGGCTGCTGACCTGGATGGAGCGACCGGCTTAAAAAGATTCAGCAAAATCACGTTCCCTCTGCTGGCACCATCTTTTACCATCAATATGGTACTTTCCGCAAAGGGTTATCTGATGGTTTACGATCAGATCATGGCTATGACAGATGGCGGTCCTGGAACCAGCACAACATCTATTGCAGTATTGATCTACAAAAAGGGCTTCGGAGGCGGACAGTTCGCTTATCAGTCAGCCAATGCGGTTATGCTTTTTGTTGTAGTAGTACTGATTTCCGTATTCCAGCTGCGTGTACTTGAGAAGAGGGAGGAAAAATTAGGATGAAACAGAATACAGTGAAAGTAAAAGAGCGTTACAACTGGCCTGTTACGATCCTTCTGATCATTGGAATCGTACTTGTCATCCTGCTGCCTCTTTATATGGCACTGATGATTGCCATCAAGGATCCAACAGATATGAACAACATTCTGGCACTGCCAAGAAAAATCAGACTTCAGAACTTTGCAGATGCCTGGGTAATGACAAATTTTCCAAGAAAGTTTCTTAATACAGCATTTATCACAGTGGTGAATCTGATTTTTACACTGATCACAAACTCTTTTGCCGCTTATGCCATCACAAGAAACCGTAAAAAGAGCAAATTCTTTTCCCTCATGTATTATTACTTTATCAGTGCCATGTTTATACCGTTCCAGGTAATCATGCTTCCGCTGGTTGTGCAGGCAAATGCTTTTCACCTGGATAATATTTTCGGAATTACATTCCTGTACATTATTTTCGGTCTTCCTATGAATACGTTCCTTTATACAGGGGCAGTAAAGGCAATCCCGGAGGCACTTGACGAAGCAGCCATGATTGACGGGGCAAATCCGATTCAGATTTTTTCCAGGATCATTTTCCCGGTTCTGAAGCCTACCACAGCTACAGTAGCAATTCTTTCCTTCATGTGGACCTGGAATGACTTTACCATGCCATTGGTACTGTTAAGTGATGAAAGCCAACAGACACTGCAGCTTGCCCAGTATGTATTTAAAAAACAGTTTTCTGTTGATTATAATCTGGCATTTGCTTCTTATCTGCTTGTTCTGCTTCCAGTGCTGATCGTGTATATTTTCTGTCAGAAATGGATCATGAATGGTGTAGTAGCCGGTGCAGTAAAATAGAGAAAACAAATACGCGCCATGGGAATATTTCACTGCGGTCATGTACCGGGGAAGAATATTCTGTGGGAAAATAAATATAGAATATCAGGAGGACAGCCAGGAAATGAAGAAGAACTGGTGGAAAGAAAGTATTGTATACCAAATTTATCCAAAAAGCTTCAATGACAGCAATGGGGATGGAATTGGTGATATCAGAGGAATTATAGAGAAACTTGATTATCTGAAGGAACTTGGGGTAAATGTTCTGTGGATCTCACCTATGCTGGAGTCCCCACAGGATGACAATGGCTATGATATTTCAGATTATCGCAGAATTTACAAAGATTACGGAACCATGCAGGATTACGAGGAACTGCTTTTTCAGGCGCATGAACGTGGAATCAAGGTGCTGATGGATCTGGTTGTAAATCATACTTCAGACGAACATCAGTGGTTTCTGGAGAGCAAAAAGTCCAAGGATAATCCGTACCGTGACTATTACATTTGGAAAAATCCGGTAAACGGAAAGGAGCCAAATAACTGGGGCGGTGTATTCGGCGGTTCTGCATGGGAATACGACAATGAGACACAGATGTATTACCTGCACCTGTTTTCCAAAAAACAGCCGGATCTGAACTGGGAAAATGAGAAAGTGCGCCAGGAAGTTTACGATATGATGAAATTCTGGTGTGACAAGGGAATCGACGGTTTCCGTATGGATGTGATCAGTATGATTTCCAAGGATCAGGCTTTCCCGGATGGAGAAGTGAAAAGCGGCCTGTATGGAGATTTCGGTCCATACTGCGTTCACGGTCCGCGGGTCCATGAATTTTTACAGGAAATGAATCGTGAGGTATTGTCTAAATATGATATCATGACAGTTGGGGAAACTTCTGGTGTTACCATTGAAGAGGCACAGAAATATGCCGGGGAAGAAAGTGGCGAGCTGAATATGGTGTTCCAGTTTGAACATGTTGAAGATGCTTCCCCGCATGCGGAGTTTGGTAAATGGACCACTGACAGATATGACTTTAAGGCTTTCAAAAAGACGATGATCAAATGGCAGGAAGAACTTCAGGGAAAAGCATGGAACAGTCTTTTCCTGGGAAATCATGATCAGCCAAGAAGCGTTTCCAGATTTGGAAATGACAATCCGGCATACAGAGAAACTTCTGCAAAAATGCTGGCAACCTGTCTTCATATGATGCAGGGAACTCCTTATGTATACCAGGGGGAAGAGCTTGGCATGACAAACGCATATTTCCATAAGCTGGAAGATTATAAGGACATTGAGAGCATTCAGTATTATACAGAGCTGACAGATGCAGGGCTGATGGAGCCGGATTACATGATGAAATGTCTGATGCTCAGAAGCCGTGACAATGCAAGAACACCTATGCAGTGGGACGGTTCAGAAAAAGCAGGTTTTACAGATGGAGAGCCGTGGATTAAAATAAATCCGAACTGTAAAGAAATCAATGCAGCCAGTCAGTTGGATGATCCGGATTCCATTTTCCATTATTATCAGAAACTGATCGCTCTTCGCAAGGAGAAAGATATTATTGTGTACGGTGAGTTTGAACCGCTTTGCCGTGAGGATGATCAGATTTTCGCATATATGAGAAAGCTGGATGAGGAAAGACTTCTTACAGTCTGCAATTTCAGCCAGCAGTCGGCAGAATTTGAAGTTCCTGCAGAATTTGAAGGTTCCCAGTGCCTGATTACAAACCTTGACCGAAAAGTATTTAAGGGTAAAATCGTGCTGAAACCTTATGAGGCATTTGTGTTATATAAATAAACAGGTTACTGGACGAGAAACGGACAGCAGCATAACCAGACTTAAAGGGGCAAAATTTTTTGCCTCTTTTTTGAAAGACGAGGAAGATTGTTATGATCAGAAAATACAGATACGGAGCTCCTTTTGATACGGAGGCAGTAACAGAGAAGATTGAAACAGCGAATGGCGCTTTTCCTTATGGAAAAATCAGCCTGGAAAAGGGCTTTGATTTTACATATGTGATGGATGAGGATGATATTGTTTATGGACTTGGGGAAGCCAACCGCGGCATCAATAAAAGAGGATACTGCTATATCAGCAATTGTACCGATGATCCAAACCATACGGAAGACAAGCGTTCTTTGTATGGTGCCCACAACTTTATCATTGTAAGCGGAAAGACAACATTTGGACTGTTTTTCGACTACCCTTCTGAACTGACCTTTGATATTGGATATACCAGAATGGACACCCTGAAAGTGACATGCGCAGATGCAGATCTGAGTGTGTATGTGATTGAAGGTGAATCTGCCTATGATATTGTAAAGCAGTTTCGCCATGTGATCGGACGCAGCTATATTCCCCCGAAATTTGCATTTGGTTTCGGACAGAGCAGATGGGGATATACCACCAAGGAGGATTTTCGCAAGGTGGCAGCCGGCTATCGTGAGAATCACATCCCTTTGGATATGATCTACATGGACATCGATTATATGGATTCCTATAAGGATTTTACTTTGAATCCGGAGAATTTCCCTGATTTCCCGGATTTTGTAAAAGAGATGAAAGACCAGGATCTACGCCTGATCCCTATTATTGATGCTGGTGTAAAAGTGGAAAGCGGCTATGAGGTTTACGAGGAAGGTGTGGAAAAAAGATACTTCTGCCAGCGGGAGGATGGAAGTGATTTCGTGGCAGCCGTATGGCCGGGGGATACTCATTTCCCGGATTTTCTGAACAAGGATGCCAGAAAGTGGTTTGGAGACAAATACAGCTTCCTTATTAGCCAGGGGATTGAAGGCTTCTGGAACGATATGAATGAGCCTGCTATTTTCTATTCCTCAGAGGGAATGGAAGAGGCGAAGAAACTTGCCGGAGAGTTTTCCCAGGATAAAGAAGGTAAGATCCACATTTGGAAAATGCAGGGCGAGCTAAACGGACTCGCAAACAACCCAGAAGATTACCGCAGATTTTATCATAATGTGGATGGCAAAAAGATCCGTCACGACAAGGTACATAACCTGTTTGGCTACAATATGACAAGAGCAGCAGGCGAAGCATTCGACCGCATTGATCCGGAGAAGCGTTTCCTGATGTTTTCCCGTTCCTCCTATATTGGAATGCACCGTTACGGCGGAATCTGGATGGGAGACAATAAATCCTGGTGGTCACACATTCTTCTGAACCTGAAAATGCTGCCGTCTTTGAATATGTGCGGATTCCTTTACACAGGAGCAGATCTTGGCGGATTTGGTGCGGATGCAACAAGAGACCTGGTGCTTCGCCATATGGCACTTGGGGTATTTACTCCGCTTATGCGTAACCATTCCGCAATCGGAACAAGAGAGCAAGAGTGCTATCAGTTTGAGAATGTTGAGGATTTCCGAAATGTGGTAAATACGAGATACCGCCTTGTTCCGTATCTGTACAGCGAATACATGAAGGCCGTTTTAAACGATGATATGTATTTCAAACCACTTGGCTTTGTTTATCCGGATGATAAGATGGCAATCCGGGTGGAAGACCAGCTGATCCTTGGAAATGAGATTATGATCGCACCGGTTTACGAGCAGAACGCAAGAGGGCGTTATGTTTACCTTCCGGAAGAAATGAAGTTTGTGAAATTTCTGACAGACGGAAGTATTTCTGAGGAGATTCTGGAAAAGGGCGTTCATTATGTGGAGGTTGCCTTAAATGAAGTGCCTCTGTTTATCCGTAGTGGTAAGTGTATTCCGGTTGCAGAGGCTGCGGAGTGTGTGAAGGATATTGATACTTCCAAACTCACTATGCTGGGATATGAAGGCAGCAGTTATACTTTGTACGAGGATGATGGCGTGCATAAGGAGTACGATAAGGCTGAGAATTATAGAAAATTAGAAAAATAACAGAATGAAAAGATCCCTTGAAAGTCTTTGGAAATTTCACGACGAGGTTTAAAAGATTTTTTAAACAGGATCCAGAAGACAGAAAATCGGAGCTGGCCATCAATTTCCAGCTCCGATTTTTTCAGATACCATATCGATAAACCACACCAACAGAATCAATCCCAGCATGATTGCACCAGCTTTTTCCCAGGCATATTGATTCATGGAAAAAATAAGGGGCGCTCCGATTCCGCCTGCGCCTACCAGACCGAGAACGGAAGCTTCACGGATGTTTACATCAAACCGGTAGAGGATGATAGAGGTGAAAACAGGCTTCAGCTGCGGCAGGACACTGTGGCAGATGGCGGGAAGAGGACGGACCCCCATGGCCAGCAGCGCATGATAGGGACGAGGGTCCAGGGCATCTAGTGCTTCTGTAAATCTTTTGGTGAGAAGTCCGATACTGCATACGGCCAATGTCAGCACTCCTGTGAAAGCTCCTGGCCCGGATACCCGGATGAAAATCAGTCCATACACCAGAAAAGGCACCGAACGGATTACCATGATCACCAGGTTAAAAAGAAAGGACACAGGAGCAGGTACGAAACGTTTGGTATTTAGAAAAGCCAGCGGTGCAGATACAATGGCTCCGATTACCGTTCCAATAAAAGCAATGCACACTGTTTCCAGTAAAAGATACCCAAGCCCATCTTTTTCAGCCGAGAAAAAGAAGCTCCAGTCTGGCTGCAGAAAGCCAGCAAACATATTTCGCAAAGTCTGTGGACTGGTTCTGGAAAAATCCGGCAGGGAAAGGGTAAACGTGCAGATCAGAAACAGGGCAGCCAGAAACAGAAGCAGCAGTCTGGCCTGCTCTTTTTTTATTGTGCGCTCTTTTCGTATCAAGGCGGCCAGATACCGACTGAAATATTCAATCACACACACTGTTAGAAACAGCATCAGCAGAATGGTCCCCACTTTGTCATACTCCAACCAGGAAATCTTCTCATTGAGAAGCAGTCCGATACCGCCAGCTCCCACATATCCTAAAATGGAGCTGTGCCGTACATTAGTTTCCAACAGGTAAAGTGCATTGGTGAGAAAGCCAGGAATGATCTCTGGTAAAATTCCATGGATATAAGCCACATACTTTGAAACACCCATAGCCCGAAGTGCCTGGTAAGCTTTTACATCGGCGGCACTTGCATCCTCGTAGGTAAGTTTTGTCATAATGGCAAAGGTGTACAAGGTAATGGCAAAAGTACCTGCAAAGGTTCCAAGCCCGAAAAGAAAGGTAGCAGTAAGCGCCAGAATCAAGGCTGGAAAAGAACGGAGAATCTGGATTACAATTCTAAGTATCCGTCGTATTACAGCTGGAAATCCTAAGTTTGCAGCGCCAAAAGGCGAGAGTACAAGGGCAAAAAAGATGCCAAGTACCGTTCCGGTAACAGACATCTGAATGGTGTAAAAAAGTGGCAGCAGGATCTTCTGAATATAGGAAAAATCTGGCGGGATCATATCCACGACCAAGTCGGTGAGGTGGTTCCTTCGTTTCCAGAAAGTTACAAGGTCACAGTCTGTGAAATTTGCTGCAAGGAAAAACAAAATCAGAAAAGAAATTGGAACAGCAAATTTTGCCACAATGGAATTTTTGCTTATTTTGTTATCATTCATAAGCGACACCTCGCTTATTCTCTATCTGAGTATCATTTTTGTTATAAATTTGTGTAGTGATAGAATCAGTCAGATCAGCAGTCTTACCGTCAAATACAACCTTGCCATCTTTCAGACCAATAAGTCGGTCGGAGAACTCCTGGGAGAATTCCAGATTATGGCTGTTCATTAAAATGGTGACACCATCCGTCTCATGAATACTCTTCAGCAACCCTAGAATCTGTCTCCCGGTAACTGGATCAAGAGACGCCACCGGTTCATCTGCCAGCAGGATCGCCGGGTGCCGCATAAGTGCTCTTGCAATTGCCACCCTTTGCTTTTGTCCGCCAGACAGATTCTTAATCGGTTCCTCTGCCTTTTCCAGAAGTCCAACCCGATCCAGCAGTTTCAGAGCTTCTTCTTTACGTGTTTTTCCATAAAGTCCAAACACGCCTTGGAAAAATCCCATATCCGGAAGTCCGGCAGTCAGCACATTCTTCAGACAGGTAGAATTCTCCACCAGACAAAAGTCCTGATAAATAGTTGCGATGGATTTTTGCAGTTCACGTTTTTTCCTTCCTTTTAGAGAATCAAAGCGCTTATCATCCAGAAGCACCTGTCCGCCAGTGCACTCCATCATTCCATTGAGAATGCGAAAGAGCGTTGTCTTCCCCGCCCCCGAAGGCCCGATCACCGAGACAAACTCTCCCTGCGAGACGCGGAAATCCACATCTATCAGGGCTTTTGTGCCATTATGAAATTTTTTTGCGATATGCTGAATCTGTAAATTCATAGATAAAATTGACCTCGTTTAAAACTACTGCCGAGGCAAATAATCTGCCCCGGCAGTTTAAAATATTTTGTAACTATTCAGAAAAGTTGAAGTCTATTCCATAGACTTCAGCAGCTCCTGCGCCTCGCGCTCGCCATCGTAATTGGAGTCATCGCCCCATTCATATCCAACCTGGCTGAACACGCTGATAATATCTTTTCCCTCGTCCGTATTCGCAATCTCAATAAAGGAATCTCCCAGCGCCTGGCGGAAATCTTCATCCTGCATAACTTCAGAAGTTTTGCTGTAGGCAATCATATCATTGTAAATCTTATCTGTAACTCCGATTACACCAGTCTGATTTACCATATCATCTGTACCTCCGAAGGTCTCTTTCCATTCCGGTGCGTATTTGGTACGGATGTGGCCATAAGAAACCATCACATCAGCCTGTCCGGAAGCCAGACGTGCAAGAGAGGTTGTATAAGAATCAGATTCTACCGCATTTGCCAGATCACTGATTCCCTTTCCATATTTTTCGTTCAGCCATAAGCTTGGATAAATATAACCGGAAGCTGAAGTTGGTCCCATAACAGCCCAGGTAGCATCGTTCAGATCATCCCAGGTAAGCTCTTCGCCGTTATTTACCTTTTCCAGTAAAGCCTGTCCCTTTTCGCTTGGACCTGCCAGAATAATAGAACGGTAATAGGTAGACATCTCATCGGTGTTTTCTTCGATTGTACCATCATTCCAATCTTTCGGATCATCAGAATCTTTGTTGATTCCATAGCGAAGGGCGGTAAGAAGAACGTCACAGTCATCAGAGAAAAGTACGTAATTTCCGCCGGAAATAAATCCGATATCTGCGCTTCCTGCACTTAAAGCCTGGCCAACAGCGGTGTAGCTTGTACCTACTGTCATGTCCACGTTCTCCACGTCATACCCCTTGGTGAGCAATGTTTCCTTCAGTAAATCTTCCAGCGGCTCTGTAGCAGTGGTGATGGTGTCGGAATCTGCATATGGGGAAAATGCAATCTTCAGAGAATCAATGGTTTTGGTGTCCTCTGCAAAAACAGTGACAGTGCTCCCAACGGTAAGTCCCAGGCATAATGCCAGGGAAAGTGCGGATACAATGTGTTTCTTCATAGTGAAATACCTCCATGCTTTTGTTTGATCATATAATGTGTTACTGCGCATTTGAAATATGACGCAAAGCGAATCGCTGCGAATAAAATGGGCAGTAACTTTATTTCTGCTGGAAGTCGGTTATAACGAGAAAATTGCCCAATTTCTTACTATAGAATGTTTGAAAAAATTTTTCTGCAAAGCTGGGAATAGAGATTACAGCAATGGACTCTCAAATATGCCATGGTGAGAAGGGCTCATTATTCATGTAAATAAAAATACATGCCTCCCAGCATGTATCGAAAATGACTTTCGAGCAGATGCTGACAATCCACCTGCAAAAAAACAGGTGAACAGGTTTCGGTCGATCCTGACGGGATCCTCTCAACCCGGACCTACGGGCTCCCTCGCAATCTGGTTTTCGTCATCACAAATTCTGACCGCAGCACAAGGGCGCTCCCCCTGGCACTGCATTCCGTTAACCGGATAAATTGTATCATACCTGTCCTGGAATTACAATAAAAAATTCTGGTATAGCATTTGTAAAAATGTAAAAATGTAAAAATGGAGATGGAGAAGTTATTGCTTATTCGAAGTTCAATAATATGGAAAAAAAACATGGCAGTTCTCCATCGAAAATAATTGACGTGGTATATGCTTTAGTGAGGAAAAGAAAAATCCCCGTAACAGATCAAATTTAAGGTCTGTTATGGGGATTTATGTGTAGGAATAGTTATAAAAAGTGTAAAACTCTATAATTTCAATCCGTTATTGTGGAAAGCATGCAATTATTTAATTGCATCCAGCGCATTGGAAATATCCGCGATCAGATCCTCTTTATCCTCAAGACCAAGACTGATACGGATCAGCTCTGCCGGTACGCCAGCTTCAATGAGCTGCTCGTCTGTCATCTGTCTGTGGGTGGAGGTGGCAGGGTTCAGGCAGCAGGTTCTTGCATCTGCTACGTGAGTCTCAATTGCGCCAAGCTTTAAGTTCTGCATAAAGGTGGAAGCTGCTTCACGGCCGCCCTTCAGACCGAAGGAGACAACACCGCAGCCGCCGTTTGGCAGATATTTCTTCGCTCTGTCATAGTATTTATTAGATGGAAGTCCAGGGTAATTTACGTAAGCTACCTTCGGATGGCTTTCCAGAAATTCTGCTACAGCCTGTCCATTCTCCACATGCTTCGGCATGCGTACATGCAAGGACTCCAGTCCGAGATTCAGGATGAAAGCACTGTTCGGGGACTGCATGGAACCGAAATCACGCATAAGCTGAGCGGTACATTTCGTGATGAATGCGCCTTCTTTTCCAAATTTCTCAGCATATGTAATTCCGTGATAGCTCTCATCTGGCGTGCAAAGTCCTGGATATCGGTCTTTGTGCGCCATCCAGTCAAAGTGACCGCCATCAATTATAGCACCGCCTAATGCTGCACCATGTCCGTCCATGTATTTGGTGGTGGAGTGAGTAACAATGTCAGCACCCCATTCGATGGGGCGGCAGTTTACTGGTGTAGGGAAGGTGTTATCGACTACAAGGGGAACCCCATGTTCGTGAGCAACTTTTGCAAAAAGTTCAATATCCAGGACGGTAAGTGCCGGATTCGCAATGGTTTCGCCGAACATAACTTTGGTATTTGGCTTGAAAGCTGCGTTTAATTCTTCTTCAGTAGCATCTGGGGAAACAAAGGTTGCGGTGATACCCATTTTGGCCATGGTAACAGAGATTAAGTTGAAGGTTCCGCCATAAATGGAAGAAGAAGCCACAATGTGGTCTCCGCACTCACAGATATTGAACAGAGCCATGAAATTGGCTGCCTGTCCGGAAGAAGTGAGCATAGCTGCAGTTCCACCCTCCATTGCAGCAATCTTGGCTGCAACATGGTCGCAGGTAGGATTCTGAAGGCGGGAGTAGAAATAACCCTCAGCTTCAAGGTCGAAAAGTTTTCCCATATCCTCGCTGGTGTCGTATTTGAATGTTGTTGACTGAATGATCGGGATCTGTCTTGGTTCACCATTTCCCGGTTTATATCCGGCCTGAACACATTTTGTTCCCATTCTGTAATTGTTCATGATGTGTCTCCTCTTCTGGTAAAATAAGCTCCCTGTGGAAAAGTGTTCACAGAGAGCATTCACATAAAGATATAGTATCATTTTTTTATAAAAATAGCAACGGCTTGGTGCAAATTGCGGCGCGAAATCATGCGAATGCATGATTTCTGTGCATCGCGAAGCGTGTTACTGGTCACGGAGTGAACAGTAACTTACTGTGAGCGGTCATTCTTTATTTCGTGAAATATCTTCAATGATCGTGGTATTTATGTCATCTTCATACAGACGCATCTGCACCTGCATAGGTGTGGGATCGTCGGTGAGCTTTATTCTACCGAAGTGGTTGAAGAAGAACAGGACACCAAGACCGATACCGAGAGAGTAGGAGATTTCCAAGACAGTATTGCCGGTTGTGGGCTGTCCGGTGACCTGGGTGTAGATCTGCTCAAATAGAGCGGGGATGTCTACGTCATTGTTAAAGGTCATAATGGAAAAGCCTGCACCGAAAAAGGTGGCGAGGCAGACAAATATGACTTTGCACCATCTTATAACAATATTGACAGTTCCTTCCTTCTGATAGGTGATGATGAAGTTTGGTTCGCCAATATGCGTAATAGCAAGATCAGGCTCTTTGAGCTGGATATCATTTATAAGATCCATAACAGAAATCACATACCTGCCTGTCTTGTCCGGATCCAGGTTTGCTACCGGGAGAACCCGCAGGTGATTTAAAATTTTGGAATTGGTGCAGGATAGCTTAGCAATGTCCTGGAGATAGACATGGGGGTGATGAACCTCCACGTTTTCTTTGGTTTGGATGTATAGTGTGTCACTCATGAAATTCACTCCCATTGCAAAAAATGTTGGTTACAGGCAAGGATAAAGTACGTTGTTATTCTTTCATTTTCGGTTTAAAAAACCAGCTTGCCAGATAAGAAAAAATCAGGGCTGCAGAGACACCAGCTGCGCAGGCGGTGAAGCCTCCTGTGAAAAGCCCGATGACACCATCTGTGTCGATGGCTTCTTTCAGACCTTTCCATAGTGTATTCCCGAAACCAAGTAGTGGCACAGCAGCACCGGCACCGGCGAAATCAATCAGAGGCTGATAAATGCCTATGGCGCCAAGAATAGAGCCGGTGCATACCAGAAGAACCATGACACGTCCGGGCATAAGTTTGGTTTTATCAAGTAAAATCTGGACAAGGGCGCAGATCAGGCCACCTACCCAGAATGCATTAAAATAGTCCATGGAATCATCTCCTCATAGATACAGACAAAGATAGTTGGTAGAGACAGATTATAATTAATACAGTACGGTTTATAGGATTGCAATTATACAGGAAGTACGCACAATTATTTAGTTTACTGCTTTTGATCTTTTTTTGAAACATGCTCTAACACTACCGCATGTGCAATCCCCGGAATGGAATCTCCCTCATTAAAACTTGTTTTGGAAAGCAATGCTCCTGTAGGAACAAAGAGCACCCTTTTCCAGGTTCCTTTTGCCAGTTCCGGCAGAATATAGGCAGCCAGCACAGATGCACTGCACCCACAACCACTTCCACCAGAATGAGTATCCTGTGTTTCACCATCAAAGATTAAAAGCCCACAGTCCTGATAAATGGACTCTATATCATATCCTTTTTCATTTAACAGATCCAGTAGGATCCGTTTTCCAACAGCTCCCAGGTCTCCGGTGAAGATTGCATCGTAATCATCAGGTGCTCGGCCAAAGTCACAAAAATTCCGGTAAATGGTATCGCAGGCGGCAGGTGCCATGCATCCACCCATGTTCAGAGAATCCTTAAGTCCAAAGTCAATCAGCCTTCCAGTGGTAAGTCCTGTTATTTGGACACATCCTTCTTCTGAAATAAGCGACTCAGTCTTTTCCGGGATTTCCGGAACAGGCAAAGTTCCGGAGAGAACACAGGCACCGCTCCCGGTAACCGTCCACGTGGCTGAGAGAGGACGCTGGTTTCCGTAAGCCAGAGGAAATCGGAATTCTTTTTCTGCGCTGGCAAAATGGCTGGAAGTGGCACAGAGAATATGTTCTCCGTATCCGGCTGCAACAGACATGGCGCCAAGAGAGAGGGATTCCCCTATGGTGGAGCATGCACCGAAAAGTCCGTAAAATGGGATTCCCATTCCGGCAATTCCAAAGGAAGAGGCGGTAGTCTGAGCCAGAAGATCACCTGCGAAGGTCATGCGGATATCCCCTGGAGTAAGTCCGGCTTTTCCAAGGGCCAATGCGGCTGCTTCTTTTTGCATGGTGCTTTCCGCAGCTTCCCAGGTAGCCTCTCCAAACATAGGTTCTTCGCAGACCAGATCAAATTTGCTTCCAAGAGGTCCTTCCCCTTCCTTTTTTCCAACTACAGAAGCACAGCTTATAACGTAAACCGGATTCTGAAAGCTCATACTGGCAGAACCGGTAAGTCTGGCTGGTGTCTGTGGATTCATGAAATCACCTCCATTATTTTCAGAAGATAGTAGATCACTCCGGCAATCCAGGAACTCATGATTCCGTAAAGGATTACAGGACCTGCAATGGTGAAAATCTTGCAGCCGATTCCAAAGACCTGCCCCTCCGTTTTATATTCAATGGCAGGGGCGGCTACGGAATTAGCAAAACCGGTGATTGGAACCAGACTTCCCGCTCCGCCAAATTTTCCAATCTTTGGATAAATATTAAATCCAGTAAGAATAACACTGATGAAAACCAGGGTAACAGAACACCAGGTACCGGCCATATCCTGGTCTAATCCTCTGGATTTTGCAAAATTTGTTATAATCTGCCCAACGACACAGATTACACCGCCTGTGAGAAAAGCCTTTGCCATGTTCATGGGAAGACTGTGGGTAGGGGTGATCTGTTTTACATAGTCGGCGTATTGTTTCTGCTTTGCTTTTGGTATGGAACTGTTCATAAATGCCTCCTGTAGCTATGATGAATGGAATTGCTTGCTTAGAGTACAGTAACCTTTTGGTTTCTATTATTATGTGAAAAAATATGTGAAATATACTTTCTTTTTAGCTGAATTTATACTATCATGATAGTATTGTTATAGTTATTACGGAAGATGATGCTATTGCTCATAAACAGAATGACAGTAGCCTCATATTATAAACCGAAGAAGAGAGGTACCTTATGGGAAAATATTTTATAGGGAAGGGAGTACAGCTCCTTACAGAGGAAACTGAGAATAAGATCAGAATCTATAAGCTGGGACTGCTTCAGCCGGAATTTGGACATATGCCATGCATCAGTGGGAATGCATTCACTTTTCTATTGGCAGAAGAAGGAGAAATACAGTGTCAGATAAATCAGGAAAAAGTAGATCTGGAAGCTGGCGAGGCGTTATTTATCAATGCAGGACAGTCCTATCGTCTGGTCAGAAGTGAGAAGGAAAGCAGCAGTTTTTATATAATTGAGGTGGCTGGAGAGTATCTGGCAGCTGGAGATGAGAGCCTTCAGAATAAATATATTTCACCGGTTGCAGAAGCAGAATCCTTCGCTTATTGCAGGTTTATGCCGTCAGCTGAGGAAGATACAGATGAAGACATTCTTCTTCAGGCACTTCTCGCCGCTGCGCAGACAGCAGAAGGCAGGGATATGGCCTATGAACTGGATATGAAGAGCTGGCTGTTCACTGCATGGGGAAGTCTTTATAAGAAATTTGCCCAGCCGCGTCCGGAATGTAAGAATGCAGTGATCAGAGAACGGGTGAAACTGAATCGTATGACAGGATATCTCACTGAGCATTGTAACGAGAAACTGACTCTTTCTGCTATGGCAGAAGCATGTCAGGTAAGCACTGGTGATTTTTGCCGTTTCTTTAAGAAACATATGGAGATGACTCCATTCGAATATTTGCAGAAATGCAGAATTTGGAACAGTATGGATGCAGTTCTGGAGAAGACAGCTTCCATGGGAGATATTGCAGTGGAAAATGGTTTTGCAGGAGCAAGCTATTTTTCAGAGACTTTCCGAAAAGAGATGGGCTGTTCTCCTGCAGATTATCGGAAATGGTACCGTGACCTGTCAGATGAATGTCCGATAATCACCGGAGAAAATAAAGAAGAAAGCGCCAAGGTGTCAAAGAAGGATAAAAAAGGAAAGTCTGGTAAAAACGTTCCTTCTTATTTATTATAGAAAATTAGCTGCGTTGATTTTTTTACGCAATTCAGGGAAACCACCGTTTATAAAAATAATACAAAGATCCCAAAGCTTTTCCGAAGGCCACTGCGATCACGACCCATCGGATTCCATTGGTCAGTTTGATCCTTCTGGAAAAGATGGGGAAAACATCTGCCATCTCAGCAAGTGCCATGATCCATCCGCCCAGGAAGATACCGGAAAAAAGTCCATAAAGGAGCAGAGTAAAGGTTCCGCCTGGAATGTGCCAGCCATAGAGGAAAAAAAGGTTGCCACATACAATGCCAAGAAGCGTAATATCTTCATATAACAATATATGTTTTCCTGTATGAGTGATACCGGCATAGCGGGGAACGATGGAAAGACCGATAAGCAGGCCAACTACACCGCCTGCGATGATGATTCCAGAGCAGAAGCCAACTATGGATAGGAAAATTTGCTGGAGCATGGGTGAGATCTCCTTTCACGAAACGAACCTGTCGCTGAGAAAAGTTTGTTGTTTTGCAACTGTCATAACAACATTTAGTATGGAAAGAATCTTGGAAAATATGCGTTTTTTCTGTACATTTGTGAAGTTAAATAGTATAATAAAACGATGCGGCAATGGAAAGAATAGGATTGGCGCAGATATCATTTGATAGAAAAGTTGAGTATAGAAAGATAGAGGATGTAAATCTGTGAATGTAAATTTAAAACAGCGGTTCCAGGAAATTCTGGAAGATAACCGGATACTGGAAGCGGAGCTTATGAGCAGGCATACTACATTCCGAATTGGCGGTCCGGCAGATTTCTTTCTGGTACCGGAGAATGCTGATGAGATTAAGAAAATCATAGCTGTTTGTAAGGAAAAAAATGTTCCGTATTTTATTCTTGGAAATGGAAGCAATCTTCTTGTAAGCGACAAGGGCTATCAGGGAGTAGTAGTGCAGCTGTATAGAAACTTTGGACAGATCAGAGTTGAAGACAGCAGGATCCATGCCCAGGCAGGAGCTCTTTTATCTGGAATTGCTGCAGCTGCAAGAGAGGCATCGCTGACTGGCTTTGAGTTTGCAGGGGGAATTCCGGGAACCTTAGGCGGCGCTGTGGTGATGAATGCAGGAGCGTATGGCGGAGAAATGAAGGATGTTCTGAAAGAAGTCACGGTTCTTACTCCAGAGGGCGGAGTCCTGACCTTGCAGGCAGATGAACTTCACATGGGTTATCGAACCAGTGTGATAAAAGAAGCAGGCTATATTGTTCTGGAAGCTGTCATTTCTCTTGAAAAGGGTGATCAGGAGGAGATTCGCAGCCGTATGCAGGAGCTAGCAGGGATGCGAACCAGCAAGCAGCCACTTTCTTATCCAAGTGCAGGAAGCACTTTCAAACGGCCAGAGGGCTATTTTGCAGGCAAACTGATCATGGACAGCGGATTGCGAGGCTATCAGGTAGGCGGTGCCCAGGTTTCTGAGAAGCATTGCGGTTTCGTGATCAATACAGGAAATGCCACAGCGAAAGATGTTACCACACTGATGTCTGACGTTCAAAGAATTGTTATGGAGAAATTTGGTGTGAAGCTTGAACCAGAGGTGAAGTTTCTGGGAGAATTCTAGATCCATAAAGAGTCCTTTGGAATGGATTTAAGACACATAAGAGGCAGAAGAGTCCGTTTTACTGCTACTGGTCAGGCCGTGAGCAGTGACACTGTTTTGCCCGGCAGGAGATGAATTATGCGATTTGTAATTGTTACAGGCGTTTCCGGCGCAGGTAAGTCTACTGTGCTGAAAATGCTGGAGGATGCCCACTATTTTTGTGTGGACAATCTTCCTATTCCATTGGTGGAGAAATTTGCTTCCCTGATGCTGGAAGTACATGAAGAGGGAGTCCAGAATGCGGCTCTTGGTATTGATGCCAGAAGCGGTCACTCTCTGGAAGAACTGGCACAGGTTCTGGACCATATGAAAGAAGCTGGATATGATTTTGAGATTCTTTTTATGGATGCAGAAGATTCCGTGCTGGTAAAGCGTTATAAGGAGACCAGACGCAGCCATCCGCTTGCCAGTAACGGCAGGGTAGATGACGGAATCCGTCTGGAACGTCAGAAAATGGATTTTCTTCGCAAGAGAGCTGATTATATTATTGATACCAGTCACCTTCTTACAAGAGAACTGCGCCAGGAAATCGAGAAGATTTTTGTAAATAACGAAAAATTCTGTAATATGATGGTTACGGTTCTGTCTTTTGGATTCAAGTATGGAATTCCGGCAGATGCGGATCTGGTATTTGATGTGCGTTTTCTTCCGAATCCATATTATGAGGATGAATTACGTCCCCTTACCGGTATGGATGAGAGCGTGTTTAATTATGTAATGGATAATGAGACTGCAAGGATTTTTGCAAATAAACTGGAAGATATGGTGGAGTTCCTGATACCTAAGTATGCACAGGAGGGTAAAACAAGCCTTGTAATTGCAGTTGGCTGCACAGGGGGCAAGCACCGTTCCGTTACCATTGCAAGGGAGTTGTACAGCCGGATCGCCAGAAATGGTGAATATGGCTTTCGATTGGAGCACAGAGATGTGGATAAAGATCGCCTATTGAAAAAATAGAAAGAGGAGATCGCGGAATGTCTTTTTCAGGGATGGTGAAAGAAGAACTTTCCAGGCATATCGGCTCCGGAAGACACTGCAGGATTGCGGAACTGGCTGCAATCTTTACTTTCTGCGGCAGCCTGGAGGCTGGAACTGATGGGAGAAAATCCCTGCGTATCCAGACAGAAAATGAGGCACTTTCAAGAAAAGGCTTTACATTATTGCAAAAAACATTTAATATAGAGACAGATGTATCAAATTCCCGGATTGACTGTTTCAGAAAGGGAAATCTTTATTGTATTTCCATTATTGATCAGGTTTTGGTAAAGGAAATACTGGATTCTGCCAAGCTGGAATTTTCGGGAGTGAGCGGAGGAATGCCACTTGTATCCAATTCTATTGTATATCAGAGGGATTGTTGCAAAAGGGCGTTTGTACGCGGTGCTTTTCTCTCGGCAGGTTCGATCAGTGATCCGCAGAAGGGATACCATTTCGAAATTGTATGTCCCAGCCGGGAAATCAGCGGGCAGCTACAGGAAATCATTCACAGCTTTCATATAGATGCCAAGATGGTTCTGCGTAAGAAGTCCTATGTACTCTATGTGAAAGAAGGCGCACAGATCGTAGACATGCTTGCTATTATGGAAGCAAATGTTGCTCTTATGGATCTGGAGAATATCCGTATCCTGAAAGAGATGCGTAATTCTGTGAATCGGAAGGTAAACTGTGAGACTGCTAACATAAATAAGACGGTTAATGCAGCAGTGAAGCAGATCGAGGATATCAGACTTCTTGAGGAAAAGGTGGGCCTGGAGAGTCTGAATGAAGGACTTGAGGAGATCGCCAGATTGCGGCTGCAGTATCCGGAAGCAACACTTAAAGAACTAGGATTGATGTTGAACCCACAGGTTGGAAAGTCTGGAGTAAATCACCGGCTTCGTAAATTAAGCCTGCTTGCAGATGACCTGAGGGAAAACAAGGAGGAGTTATTATGATTAAAAAACCAATCACCATTCACCTGACCACAGGACTTGAAGCCAGACCCGTTGCACAGCTGGTACAGGTGGCAAGTCAGTTCAACAGTGAAATCTATGTAGAAGTAGGCAAGAAGAAAGTGAATGCCAAGAGTATTATGGGTATGATGACACTGGGACTTGACGCCGGTGAGGAGATTACACTTTCTGCTAATGGTGAAGATGAAGAAGCTGCGATGAGCAGTATTGAACAGTATCTGAGCAACCAGTAAAGGCTGCCGTAAAAAGTGAGGATGGTTACCAATGTCTAAATTTCTAAAATTTATAGTACATTTTGTTGTAATATGTACCATACTTTGTGTGGTTGCATTAGCGGTTCCTCCATTCTTTGGAGTGACTACTGAAATCCGAGACGACTCCACAGTCAAGTCAAATCTGGCAATGGGATCTGTTACATATGCAATTCCGGTTAAGACCGAGGACGCAGCTCTGGGTACACCGATCCTTGTAAATGATGAGAATGCAGTGTATCGCTATACACTGGCCAGCGCTGATGTTGCAAATGGTACAGGTACTGCTATGGATCCAACTGTTTCTCAGGGACAGCCGATTAATGTGGCAATTGGAAGCTACCTTCCGAAAATTGTTGTAACAATTCCGTTTATCGGATATCTGATGGCAGCTACCAAGAGTATTGAGGGTCTGATTGTTCTTGGGCTTACCGTTTTGTTTCTGATTATTCTTTATGTAATCGCAGAACTCTGGAAAAAAGATCTGGATGATTATGACGACTATCCGGAGGATACAGAACCAGGATACGTGAAGAGCCGTAAAGAGCTGAAGAAAGAAGAAAAGCGTAAAGAGCGTGAGTACCGTGATGAAGAGCGTGAAATCAAAGCTCAGGGCAAGCGCAGCAAGAAAGAGAAGCGTAAGATCCGTACCGGTGGCTTTGTGGATGAAATCGATGAAGATGATTTTGATGTAGAGGAAGAGGAAGCGCCACAAAGAGCTGTACAGAGTGCTACAAGTGAAGCACATGAACTTCTGAAGAAAGAAGTAGCAGCAGCTACTGCAAAAGACTCCAAACCAGTCAGGAAGTCTGCTAAGCCTGCAACACAGACTAAGAAGGCAGCACTGAAGAAGAAAGCAGCTCCGGAGATTCATGAGGAAGAAGAGGATAAACCAGTTGAGATCAAGAAACTGGCAATCCCAAGATATTCACCGGCGCAGCTTGCTGCGAAAGCAAAGAAAGAAGGAGATGCTCCTGACATTGTAAAGGATGAGATAACCAAGGTAACTTTGTTTGATTATTCTGATATCTTTGCTGACGAAGATGAGGATGAAGACGAATACTATGATGATGAAGATTAATTCATTATTATAATAGGAAAGAAGAGGCATTCGATGATGCCTCTTCTCGTTTTTACTTTATAGGAAAGACCGCCTGTGGCGCTCTCTTGAATTGAAAAATGCCCGCACGGAGGCGGGCACGACGAC
>NZ_JBCOMJ010000040.1:0-45195 GCF_040924225.1 Ruminococcus sp. RTP21484sp1_RTP21277st1_D2_RTP21277_210401 | reverse complement strand
AAGTTGAAAAAAAGAAACCCCTATCCCCTCAAGATTGAGGGGCAGGGGAGTTGAAGTGTCGAAGACACTTTTTTATTGATTATTAATCTGTAGCATTACCGTTTAGGTGAAATAGTCCGAAAGTAAACAGCTGGTTTGTTTATAGACAATACTGTTTTTTTCGAAAATTCTGAATACAATCGCTTACAATTCTGTTTTTACAGGAACACATATTTCAGAACAAAGATAACAGCCAGAGCATACATAAGCGGGCTGATCTTTTTGTCTTTAGCTTTTCCGGTACAGACGTTGATTATAACGTAAGAGATAACGCCAAGTGCAATACCTTCGGAAATGCTGTACAGGAACGGCATTGCAATGATTGCGATAAATGCCGGAATCGCTTCTGTAAGGTCGTCAAAGTCGATCTTGGTTACAGAAGTCAGCATAAGGAATCCAACCACGATCAGAGCCGGAGCTGTCGCAAAGGAAGGAATCGCCAGGAAGATCGGGGAAAGGAACAGGGAAAGTGCGAACAAAATAGCGGAAACAAGTGAAGTAAGACCTGTACGTCCGCCCTCTGCAACACCGGAAGCGCTCTCAACAAATGTGGTAACAGTAGAAGTACCGCACATAGCACCTACAGTAGTACCAACAGCATCGGAAAGAAGAGCACCTTTGATTTTTGGAAGCTTACCGTCTTTGTCCAGCATGTTTGCCTTGGAAGCAACGCCGATCAGAGTTCCCAGAGTATCAAACATATCTACAAATAAGAATGCAAACATGATAACGATAAAGTCAAGTGAGAAAACTCCTGCGAAATCCATTTTCATAAAGGTAGGAGCCATACTCGGTACGGAAATTCCATTGGAAAAATCCGGTAGAAGACTGTAGAAACCTGCATCCGGATTTGGAACATAAAGCCCCACAAACTGACAGAGGATTCCAAGTGCCCATGTAATAAGGATGCCCCACAGGATACCACCTTTTACATTCTTTACAAGAAGAATGCCGGTAACAAGTACTCCAATCAAGGCAAGAAGAACAGTGATTCCAAGGTAATTGAAAGAACCATCTGACATGGAGCCCTTAAAGGAGAACATGCTTACCAGTGTGGAATCATTGTTTACAACGATCTTTGCATTCTGCAGACCAATAAATGCGATGAAAAGACCGATTCCAACAGAAACTGCGTGTTTCAGTGTCATAGGAATGGAGTTAAAAATTGCTTCACGTACATTAGTAAGGGAAAGCAGGATAAAGATGATACCTTCCACAAATACAGCAACCAGAGCCTGCTGCCAGGAATAACCCATGCCAAGAACTACGGTATATGCAAAGTATGCATTCAGTCCCATACCAGGTGCCAGGACAAACGGGTAATTGGATAACAGTGCCATCAGGCAGGTTGCAATGAAGGATGAAAGTGCAGTAGCAGTAAAGACTGCACCCCGGTCCATTCCGGCAGCGGAAAGGATGTTGGGATTGACAGCGAGGATGTAAGCCATGGTCATGAATGTGGTAATACCGGCCATGATTTCGGTCTTCACGTCAGTGTGGTTTTCCTTCAGGTGAAAAAGTTTTTCAAGGTTCATAAATGTACCCCCTTCTTTTTGCGGCACTTAAGTGCCGTTTTTTATAGTTTACAGGAATGTCTCGTCTGTTGCCTGGTGCAGTTTAGTAAATAACTATTTCACTCCGCAGATAAGTAAATGAAAATAGTTATTTCATGAAAACGACACTAGCCACGCGTGCAACATGGACTCCTGCAAATTTCAGCGTCTGTATATTTTGCAGCTGATACATATTCAGGAAGAATAATTTTCGTCCAATTTCTACAAAATAAACGTCAGCGATACTTATACTTACATCTTTGTGTGTTTATTTATATATTTGGCTTTGTATTTAGAATATACAATCGTCTGATCTTTATACAGCCCATAATATCCAGAAGCTGCATAGCTGATAGAAACGGCAATCAGATAGAAGGACACTCCCTTAAAGCCAAACATTTCAAAGGCAATCAGAATAGAAGTAATCGGGCAGTTCGTCACACCACAGAAAACAGCCGCCATTCCGCAGGCTGCGCAAAGGGAGGGAGAAAGTCCTATCAGCTGTCCTGCCATGCATCCGAAAGTGGCGCCTACGCAGAAAGACGGAACGATTTCACCTCCGCGAAAACCAGCCTTCATAGTCAGTGCAGTGAGGAGCATTTTCCAGAAGAAAGCCATATAATTGGTGTCTCCGGTCTCCACTGCTTTCTCAATAAGCTCAGCACCGGCTCCCATGTAGTCCGTAGTTCCAAGAATCAGTGTAATAAAAATAACCAGAACGGCACCGGCCACTACCCGTGCATATTTATTAGAAAAAAACCGGCCGTAGAATCTGGCTGTCTCATTTAAAATAATACAGAAGACAATACTGATCACTGCACATCCAAGGGCTACCACGCCCATTTTCAGCCCTGTTTCCAGGGAAAGTGCAGGAATATTTACTACGTGAAAAGCTTCTGGCGTAACGCCCATACCAGCCGCAAAACGGGATGCGATCAAAGATGCGATCATACAAGGCATAAGAGCTGTATAATACATAACCCCTACACTGACCACTTCCAAGGAAAAAACAGCTGCAGCCATTGGTGTGCCAAATAGTGCAGAGAAAGCAGCACTCATACCACACATAACGATCACATGACGGTCTTCCTCATCAAGATGGATCCATCTGCCAAGAAGATTGGCAATGCTGCCACCAAGCTGAATAGCTGCACCCTCACGTCCTGCTGAACCACCGGCAAGATGTGTCAATGCAGTCGAAATAAAAATCAGCGGACCAGATCTCCAGGGCACATCATCCTGGGAACGGACTGTAGAAAGGACTTGATTCGTGCCGCCATCGTCTTTTCCGAATTTCTCATAAAGAAATACGATGCAAAGTCCGAACAGGGGCAAGAGAAAAAAGGTCCACAGATGTGCCTTGCGGTAACCGGTCACTGCCTTCAGCACAAAAGAAAATAAAGTACTGAAAGCTCCCGCTATACATCCTACCACCACTGCCAGAAGCAGCCACTTAAGCAGGTTCCCCATGTCACGTCTGATAGCTCCGGAGTAATAGCGAAATTTGTCCTCCGGAGTCTGCCTGTTGTCTTTTTCCATAGTATTTTCGTCCTCTCATGTATAGTTGTGACTTACTCCATTTTGTCACCTGAAATAATTGTTTGATATTACTGGAAAATTCCTTTTATAAATACGAATTTATGCGTATTTTCATTATACTATATACGCTCAGAAAAAGCGACAAAAATTTTTGAGAATTTCAAAAATTGTCTATAATTTTAAAGCAGATTGGAAAATGGAAACATAATTTATTATAAGTTTCTTTTTATCGGGGAAAATAATGGAAAAATCCTTTTATACCGGAAAAGGAATCGGTGTGTGTATTCTGGATACCGGGATTTATGAGCATATAGATTTTACTGGCAGGATCTGGGCTTTTTATGATTTCCTGGCTTTTAAAAGGCGGCCTTATGACGATAATGGACATGGCACCCATGTAGCCGGGCTGGTGGCAGGAGATGGCACTGCTTCCATGGGAAAATACAGAGGCGCAGCACCTGGCTGCGGAATCATTTCCCTGAAGGTGCTTGACCGTTATGGAACGGGCAGTCAGGATGACGTGCTGCGGGCTCTTCGGTGGATTCGGGAAAACAGGCAGCAGTACAGGATCCGGGTGGTAAATATTTCTGTGGGAACTACCTGTAATTCAAAAAGAAACCATGCCAGGCTTCTGGAAAGTGTGGAGCAGCTGTGGGATGAAGGAGTGGTAGTGGTCACAGCTGCCGGAAACCAGGGACCAAGGCCGAGCAGTATCACAGCTCCGGGAAGCAGCAAAAAAGTGATCACAGTGGGCTCCAGCGATTTGTTGGAAGGGCGCAGTGCTATTTCAGGGAGAGGACCAACGGCGGAATGCGTGTGCAAGCCGGATATTGTGGCACCTGGAAATAAGATCATGTCCTGCGTGCCTGGAAAACCTTATTCCTATGGTGTGAAAAGCGGCACCTCTATGTCTACGCCTCTGGTGACAGGTGCCATTGCCTGTGCTTTGGAAAAAAATCCTGCACTTACCAATACGGATATCAAAACTATGCTGATGAATAGCGCAGAGGATATGGGACTGCCTCAAAACCTGCAAGGGTGGGGGAAATTTAACCGCAGAAAGTTTCTGAAAATGTAAAAGCAGCCAATTGTGTGAAAAGGATTTCTGCTTAAGTGATTTGAAGAAATGTACGAAAAAGAATACACAAACTTTGATAAAGAATTATCACTTTACAGTATAAAAGCACTTGACGAAGTCGCTTTAAGTGAGTAAAATGGACAGCAAGAGTTCCAAGAGATGAGGAGGAAATATCTATGGAAAACAGACGTGTTTCTATGAATCGCCACACAAACCTGCTTCAGTTAGAGGAGCATATGTATCCGCTTGTGGATGTTGCAACTCCCAATGTATTCCGAAATCTTTTTCCATATTCTGAAGTACCGAAGATTGCATTCAACGACCGAGTCGTTCCACATCATATGCCAGATGACATCTGGATCACCGATACGACATTCCGTGATGGCCAGCAGTCCAGAGCACCATACAGCACTGAGCAGATCGTAAGGATTTATGATTACCTTCATAAGCTGGGCGGACCGGAAGGAAGGATTCGTGCTTCTGAATTTTTCCTTTACAGTAAGAAAGACCGTGATGCTGTTGAGAAATGTATGGAGAGAGGCTATGAGTTCCCTGAGGTTACCAGCTGGATCCGTGCAAATAAGAAGGACTTCCAGCTTGTCCGCGATATGGGTATGAGAGAGACCGGTATCCTGGTAAGCTGTTCCGATTATCATATTTTTTATAAGATGAAAATGACACGTAAACAGGCGATGGAGCATTATTTAAGCATTGTAAAAGAATGTCTGGAAATCGGTGTTTCTGTCCGTTGCCATCTTGAAGACATTACACGAGCTGATATTTATGGCTATGTTATCCCATTCTGCCTTGAGCTGATGAAGCTTCGCCAGCAGTACGGCATTCCGGTTAAGGTTCGCTGCTGTGATACCATGGGCTACGGTGTTAACTATCCTGGTGCCGTGATCCCTCGTTCTGTACCTGGTATTATTTATGGTATTATGGTTCATGCAGGCGTTCCTTCTGAACTGATCGAGTGGCATGGACATAACGACTTCTATAAGGCAGTCAGCAACTCCACAACAGCATGGCTGTATGGTGCGTGTGGTGTTAATACTTCTTTGTTTGGTATCGGAGAGCGTACCGGAAATACACCTCTTGAGGCAATGGTATTTGAATATGCACAGCTTCGCGGAAACCTTGGTGGTATGGATACAACGGTTATCACAGAGCTTGCTGAGTACTATGAGAAAGAGATTGGCTACCACATACCGGAAAGAACTCCCTTCGTTGGAAAGAACTTCAATGTAACAAGAGCTGGTATCCACGCCGACGGACTTCTGAAAAATGAGGAAATCTATAATGTATTTGATACCGAGAAATTCCTGAACCGCCCGGTTGAGGTTGCCGTTTCCAATACTTCCGGAGCTGCCGGAATCGCACACTGGATCGACAGCCATTATCGCCTGAAGGGCGACCAGAAGGTTGATAAGAACAGCGAGCTTGTAAAGATGATCAAGTCCTGGGTTGACCAGCAGTATGAGGATGGCCGTGTTACTGTGCTTTGTGATACAGAACTTGAAGCAATTGTAGCAGAGACTTGCCAGAGACTTGGAATTACGTTAAAATAGGGTTGCTGCGGACATAGTTCACAGTTACCACAAAACATATACTAGGAGGTAATAATGGGTAAAATTCAAATGCAGACCCCTCTTGTTGAGATGGATGGGGACGAGATGACCAGAATTCTGTGGCAGTTGATCAAGGATGAGCTTCTTCTTCCTTTTATTGATCTGAAGACAGAATACTATGATCTTGGACTGGAATACAGAAATGAGACTGATGACCAGGTAACTATAGATGCAGCGGAAGCCACCAAGAAATACGGAGTTGCTGTTAAATGTGCCACCATTACCCCGAATAAAGCCAGAATGTCTGAGTACAATCTGAAGAAAATGTACAAAAGCCCTAACGGAACTATTCGTGCAATCCTGGATGGAACTGTTTTTCGTGCTCCCATTGTGGTAAAGGGAATCGAGCCATGTGTGAAGAACTGGAAGAAACCTATCACCATTGCCCGTCATGCTTACGGCGATGTATATAAGAATGCCGAGATGTACATTGACAAACCAGGAGATGCTATGCTGGTATTCAAAGGAGAAGACGGCGAGGAGAGAACGGAGCTGATCCATCACTTTGATACTCCAGGCGTGATCCAGGGTGTTCATAACCTGGACAAATCCATTACCAGCTTTGCAAGATGCTGCTTTAATTATGCCTTAGATACGAAACAGGATCTGTGGTTTGGCGGCAAGGATACCATTTCCAAAACATACGATGGCAAATTTAAAGAAATATTCCATAATATTTATGAAGCTGAGTTTAAGGATAAATTTGAGGCAGCAGACATTACGTTCTTCTATAGTCTGATTGATGATGTAGTAGCCCGCGTAATGAAAGCAGAAGGCGGATTTATCTGGGGCTGTAAGAACTATGACGGAGATGTTATGAGTGACATGATTTCCTCTGCATTTGGTTCTCTGGCAATGATGACTTCTGTACTGGTTTCTCCGGATGGATATTATGAGTATGAGGCAGCTCACGGAACTGTACAGAGACATTACTATCGTCATCTGAAAGGAGAGGAGACCTCTACCAACTCTGTAGCAACAATCTTCGCCTGGACCGGTGCTCTGAGAAAAAGAGGTGAGCTGGATCAGAATCAGGAGCTTATAGAGTTCGCAGATAAGCTGGAGAAAGCAACCCTTTCCACCATCGAAGGCGGACAGATGACCAAAGACCTGGCACTGATTACTTCCTTAAAGAATGTAAAAGTCCTTAACAGCCGCGAGTTTATTCTTGCAATCAGAGAGAAGCTTGAAGCCATGTAATAAAACAGACAGCTTTTAAAAGTTATTTGAAGTAAAAATGTTAATATTGTTATAAAAAACAGGAACGGTTTCGGATATTTATATTCGAAATTCGTTCCTGTTTTTGAAATAAATATGAAATGTAAGGCTCAAAAGAACAGGTTACTGGTAATTTATGCCAGCTCCTCCCATTTTTCATAAAGCCCTTCCAGTTCTTCTGCTATAGCAGCTTTTTCCCGGCTGAGCTTCGTGCATTCTGCCACATTCGTACAGATATCTGGCAGAACCATGGTTTCATCAATTTCTTTATCCCTTGCTTCCAGTTCTTCAATCCGTGCTTCCACTTTCTTCAGCTCATTTTCCCGTTTTCTCTTCAGAGCCTGTTCCTCTTTCTGCTGCTGCCAGGTGAGTTTGGTTTCAGAGACGTTTTCCTTAACTTCCTGAGCTGCGGTCTCCTGAGCAGGAGCATAAATCCGGGTCATCTCATCCTTCTTTTCCAGATAGTAATCATAATCACCGATATAATTGACAATGGCCTGGTTGGTCAGATCCATAATGCGGGTAGCAGTCTGGTTAATAAAATAACGGTCATGGGAAACGTAGAGGACAGTTCCTGTGTAGCTGTTCAGTGCTTCCTCCAGAATCTCCTTGGATGCAATATCAAGATGGTTGGTAGGCTCATCCAGTATCAGGAAGTTGGCTTCTGAGAGCATCAGCTTCGCCAGGGAAACACGGCCACGTTCACCACCAGAGAGAGAGGAGATCAGCTTAAACACATCATCTCCTGTAAAAAGAAAAGCAGCCAGCATATTGCGGATTTCAGTCTCAGTGAGAGTCGGATATGTGTCTGATATCTCCTGGAAAATAGTTTTCTCCATATGCAGAACATGGTGTTCCTGATCATAGTATCCGATCTGAACCTTGGAACCCAAGGCAAAGCGTCCTGCATCAGCATCCACAATTCCATTGAGAATCTTCAAAATTGTGGTCTTACCAGTACCATTGTTGCCAATCAGGGCAACACGCTCCCCACGTTTGATTTCAAAATTAATATCTGTAAACAAAGTCTGTCCTGGGAAAGCCTTGGAAAGTCCTTCTACAGTAAGTACATCATTTCCACTGATAAAACGTGGTTCCAAGGAAATACGCATCTGGTTATCAATTTCAATTGGTTTCTCAATGCGCTGGATCTTGTCCAGCATTTTTACACGGCTCTCAGCACGCTTAATGGATTTCTCACGGTTAAAGGAGCGGAGCTTGGTGATAACAGCCTCCTGATGTTTGATCTCTCTTTGCTGGTTCAGGTAAGCCTTGTACTGGGCGTCACGCAGCTGCGCTTTTTTCAGGGCATAAGCGGAATAGTTGCCTTCGTACATTCTCATCTGGGCAGCCTCGATCTCCACGATCTTGGTAACTACCTTGTCCAGAAAATAACGGTCATGGGAAACGATAAATACAGCACCCGGGTAGTTGAGAAGATAGGTCTCAAGCCATGCAATGCTCTCCATATCCAGATGGTTGGTAGGCTCGTCCAGAAGGAGAATATCCGGTTTGGAAATCAGAAGCTTGCCAAGTGCAACCCGGGTTTTCTGACCTCCGGAAAGGTTCTCAATCTGTTTGCCGTAGTCTTCTTCTTCAAATCCAAGACCTTTTAAAACACCTACGATTTCACTTTTATAAGCGTAGCCGTTTTCCAGCTCAAACTGGTGAGTCAGGCGGGTGTAGCTGTTCATCAGGCTCTCAAGTTTGTCTCCTGCTACGTATTTCATTTCCTGCTCCAGAGAACGGATCTTGTCCTCCATATCCAAAATGTACTGCTTGGTGGTCATCAGTTCTTCGTAAATGGTGTGATGACCGTGGATATCCTGGTACTGGGCCAGATAACCGATCTTCTTATCCTTGGCAATGACCACCTGACCGGAATCCGCGGAAATCTCCTCCATGATAATACGAAGAAGAGTTGTTTTCCCCGCACCGTTATTGCCGATGAGAGCGGCCTTTTCCCGTTCTTCTATGTGAAAAGAAGCATCCTGCAGGATCACCTTTTCCCCAAAAGATTTGCAGATGCTCTGACATGATAAAATCATAAGTTCCTCCTTAAAAAGGCGGTTCTGTATACACAGAAACAGCATTATTAGAATGTTCAATAGTATATTATACTTGAAAAATTTATTTTTTGAAAGAATAATTGTCAAATCACAAAAAAATTTGCAAAAATTTGTAATTCTGCACAACTTTAATTGACAAGAAAATAACATTTCGGTATAATTGACATAGTGTTACGCGGGCTGCCGTTTACAGGTAATGTTCCGCGATGCGTTTTTAGCGGAAAAATACAGGCAGCGGAAACAAGGAGGGGAACATTTTGGATGCAAAAGAGATCTCAAAGGCGGTAATTAAGAGATTGCCAAGATATTATCGCTATCTGGGGGAGCTGATGGAAGAGAAGGTGGAACGTATATCTTCCAACGACCTGAGTAAAAAAATGCATGTGACTGCTTCACAGATCCGACAGGACTTAAATAATTTTGGCGGTTTTGGACAGCAGGGATATGGATATAATGTAGAATATCTTTATACAGAAATTGGTAAAATACTGGGATTGGACACCATTCATCCCATGATCATCCTGGGCGCAGGTAATCTGGGACAGGCACTTGCCAATTATGGAGACTTCGAAAAACGTGGCTTCCGTCTGGTTGGAATTTTTGATATAAACCCGGTCCTGGAGGGGATTTCTGTTCGCGGGATTGAGATTCGGATGATCAACAGTCTCCCGGAATTTATCAGGGAGAATCAGGTGGAGATTGCTATTTTAACCCTGCCGAAGAATAAGGCCAAGGAGATGGCGAAGGTTCTTATTGACAATGGAATCAAGGCAATCTGGAATTTTGCCCATACAGATCTTGACGCCCCGGAGGATGTGATCGTAGAGAACGTTCATCTGTCCGAGAGTCTGATGGCACTGTCTTACAACTTAAGCCAGTATCGTAACGAACATAAAGAAAACAAAGAATAAAAGTCAAAGAGGACTGCTGCTTGTCTCGCTGAAGGATTTACAGGAGACCGGGCGGCAGTTTTGCATTAGGAGTGGCCTTATGAAAAAAGTTGTAACCTGCAGTCAGATGAAGCTGCTTGACCATGGCACTATTCATAATATGCATGTTCCCTCCCTGGTTCTCATGGAGAGGGCAGCACTTGCCACAGCAGAAGAGATCCGGAAATATCTGGAAAAGAAAAACGGTTCTGCTAATTTGAAAAAAGAACGGATTCTGACCGTCTGCGGATCTGGCAATAACGGAGGTGACGGCATTGCCATTGCAAGACTTCTGCATCTGGCGGGAATTCGTTCTGAGATTTATCTTGCAGGAAATCCGGATAAAATGACAGAAGAAACCCGACATCAGTGGGATATTGCCATGAGCTACCAGGTACCGGTAATGAATAACCCTGTATGGGATGAATATACTGTTATAGTAGACGGAATTTTCGGCGTTGGACTCTCCAGGGAGATTACCGGGAATTACAAAGAGATAATTGACCATATGAATGAAGCTCCTGCGTATAAAGTAGCGGTGGATATTCCGTCTGGCATTCATGGAGATACGGGAGCTGTTCTTGGAACTGCTTTTGAGGCAGATCTTACCGTAACATTTGCATATAAAAAACGTGGACTTTGTCTGTATCCGGGAAGAGCTTATGCTGGCAGAATTGTGGTGGCGGATATTGGAATTTATGACCGGGACCGTGATGGCAGTGAGCTTGCAAGCAAGGCTGCCTGGCATATGGAAAAATCTGACGTGAAAACTCTTCCGGCAAGAAAACCATGGGGAAATAAAGGAACATTTGGCAAGGTCCTTCTTGTAGCGGGTTCGAAGGGAATGTGCGGAGCAGCCTGCCTGAGTGCCAGTGCAGCACTTCATGGAGGTGCCGGGATGGTGAAGATCCAGACTGTGGAAGAGAACCGGATTCCTTTACAGAGCCTTTTGCCTGAGGCAATGCTGACCAGCGAATTTGATGAGGAAGCCAATAGGAAAAATTTAAACTGGTGTGATGTGCTGGTGATCGGTCCAGGGCTTGGAACAGAAGGCTCAGGAAAGGAAAGAATGCTTTGGTTCCTGGAAAACGGAGCAAAAGCAGGAAAGCCTGTTATACTGGATGCAGATGGTCTGAATATTCTGGCAATGCATCCACAGTGGATGAAATTCCTAGGGGAACAGACCATTCTCACACCCCACATGGGCGAGATGAGCCGTCTTTGCGGCTTGGATGTATCAGAACTAAAGGAAGACCCTGTAGCCCGTGCTTATCAATATGCAGAGAAAAGTGGCGGTGTTCTGGTACTGAAAGACGCATGTACAGTAGTGACTGACCAGAATGAAAAGCTGTATCTGAATCTTTCTGGTAATTCGGGAATGGCCACAGCAGGAAGCGGAGATGTACTTTCCGGTATTATCGCAGCTGTTCTCTGCATGTATTTAAGCTGTGAGGAAGAACAGGAGCTTTCCTATAAAGCTGCCCTGGCAGTGTATATTCATGGTCTTTGCGGCGATATTGCCAGAGAGAAAAAAGGATCTCACGGCATGACGGCGAAGGATATGATCGAAGCCCTGCCGGAAGTTTTGAAACTGGCAGAAGTTCAGAGTAAAGGATGAGAATTGTGACGTACATTTTGCAGAACGCCTTTTGGAGCATGCTCTGATAAATTTAGAAAATCGAGGAAAATGTTATGGAAAAATACAGTAGAATCAAAGCATTGATTTCTCTTGATGCAATCAGATATAATTTTGAACAGATGAAGAAGAACATAAAAGAGGGAACAAAGATCATCGCAGTAATCAAAGCGGATGCATATGGTCACGGTGCAGTACCTATTGCGAGAATGCTTGAGGAATTTGATTATATATGGGGATTTGCTGCAGCTACAGCCCAGGAGGCATTACAGCTTCGAAGAGCCGGGATCACAAGACCGATTCTGATCCTGGGACTGGTATTTGAAGAATATTATAAGGAACTTGCCGAAAATGATGTGCGCATGGCCGTCTGTGATTATGAGACAGCCAGGAAATTTAACAAAGCTGCTGAAGAAGCAGGCAAAAAAGGTCTGATCCATCTGGCTGCGGATACCGGCATGACCAGGATCGGATTTAAGGACAGCGAAGAGAGTCTGGAGGAAATCCGCAGAATTGCAGCTCTTCCCAATGTGGAAATTGAAGGTTTATTCACTCACTTTGCAAGAGCAGATGAATACGACCGCACCCCGGCAATGGTTCAGCTGAAACGATATCTTGATTTTGCGGATCTTCTGGAAAAAAATGGAATCCATATTCCACTGCATCATTGTTCCAATAGTGCCGGAATAATCCGTGTACCGGAAGCCAACCTGAACATTGTCCGTGCAGGAATTACCATTTATGGAATTTATCCCTCTGAGGAAGTGGAAAAAGACATTGTAATGCTGAAACCTGTAATGTCACTGAAGAGTCATGTTTCCTACGTGAAGGATGTGGAGCCGGGGGTTCAGGTAAGCTACGGTGGAACCTACACGACAGATCATATTACAAAGATAGCGACGATTCCTGTTGGATACGCAGATGGATACCCAAGAATGCTTTCTAATAAAGGCTGGGTTTTGATCCATGGAAAAAAAGCGCCGATCTGTGGCAGAGTCTGTATGGACCAGTTTATGGTAGACGTGACAGAAATCCCGGATGTAAAGACAGGGGATGAAGTGACACTGCTTGGAAAAGATGGAGATGAGGTTATCAGTGCAGATACACTGGGAGATCTGTCAGGCCGTTTTTCCTATGAATTTCTATGTGATATCAGCAAGCGTGTGCCAAGGATCTATATCAGAGATGGGAAAGAGTGCGGCGAGCTGACATATTTTGACTGAGGATATTTAGATTTCCCTTATCTGCTTTGCAAGAACCCGTAACGAATTGCGGGAAAAATACCACACATGTATACACATGAAAAAAGTTGGAAATACTTATTTTCAGAAAAGTAAAAGTAAAACGGAGTGTGAATTGTGTGGTAATTAAAAGAGGGGATATTTTTTATGCGGATCTTCGGCCCGTGGTGGGAAGCGAGCAGGGAGGTATCCGACCGGTACTTATTATTCAGAATGATGTAGGCAACAGACATAGTCCTACCGTGATCTGCGCAGCGATTACATCCAAAATGAACAAGGCGAAGCTGCCCACCCATATTGAGATTGATGCATCGGCCTATGGAATTGAAAAAGATTCTGTAATTTTGTTAGAACAGCTTCGCACCATTGACAAGAGAAGATTAAAAGATAAAGTATGTCACCTGGACGGTCCTATGCTTGACAAGGTGAACCATGCTCTTGAAATCAGCCTGGAGCTTACATTCTCTTGACGAAAAGAAACTTTAGTGATATAGTTGTAAAGTCTCAGCGGCATTGACTGCCGCAATTGCACATTCGTGCTGCTGTGGAATAAGGAAGCAGCAGTATGTTTTCGTTACTGCGAAGGTAATAAGCAGTAACGCTGTCTAGGAGGAACAAAGGTTTAATATATGGAATCTGGCAGTAGTATGCCCCTGGCGGGCTTTGTCATTTTATTATTGCTTTTGTGGCTGAATGGTATTTTTTATGGATTTTCAGCTGCAGTGCACAATCTGAGCGAAAACGAAGTGGAGAAACGGGCGCAGGAAGGAGATAAGAAAGCAGTCTTTCTTCTTTCCCTGATCAACAATCCTGTTTCATTTGTCAATGCGATTCCGCTGATTGTTATGGCTTCCGGAGTCTGTTTCGGAGCATTTATCGTTCCATGGGCTACCGAGACCTTTCATCCCTACATAAAGCATTTGGCTGCATTGATCCTGGTGCTTGCACTGGTGATCATTCTGCTTGCGTCTCTTGGTATTCTTACATTCAGGAGAATCGGAACCTATCACCCGGAGAAATATGCATATCGGTATATGAAGATTGTGGGATTTTTTACCAGGATCCTGTATCCTTTTACTATGTGCGTAACCTTTATTGCCAAGCTGGCAGCAAGGCCATTTGGTGTTGCTTTTAATCAGTCAGAGGATCCGGTGACGGAGGAAGAGATCATTTCCATTGTAGATGAAGCCCATGAGCAGGGTGTCATTGAGGAAAACGAAGCAGAGATGATCCAGAATATCATGGAGTTTACGGACACTGAAGCCAAGGACATTATGACGCATCGCAAGAATGTGATCGCATTTGATGAGGAGGACAATCTTCAGACCATTGTGGATACCATGCTTGAGGAAGGAAATTCCCGTTATCCTGTATTTAGAGAGACGATAGATAATATAGTAGGAATTATTCATTATAAAGATGCTTTGAAATTTCTCACCAGGAATTCCTGGGCGAAGTTCAAACCCCTTAAGGATCTGCCGGGATTGATCAGAGAAGCTTCTTTTATTCCGGAGACAAGGGGAATCAGTGATCTTTTCAAATCCATGCAGATGAAGAAAATTCATATGGCAGTGGTAGTGGACGAGTATGGACAGACTTCAGGAATTGTCTCAATGGAAGATATTCTGGAGGAAATCGTAGGAGATATTCTGGATGAATACGATGAAGACGACAGTACGTTCCGGACGCAGAAGGATAACAGTGTGATCATTGACGCACTGGCGTATCTGGAAGATGTAGCGGAAGAGCTTGGAATTGATTTCGGTAAAGTGGAATTTGAGACCTTAAATGGTTATCTGACGAATCTTCTTGGACATATTCCCACAGAAGATGATCTGGATAAAGAAATTGTTGTAAACGGCTACCGTTTCAGAATTCTTTCCCTTGGCAACAAAACCATCGGAAAGGTGCGGGCCGAAAAGATAAAAAAAGAACCAAAAGGAGAGGATAAGAAATGTCAGGACATTCAAAATTCGCAAACATAAAGCACAAGAAAGAAAAAAACGATGCTAAAAAAGGAAAAATCTTTACCATCATCGGTCGTGAGATCGTAATGGCTGTTAAAGCAGGTGGTCCGGATCCGAACAACAATGGTAAGCTTCGTGACGTTATTGCAAAGGCAAAGGCAAACAACATGCCAAACGATACCATTGAGCGTGGTATTAAGAAAGCAGCCGGTGCTGATTCCGCAGACAGTTATGAGAAAGCTGTATACGAAGGATATGGTCCGAATGGTGTTGCCATCATCGTTGAGACTCTGACTGATAACAAGAACCGTACAGCCAGCAACGTAAGAAACGCTTTTACAAAGGGTAACGGAAGCATTGGAACCCAGGGCTGTGTATCCTATATGTTCGATCAGAAGGGTCAGATCATCATCGACAAGGAAGAGTGCGAGATGGACGCTGACGAACTGATGATGACCGCTCTTGATGCAGGTGCTGAGGATTTCAACGAAGAAGAGGACAGCTATGAAGTTCTCACTGCTCCGGATGATTTAGGTGCAGTACGCGAGGCTCTTGAGGCCGCAGGTGTTCCGCTTCTTGAGGCACAGGTTGCCATGATCCCGCAGACAACTGTTGAACTGACAGATGAGAAATCCCTTAAGGATATCCAGAGAATCCTTGATCTTCTGGATGATGACGACGATGTAACAGATGTATGGCATAACTGGGACGAATAATTTAATCAGATTTGCAGATACTACCTCCATACGATTGTGTGGAGGTATTTTTTATGCAGCAAAGAGAGGATAATGAAGCAGAAAGTGAAAAAAAAGAATCTGTAGAAAAAGAAGAACAGCAAAATAAGCAGATCCGTGATATGGGACAGGTTATTTTAAATGAGAATTCCAATAAATACAAAGTGGAACTTCTGACGATCATCGGTGAGGTAGAGGGGCACGAATCGGCGCCGTCTCACAGCAAAACTACCAAATATGAGCATGTTTTGCCAAAGCTTGCCATGATCGAGGATGACAAGTCTGTGGACGGGCTTCTGGTTTTGCTTAATACTGTGGGCGGTGACGTGGAAGCTGGTCTTGCCATTGCAGAGATGATCGCCTCTTTAAGCGTGCCCACAGTGTCCCTGGTACTTGGAGGCGGTCACTCCATTGGTGTTCCCATGGCTGTATCTGCAGATTATTCTTTTGTAGTTCCCAGTGCCACCATGGTGATCCACCCTGTTCGCACAAATGGCATGTTTATTGGCGTCGCCCAGTCCTACCGCAACATGGAGAAAATCCAGGACCGGATCACCACCTTCATTTCCAGTCACACTCACATGTCCCAGGAAAGACTGGAAGAACTAATGCTGGACACTACGCAGCTGGTAAAAGATGTGGGAACTATGTTAGAAGGTCCGGAGGCAGTGAAAGAAGGTCTAATCGATGAAGTTGGAGGAATGAAAGAAGCTCTTGGGAAATTATATGATTTAATTGGGAAAGAGAAAAGCAAATCCCCTGAAAAATGAAAAATTATACATTTTTTGGAAAAAATATAAGAAAAACAGGAGAATTTTATTTTACTAACCTGTCTTTTTGTGCTATAGTGTTATAGGATATGACCGACACAAGTGTCCATACAGCGGACATATACATGAAGTGACGGTTAAATATAGGTTACTGCCCGCGGAGTGAGCAGCAACAAATATAGTACTTCAGGAGGGAACTATGTATAAGATACTCAACGCAGAGAAACTTTCTGCAAATGTTTTTCTTATGGATGTGGAAGCTCCTCGTGTGGCTAAGCATTGTCTGCCTGGCCAGTTCGTCATCGTGAAAATGGACGAAGTAGGAGAGAGAATTCCGCTTACAATCTGCGACTATGATGCAGAGAAAGGTACTGTAACAATCGTTTTCCAGCCGGCTGGTGCTTCAACAACCAGAATGGCCCAGCTGAAAGCAGGCGATTACTTCGAAGATTTTGTTGGACCTCTGGGACAGCCATCTGAGCTTTGCCATGAAGATCTCGAAGAGCTTAAGAAGAAAAAAATCGTTTTCGTAGCAGGTGGTGTTGGTACAGCTCCTGTATATCCTCAGGTGAAATGGCTTCACGAGCATGGCATTACCGCTGATGCGATCGTTGGTGCCAAGACAAAGGATCTCCTTATTCTTGAGGACAAGATGAAAGAAGTATGTAATCTGTATGTTACTACAGATGATGGTTCTTATGTACGTAAAGGTATGGGTACAGATGTACTTCGTGACCTTGTGCAGAATCAGGGCAAAGAGTATGATCTCTGCGTTGCAATCGGACCGATGATCATGATGAAATTTGTCTGCCTGTTAACAAAAGAACTGAACATTCCTACAGTTGTCAGCATGAACCCGATCATGGTAGACGGAACCGGTATGTGCGGAGCCTGTCGTTTAATGGTTGGCGGCGAAGTGAAATTTGCCTGCGTAGACGGACCGGAATTTGATGGACATAAAGTTGATTTCGACCTTGCCATGAAGAGACAGCAGATGTATAAGACCGAAGAGGGACGTGCTCTTCTGAAGCTTCAGGAAGGCGATACCCATCACGGCGGATGCGGACATTGTGGAGGTGACAAATAATGGCAGATGTATTAAAGAAAGTACCAGTCAGAGAGCAGGCTCCTAAGGTTCGTGCTACTAACTTTGAAGAGGTTTGCCTTGGTTACAATAAAGAAGAGGCAATGGAAGAAGCAAACAGATGCCTTGGCTGTAAGAAAGCAAAATGTATGGAAGGATGCCCGGTATCTATCAATATCCCAGGCTTCGTTCATGAAGTAAAAGAAGGAAACTTTGAAAAAGCTTACCAGATCATCGGTGAGTCCAGTGCTCTTCCGGCTGTTTGCGGACGTGTATGTCCTCAGGAGACACAGTGCGAGGGTAAATGTATCCGCGGTCTGAAAGGGGAAGCTGTTTCCATTGGTAAACTGGAGCGTTTCGTTGCTGACTGGGCGAAGGAGAATGGTATCAAACCAGTTCCGGCTGCACAGAGGAACGGACATAAAGTTGCAGTGATCGGTTCCGGTCCTTCCGGACTTACCTGCGCCGGAGATCTTGCAAAGATGGGTTACGATGTAACAATCTTCGAGGCACTTCATAAAGCTGGTGGAGTTCTTGTTTATGGTATTCCGGAATTCCGTCTTCCAAAAGACAAAGTAGTTGCAGCAGAGGTTGAAAACGTAAAATCTCTGGGTGTTAAGATTGAGACCAACGTTATCATTGGTAAATCCGTAACAATCGACGAGCTTCTTAAAGATGAGGGCTTTGAGGCTGTATTTATCGGATCCGGTGCCGGACTTCCTATGTTCATGGGAATCCCGGGTGAGCAGGCTAACGGTGTATTCTCCGCTAACGAGTACCTGACACGTAACAACCTTATGAAAGCATTCCGTGAGGATTATGATACTCCGATCGCACATGGCAAGAAGGTTGCTGTTGTTGGTGGTGGTAACGTTGCTATGGACGCTGCAAGAACTGCACTTCGTCTTGGCGCAGAGGTACATATTATTTATCGTCGTTCAGAAGCAGAGCTGCCTGCACGTAAAGAGGAAGTTCATCACGCAAAAGAAGAGGGCGTACAGTTTGATCTTCTCTGCAATCCTGTTGAGATCCTTACAGATGACAAAGACTGGGTAACCGGTATTAAATGTATCCGTATGGAGCTTGGCGAGCCGGACGCTTCCGGAAGAAGACGCCCTGTTGAGATTCCTGGTTCTGAGTTTACCATCGACGTTGATACTGTTATCATGTCCCTTGGTACAAGCCCGAACCCGCTGATCTCTTCCACAACTATCGGCCTTGATGTAAACAAGAGAAAATGTATCATTGCTGACGAAGAGTTTGGTAAGACTTCAAAAGAAGGCGTATATGCTGGTGGAGATGCTGTTACAGGTGCTGCAACTGTTATCCTTGCTATGGGAGCAGGTAAAGCAGGTGCACGCGGTATCGATGAGTATATCAAAAGCAAATATGCAAAATAAAAGCTGCTGGCCGCAAAATGGACAGTAACAAATAATATGCACTTTTTTGCTGAGAAGTAAGAAGGTGTGAGTTCCCTGTCTGGGATTTCGGTTTGAAATCTCAGGCAGGGTTTTTTCTATATATTAGAGCGTGTTTGAAAAATAATTCCTGCAATCTCACGCCCCACAGACAAAACAGTCGTTCGATTAAAGTTGTATCTTTGCCTGCTTTGTGGTATAATAGGTACGCTTGACGGGTTTTCGCGGCCCGTCTTATCCCAAAGAAAAGGAAATATTGAATATGTCAGTTTTACAGGCGATTTTATTAGGAATTGTTCAGGGGATCACGGAGTTTCTTCCTGTGAGCAGTTTCGGACATCTGGCAGCCATAGAAAATGCAATGGGAATTACACGAAACACTGCAGTCCTTTTTGAAGTGCTTCTTCACATAGGCACGATGGTGGCAGTTTTTTTTGCATTCCATGAGGATCTTCGCCGGATCGGAGAGGAGCTTCTGGGCATGATCATGGATATAATCGGGAATGTAAATATCTATTTTCACAACAGGAAAACCGGTGAGAATCTCCACTATGCCAGAGTGGTGCACGGAACATACCGTAAATTTACAGCGATTATGGCTGTATCATTTATTCCCACAGCATTGCTTGGATACATTTGCAGAAGACTGGTGACAAGAGCGGCGATTTCCCCGCTTCTTCCAGGAGCATGTATCCTTGTGACAGGAGTGTTTCTTCTTGTGACAGACCTCAGTAATATCGGTGGAATCAAGACACCGAAAGATGTGACTTATGACAATGCCATGTGGATTGGAATTTGTCAGGGGATTTCCGTATTTCCAGGTATATCCAGATGTGGAATGACGATTTGTGCAGGCTTATTATGCGGTTTCAGCAGGAAATTTGCAGTGAAATATTCTTATCTTATCAGCATTCCGGCAGTTCTAGGCTCTCTTTTTCTGGAGCTTGGACAGTTTACCACGCCAAAGATGAGTGTGTCTCTTGGATTTACCTATGTCTTTGGTATGATCGTGGCGGGAGTAGTTGGATATTTTATGATACGCAATCTGCTCCGCATTTTGCAGCATGCGAAACTGCGCTATTTCGCATTTTACTGTTTTGTGGCAGGAGCCATAGCGCTTATTAGCAATTTTGCATAACTGTCCGGCAGGAAAGCTTACAGAAACACGGATCGGTTACAAATTTGCCTGATGAAGGGGGAACTTTTTAATGGCAGCGTCTAATACGCCGAAGAAATCAACAACCAAACGTGGTACATCCGCGAAGAAAAAATCTTCCGCACGTACCCAGTCTAAAAAGAATACAGCAGGAAAGCAGTCAATATCCAGCGGCTTTCAGACGGAAATCATACTTCTGGTGCTGATGGCGGCAGCGATCATTCTTATGGTAAGTTGTGTCGGACTTGGTGGAAATGTCGGAGGAAGCATCAGCAAGGTACTCATGGGAGTAATGGGACTGATGGCTTATATTTTTCCCGTTGTACTTTTTATTATGGCAGCATTTCTGATCTCCAATAAGGGAAATGTGCTTGCTTATAAAAAAACAGCCGCCGCCGCAGTTCTGTTTCTGATCTGCTGTGGACTGGCACAGCTTTTTACAGAAGGCTATACAGAGAGTACAACTCTTGCAGAATATTACAGGATCAGTTCTGAGTATCGTACTGGTGGCGGAGCCATTGGAGGCGCAATCTGTATTTCTACAATCTCCGCATTTGGAACCATCGGTGCTTATGTGATCATTGTACTTGTGATCCTTGTATGTTTGATCCTGATCACGCAGCATTCTTTCCTGGGATTTTTGTATAAGATTTATGATAAGATCCTGGAAGCTGTGAAGGGGCAGCAGGCGCTCTATCAGGAGGGAGCACCGGAGCGTCAGCTGAAGAAGCAGCTGAAAGTCCAGCAGCGCCAGCTGGCAGCCCAGGAGCGCCGTGAGAAAAGGATGCAGGAGCTGGAAGCTGCACTTGCCGAAGAAGGGATTACTTCAGATATGGTGGAAGAACCATCCCGTTTTGAGAAAAAGGCAGCCAAACAGAAAGGGAAAAAGGCTTCCAGGACAGCTGGAAATGATTCCAGGGCAAATTCCCGGATGAGAATGCGTGGAAATAACCAGGCCCGGGGCAGAAGAGGAGAAAACCTGGATTCTACAAGCTTTCTTGCAGGGACAGATTTATTTGAAGATAGAAATTCCGAGGAAAGCGGGGAATCTGTGGATCAGGAATTTCCTTTAAATCCAGAGAATGCCATGAATCCGGGAGATGCAGGATCACTGGAGAATATGACTACAGTGAATGGAGAATTTTCCGAGAGTGCTTCTGCTCAGAATCTTCCGATTAATACAGGAAAGTATGTGGATATCAGTGAGTATCGGGTCCAGGATGATGATCTGTCAATTGATGACAGATCATCACAGGAGGAAACACAGCTGCAGTTTGCAATTCACCGTTCTGAGCCAGAGCAGTCAGACGAGCCAGATCTGAATACGAGCGCCTCCTCTGGACAAGATGATCCTGTACCGTCATATTCTATGGAAAAGGATACCACGGAAGAGGACGGTACTGTCTATATGAAAAATCCAGTTAGCAGTGACCAACCAGCTGAGGCAGAGGAAGAAGAAAACAGTTATGATGGAGTGGATTTTAATGAAGCTATGGCTACCATGCAGAATGCAGTTGCTTTGACGAGAGATACTTCTGGCGCAGCAGGTGGCGCTGCCCATGGATCTCCGGCAACTTCTGGCTTCCACTCTTCTGAAGCTTCTGACGAAATGGCAGCGGGGAATGGAGTTTCGGATGAAACTACTTCCCGTCAGTCGGCGAAGAATCCTAAGTCTTCCAGGCAGGAGATTGCCAACGGAATTGTAAATATCCAGCATGAGATCAAAACCCAGGAAGCGGCGGTGAAAAAGGAATATCAGTATCCGCCTGTGAATCTTCTGAAACGTGGAAATGGGAAATCCCAGGGAGATTCTGATTCCCATCTTCGAAAGACAGCTCAGAAATTACAGGAAATCCTGTATAATTTCGGAGTAAATGCCAAGGTTACAAACGTAAGCTGCGGACCTACAGTTACCAGGTATGAGCTGCAGCCGGAAATGGGTGTAAAGGTAAGCAAGATCGTAGGTCTCTCTGATGATATCAAGCTGAATCTTGCCGCGCCGGATATCCGTATCGAAGCTCCGATCCCGGGTAAAGCAGCTGTAGGTATCGAGGTACCAAATAAAGAACACAGTGCGGTTATGCTCCGTGATCTGATCCAGAGCCCGGAGTTTATGAATGCCAAATCCAAGCTGGCTTTTGCTGCTGGTAAAGATATTGAGGGTAAGACGATCGTGGCAGATATTGCCAAGATGCCCCACCTTCTGATCGCAGGTTCCACCGGATCTGGTAAATCTGTTTGTATCAATACACTTATTATCAGTATTTTATATAAAGCCAAGCCAGACGAGGTTAAGCTGATCATGATTGACCCGAAAGTGGTAGAGCTTAGTGTTTATAATGGTATCCCGCATCTGTTCATTCCGGTTGTCACAGATCCGAAGAAAGCTGCGGGGGCTCTGAACTGGGCAGTAAATGAGATGAGTAACCGTTACAATACTTTTGCAGAGTATGGGGTACGAAATCTGGAAGAGTTTAACCGCAAGATTGAGAAGATGAAGTTCCCGGAGGGAGAGCAGCGCCCTGAGAAAATGTGTCAGATCGTCATTATCGTAGATGAGCTTGCAGACCTTATGATGGTTGCACCAGGGGATGTGGAGGACGCTATTTGTCGTCTGGCCCAGCTGGCCCGTGCTGCAGGCATCCATCTGGTTATTGCTACCCAGAGACCGTCTGTCAATGTTATTACCGGTCTTATTAAGGCGAACATGCCGTCACGTATTGCCTTTGCTGTCACTTCCGGTGTGGACTCCAGAACCATTCTGGATATGAACGGCGCAGAGAAGCTTCTTGGTAAAGGAGATATGCTGTTTTATCCGCAGGGCTACCAGAAGCCTGCCAGACTGCAGGGAGCCTTTGTTTCAGATGACGAAGTCAGCAATATTGTGGATTTCCTTGCAGATAAAAATCCACGGACAGATTACGACAATAAGATTGAACAGCAGATGAACAATGCGGTTCTTACAGCTGGCGGAAGCTCTGGCGGCAATGAGCGAGATGTCTATTTCGAGCAGGCGGGTAAGTTCATTATTGAGAAGGAAAAGGCTTCCATCGGTATGCTGCAGAGAATGTATAAGATTGGATTTAACCGCGCAGCCCGTATTATGGATCAGCTCTGTGACGCTGGGGTAGTAGGTACTGAAGAAGGTACGAAGCCGCGTAAGGTACTGATGAGTATGGATGAGTTCCAGACTTATGTGGAAGAGCATTTGTAAAAATTTATATGATACCAGTGTCAAAAGGTCAAAAAGCCGTTCGTGCTTGCACGATAAGGCTTTTGAACTTGGGACACGCCAAATATGAGAAAGTAGCGATTTACGAAGTAAATCAGCGGATTTCGAATATTTGGAGGATTGCGGGAGCAGCGTAGCTGCGTAGCAATCCGGGTATCAAATGAGTGTCAAAAGACCTTTTGACACTCATATCATTTATATAAATTGGTATAACAGTTAAGAAAATATATGTAAAGGAGACAATAAAAATGGTAAAACATATGGTAATGTGGTCATTTAAAGAAGAGATTCCTGAGGAGAAGAAGCCTGAATTAAAAGCACAGATCAAAGAACATCTTGAAGGTCTGGTTGGTGTTGTGCCAGGGCTCATTAAGGCAGAGGTTGTTACAGACCTTCTTCCATCCAGCACACGTGATTTGTGCCTGATCACTGAGCTGGAGAGCGCTGAGGCACTGGCTGCCTATGTAGTAAATCCGAATCATGTTCATGTTGCGGACACTTACGTAAGACCAAATGTATGCGACCGTGTAGCAATGGACTTTGAGGTGTAAATGGAAATTCGTATTATCACAGTTGGAAAAATTAAAGAGAAATACCTGAATGACGGAATTGCAGAGTACGCCAAGCGCCTTGGCCGCTACTGTAAGTTGAATTTTATCCAGGTGCCAGATGAGAAGACTCCGGATAAAGCTTCCGATGCGCTGAACCGTCAGATCAAAGAGACGGAGGGCAATCGGCTTCTTAGCCATATTCGCGATACAGATTATGTGATTACACTTGCTATAGAGGGTAAAATGCTGGATTCTGTAGAGCTTTCTGACCTGATTGCCAGATTAGGCGTTCAGGGAAAAAGCAGCATTGCCTTTGTGATCGGAGGATCACTTGGGCTTTCTGATGCTGTTTTGAAACGGGCAGATTATAAGCTCAGTTTTTCAAGAATGACGTTTCCGCATCAATTGATGCAGATGATTCTGTTGGAACAAATTTACAGGGGATATCGGATTATGAATCATGAGCCTTATCATAAATAATGAGATTTCATTTTTGTAAAGTTCCATAAATGATAATTACAGACACAAGAACTCCCAGATGTTAGAGCATGTTCGAGGCAGCTAACATCCGGGAGTTTATTAGTTTACACGAGCAATCAGTCAAAACCTAAAGCCGACGTTTGTGTAAGTTTCTGGCGATTGCTGCCATAACGCGCAAAACGTGTGGTGTACGGTTTGTTAAAGCTTGCAATATATTTGAAGATAAATTTGGAAGTGGTACTTAAATTCCACTTGTACGGATAGATTCCACAGCCTCTTTGATTTTCTCTGGTGGAAGTACCAGCGCGAAGCGCACATATCCTTCCCCATGAGGACCAAAGCTTGCGCCAGGAGTAACGATGACACCGGCTTTTTCCATTAATTCCATACAGAATGCCATGCTGTCCGTGCGTTTTCCCGGAAGCTTTGCCCATACGAACATAGTTCCTTTGCCGTTTGGCTTCTCCCAGCCAATGGAAGCAAGTCCGTCACATAGAGCATCACGGCGTGCCTGGTATTGTCTGCATTGTTCTTTTACGCTGTCAAGAGGTCCCTCAAGAGCAGCGATAGCAGCTTTCTGGATTGGCAGGAACATACCGAAATCGATCTGGCTGCGAAGCTTTTTTAGAGCAGAGATGATTTCTGGATTTCCAATGAGAAAGCTGATTCTGGCGCCGGTTACGTTAAAGGATTTGGAAAGGCTGAAAAACTCAACACCAACCTCCCGCGCACCAGGAGTGGCAAGAAAACTTCCACCTTCCACGCCATCAAAGATAATGTCGCTGTATGCATTGTCATGGATAATTACAATATCGTATTTTTTTGCAAATGCAACAATTTCTTCATAAAGTCCTGGTGTGGCAATGCTGCCTACCGGGTTGGATGGAAGAGAGACTACCATGTAATGGGCCTTGCGAGCCACATCTTCCGGAATATCCTTTACATATGGCAGGAAATCATGCTCTGCTACAAGCGGGTAGTAGTAAGGAACTGCGCCTCCTAATTTGCTTCCTGCTGCGAAAACCGGATAGCACGGATCTGGAAGAAGAACCACGTCTCCCTCGTCGCATAAAGTCATGCCAAGATGTCCCATGCCTTCCTGACTGCCATAAACGGACATTACCATATCCGGTGTGATTTCCACATGGAAGCGCTTCTTGTAATATGCACAGACCGCATTCAGAAGCTCAGGCAGATCGCGGAGACTGTAACGCCAGTTCTGATCGTCAGCAGCAGTTTCCATCAGTGCTTTCTTAATATGATCCGGTGTATGGAAATCCGGCGTTCCAACACTCATGTTGTAGATCTTCTTTCCCTGTTTCTCAAGTTCAAGCCGCCTTTCATTGAGCGCGGCAAAAATTTCATCTCCAAATAAATTCAGTCTTTTGGAAAAATTCATCGTAAGTAAGCCTTCTTTCTCTCAAAATGCCAAACCAATAGGTTTATGCTAAAATCCTGTTTATTTTATCACAGTACTACAACAGAGTGCAAGACAAAAATGTATTTTCGGGCAAGACATTTGTATTGCTAATAGCAAACGAAAATGGATGGCTGCCGTGCACTGCCAGATTTAGGGGTAAAGTTCTTTTTTGTATAAATTTTAGAAAAAAATAGCAGCAGACACTTAAGAGGGCATTGTCTAAAAATAGAGAAACGTGTATAATTGGCTATATCAAACCAAGGGAGGAAAAGAAAATGAAGAAGTTTCTCGAAGAATTTAAGGAATTTTTTGCATGGTGAAAGCTCTGAATAAAGCAGCTGAGAAAATCCCCCCCCTTGATTTGAATAAAAAGACATGCGAGGACATAAATGAAAGACTACATGGCCCCTATGGAGGGCGTGACAAACTTTGTATACCGCCGGACTTATCACCGGTTTTATCATCCCATGGATAAATATTTTACTCCGTTTATTTCTGCCAAGCCGAAGAAAAACCTGAGCTTTCAGGAAATTTGCGAGGTGTCACCGGAGCGGAATGAGGGAATGTATGTGGTTCCCCAGATCCTGACCTGCAATGCAGATGATTTTATCCGTACTGCCCAGCTTTTGAAAGATGATTACGGACACCAGGAAGTGAACCTGAATCTTGGTTGTCCTTCTGGAACAGTTACAGCGAAGGGAAAGGGTGCCGGATTTCTGGCAGAGCCCCAGAAGCTGGATCAGTTCCTGGATCAGATTTTTTCGAAACTTAATATGAAAATTTCCATAAAGACCAGAATTGGAACTCACTACGAGGAAGACTGGGAGTATCTGCTGGCTATTTATGAAAAATATCCCATTCATGAACTGATCATCCACCCAAGAATTCAGACAGATATGTATCGCGGAGTGCCGCGGCTCGGAGCTTATGAGAAGGCTGTAAGCCGTCTGAAAATGCCACTTTGCTATAATGGTAATCTGTTTTCTGCAGCTGATTATAAGCGGATTACAGAGCGTTTTCCAGACACTTGCTGCTTCATGTATGGAAGAGGGTTGATCACGAATCCGGGGCTGGTAACTGAGATCCGCGATGGCGTTCATCCGGATAAAAAGACATTAAGGGAATTTCACAATTGTCTTTTTGAAGAATATCAGGAGCTACTTTCAGGCGAGCGGAATGTGCTGTTCCGTATGAAAGAATTATGGAGCTATATGGCATTTAATTTTACAAATTATGAGAAGTATGCCAAGAAAATCAAGAAATCCCAGCATCTGTCAGAGTATTCGTCTGTGGTATCCAGCTTATTTGCAGAGCAGGATTTGATAGATTAAGTATTTTGGATATTTAGGGCGCTGAAAGGATCCCTCTTAGCGAGCTAAATAGCAATTAATAATTCGAAAGAGGAATAACATGTTAAATACAGACCGTTTTGAAGAATTTATATCGCAGTATCCCATCTATGAATACCGCCTTGTGGATACTGCTGAAATAGAAGTGAGGGAGCGGGTGCGGATCATCTGCAAACAGGAGTGTGAGCGCTATGGCACCACCTGGGCCTGTCCCCCTGCTGTGGGCAGCCTGGAAGAATGTGGGAAGCGAATCCACAGTTATCCAAATGGAATCCTTTTTTCCAGTGTGGCAGAGGTTTCCGATGTGATGAACATGGCGGAAATGCTTGCCACCCGAGATGCTCACGAGGAGTTGACTACAGAGGTAGCTGGATTTTTAAAGGGGGAGGGATTTGAGACATTTACCCTGTCCACTGAATCCTGCGATCTTTGCGAGCATTGTGCCTACTTAGACGGAAAACCCTGTCGTTTCCCGGAGAAAATGCATCCCTGCCTGGAAAGTCACGGTGTAGTGGTAAATGAGCTGGTAGAGCATCATTCCATGGAATATAATCTTGGCGGAAATACCATTCTGTGGTTTTCCCTGGTACTTTTTCGCCAGAGAGCGTGATCTGTTAACTGTAAATCAGAATGAAAAGAAAACCTCCCGCATAAGCTAGAGATAAAGACCGGGAGGCTTTTTTTATGTCTGTATCAGAACGTTTTATGACAGCTATGGAACTTCCTGGTGACCTGTCCTGTAAAGCCCCTATTATAACGATTACCGGACCGTCGCAGGTACAGATTGAAAATTATAAAAGCATCTTATCCTATACAAGCGAGAAATTAATCGTGGTTACCTGCCAGGGACGCGTGATCCTTCAAGGAAAAAATCTGGAAATATTTCATTACACTACTTGGGAAATGGAAATAAAAGGGCAGATTTTGTCGGTAATGTTAGAGCGTGTTTGAAAAATCATTCCCGCAGTCTGCAAGCTCCGGTTTGCGGTATATTTCACCTGAATTCGGTTGCCGTCCGGCAGTACATCGTAAATCCAATATAAATGGAGGCGAGATTAAAATGAATAACCCCGAAAAAATACTCCATGGATTTTTAGAACTTTCAGTATCCGGTGACCAGCTGGAACGCTTCCTGAATTTGTGCCACGCCAGAGCTGTCTCTTTGGAAAGAATCCGTTATCTGTCAGAAAAAAACATAACAACTCGCATTTCCATAAATGATTTCCGAAAACTCCTTCCCATACATAGAAAGACCAGAGTCCGTATCCATATTCTGAAAAAAAGAGGTCTGCCGTTTTTACTGCTCAGAATCCAAAAACGCAAGTGCTTTACAGCCGGGTTCTTTCTCTGTGTGGTCTTGCTGTTCTGGCTTTCTGGCCACATCTGGAATATCCACATTGATGGAAATGTAAAAAATTCCACCCCTCAGCTTCTGGAATTTCTGGACCAGCAGGGAATTACCCATGGGATCCGTAAAAATCAGGTTAACTGTACCAGGATTGCCGACCTTCTCAGGAAAAACTACCCGGATATTACTTTTGTTTCCGTCAGGGTTCAGGGTACCCGGCTTCTTCTTACCATTCAGGAAGAAAACCTCACAGAAGATATCCAGCAAACCAACTCCCCATGCAATCTGATTTCCGACCTGGATGGTGAAATTGTGAATATAGTTATCAGAAATGGAACTCCACTTGTTAAAACAGGAGACATTTGCAAACAGGGTGATATTCTGGTATCTGGCGAGGTGCCGATCCTGAACGACAGTCAGGAGGTTGTACGTGTGGAATACGTTCCGGCAGACGCAGACATCTATGTGCGTCATCAGATTGCCTATTATCAGGAGATCTCCCTTTCCTATGAAAAAAAGGTTCAAAGCGGCACTTCAAAAACCAGCTGGTATTTTCGTGTTGGTGACTTCGTTTTTGGCGCAGATACAGGAAAAAAATCCAGATATATAACCTCAGCAGAAGAAATCCCCTGGAAACTTACTGAGAATTTCGTCCTTCCTTTTTCCCTGGGAAAAGTCACCCGAACACCTTATAAAATACAGAGCGCAGTTTACACGAAAGAACAGGCTGAGAAGAAAGCAGTGCAGCAGCTGAGAATATATGAACAAAAACTTCTGAATAAAGGAGTCCGGATTGCAGATTCCCGGTTGTCTGTTACATTTGACAGTACAAATTGTACTGTGCAGGGCACATTGACAGTAGACGAAAAAAGCGGAAAGAAGCAGAATATAGAATTCAGACAGGAATCATAAGTGTTGAAAAACAATCTTTAGAGTGGTATACTTTTACCCAGAGATATTTTTGAACAGACACAAGGAGGAGCAGTTTTTGAAATCCACGAATATAGAGATTGACTCATTAGATATTTTACAGGAGCTTTTTGGAATCAATGATAAGCTGATCAAGGTGATTGAGAATCGTCTTGGCGTATCCATTACCCAGAGAAATTCCTGCATTACCGTAAGTGGGACTAATGACGGCAGGATACATTCAGCTGTGAATATTATTGAAGTCATGAAGGAAGCTCTTGAAAAACAGCAGCAGCTTTCCGTGGATATGATCCATCGTTTTCTGGATGAGACCGAGGAAGAGAATGACAGTGAGGAGGATATTGCAGACAGCACCCGCAAGGTTCTGGGGGACGCAGTGACTTTGAATTATAAGAATATTCCAATTCGAACTAAGACAATCGGACAGAAAAATTATATCACTGCTTTGAAGAACAATACGGTTACTATCTGTATCGGACCTGCCGGTACAGGTAAAACATACCTGGCAGTTGCTTATGCGGCAGAGCTGTATCGGAATGATGAGATTGAGAGAATCATTCTCAGCCGTCCGGCCATTGAGGCGGGCGAGAAGCTTGGTTTCCTCCCGGGAGATTTACAGGAGAAGGTTGATCCTTATCTGAAGCCGCTTTACGATGCACTAAATGACGTATTCGGGCCGGATCAGGCTGCGAAGTTAAGAGAACGGGGAATCATTGAGGTTGCACCTCTTGCATATATGCGAGGCCGTACTTTGAATAACAGTATGATCATCATTGATGAGAGCCAGAATGCCACACTTCCTATTTTGAAAATGGCACTTACCCGTATTGGTACTGGTTCTAAGATGATTCTTACCGGCGATGTAACACAGATCGACCTTTCCAAAGAGACAGATTCCGGACTTCAGAAGTGTGCTTCTATTTTGAAAAATGTAGACGATATTGCTACTATTTCCCTGACAAACCGTGATGTTGTCCGCTGCAAGATCGTGAAGGACATTGTTAAAGCATTTGAGAAAGAGGAAGCGAAAGCCCAGGAAAAGACCCAGAAGCGGGCAGTCCGGAGGACAAGCCGGTAATTGGGAAGCCAGGACAGAATTTTCAGTAAATGACAATCAATATCCTGTGGGAAGATTAATTTGAAACTGAAATGTGAATTTTACAGAATAATTCAAACAAAATAGTAAAATTGAACATATGGTGTCGCCTGTTTGAGAAATCAGGCAGATGTCATACAGGAGGAATAAGTTTTGGTAACAATAGAATACGAATGCGAGACCGATTTTGACCTTGGACTTGACTGTCCGGCGCTTGCGAAGATGGTTGCAGAGAAGGTGCTTGACATGGAGAAATGTCCATGGGATGCACAGGTAAATCTGGTTCTCACAGATAATGAAGAGATTAAAAGGGTAAATACAGAGTTCCGTGGCATTGAGAGAGCTACTGATGTTCTTTCTTTTCCAATGCTGCCATTTGAGACACCGGCAGATTATTCTGTAGCTGAGGATGATGAGTCCTGCTTTGATCTTGACAGTGGAGAACTGCTGCTTGGAGATATTATGATTTCCGCAGAACGTGCTGCTGCCCAGGCAGAAGAGTATGGACACAGTGTAAAGAGGGAGTTTTGCTTCCTGGTTGCACATAGTATGCTTCACCTTCTGGGATACGATCACATGACTCCGGAGGAAGCAGCAGATATGGAAGCGCGCCAGGCGAAGGCACTGGAGGAACTTGGAATTACCCGTTAAATTTTTTTGTGCATGACCCAATAGCTGGAGAGGCTTTTGCTGTTTGCCGTGAATAAGTTAGTATGAACGTTCCGGATGGCAGTTGCAAAGCGACTGATTTTCATATAAGGTGATGTCATCAGCAGGTGGCATTACCGTTCCGGATGTATTTATAAGTGGCGGTTTCTGCAGTTTCTGTTCAGTTAGAAGGTTAAATATATATGCATAAGGAGGAGAAGACATGAAGAAAAAAATATTTAAACTTCTCACAGGAATGTTGCTTTCCTGCGCACTTGCAGGATCCACAGTAGCGGTACAGGCAGAGGAAGCCGGGACAGATACCGTGAAGAGTTATCTTACCGGAGAGGATGTATCTGTCGGCATTGGCCACAGACGTCCCATCGCAGTTATGCTTGGCAACGATACCAATGGCGCTCCACAGAGCGGAACTGAGAACGCAGGAGTCATTTATGAAGCACCGGTAGAGGGAAGCATCACCCGTCTCATGGCGATCATCGAGGACTATGACAATATTCCAAGGATCGGTTCTGTACGAAGCTGCCGTGATTACTTCCTGTTCTATGCAAATGAGTATGATGCCATCTATTCTCATTATGGACAGGCTGTATATGCACTTCAGTATCTAGACCAGCACCTGATCGACAATCTGAACGGACTTACACTTGGAAATGCTTACTATCGCAGCACTGACCGTGTAGCACCGCATAATGCTTACACTGATTTCTCCCATCTTCAGGCAGGAATCCAGAGCCAGGGCTATAGCCAGGATTATAAAGAGGACTATAATGGTCATTTCCAGTTTGCACCGGAAGGAACTGAGACAACCCTGGATGACGGAGTTTCTGCAAATGTTGTGAAGCTTGATAATTTCGCTTATAACCATCCGTGGTTTGAGTACAATGCAGAGACTAAGGAGTACAGCCGCTTCCAGTTTAATGCACCGCATATTGACCAGAACACAGGTAATCAGCTGACATGTGAGAATATTATTTTACAGTATTCCAACTATGTTCCATATGATCCAAATGGTTATCTGAACGTAGATACCCAGTCCGGAGGTGAGGGCAAATACATCACCAGAGGCAAGGCGATCGACATCCACTGGACAAAGGATTCCCAGTGGGGAATCACTCATTATTATGATTCCAATAATCAGGAGATTCAGCTGAATCCTGGAAAAACATGGGTCGAGATCGTGCTGAATGATTCTGTAGGTTCTGTGTCTTTACAGTAAAATAAATTAAAAATGGAGAGGGACGTCATAAGATAAGGCGTTCCTCTTTTGTATTTACGTGAAAAACATGCTCTAGAGCCTGTCTGCACGAGCGCATGATGCAAATGAACGCGTTTTGACTTGATTTGCAAAAGTGATAGGACGATCAAAACACGGTAGAGCTCTTTCAGACTATGCAATATTTTACAGAAACAATAATTCTACACGTTAAAATGTGAAATTTTTCTGAAATTAAGAACTGTTTACCTGAAACCATGGACGAAATGAAAAAAATGATGTAAGATAAGAAATTGATATGTATGAAAACTACATGGAAACATAATAACGGAGTTGACAAATAAAATGAATGATCGGGAAAGACTGAAAGATAAAAAACGTATTGTAATCAAGATTGGAAGTTCCTCTCTTACCCATGCTGAAACTGGCAAGCTGAATCTTCGGAAACTGGAGATTCTGGTAAGGGAATTGGGCGATCTTCGAAATCAGGGTAAGGATGTGGTTCTGGTATCTTCAGGAGCCATCGCTGTTGGAGCAGCAGCTCTTGGATTTAAAGAGAAGCCACAGGAGCCTCGTCAGAAGCAGGCGTGTGCAGCGGTTGGACAGGCCAGACTTATGATGATTTACCAGAAGCTGTTTGGAGAATACAATCAGATGGCAGGTCAGATCCTGATGACCAAAAATACCATGGTAAACAACGCCAACCGCAAAAATGCAGAGAACACGTTTAATGAGCTTTTATCCATGGGTGTGATCCCTATTGTTAATGAGAATGACTCTATTTCCACCTATGAGCTTCAGTCTCTGGAAAAATTCGGAGACAACGATACCCTTTCTGCAGTGGTAGCTGCTCTTATAGGGGCAGATCTTCTGATCCTTATGTCAGACATAGACGGACTTTTTACAGATGATCCGAATACAAATCCAGATGCGAAATTTATTGACATGGTAGAAACATTGGACGATGAACTTCTTAACATGGGAAAATGCTCCTCCGGAAGCAAAGTGGGCACTGGAGGAATGGCTACCAAGCTTACAGCTGCCAGAATTGCCACAGCTGCCGGTACCGACATGGTAATTGCCAATGGCGGCGATTTTCATAATATTCACCGCATTGTGGAGGGCGACCCCTGCGGTACATTGTTTGTTGGAAAGAAAAAGGAAGAGTTTTTCCTGATCGATTATATTGAAAAATTGCTGTAACTGTTCAGTATCTTCACAGTTACAATTGCTTTAAGTTTTTGTATAAATTAAAATTACATAGAACATTCTCAGGAGGAGTATATTATGGACAGCACAAAAATCGACAGAATCAACACCCTTCACCATAAGGCACAGAGCGTAGGCCTTACAGAAGAAGAGAAAAAAGAACAGGCAGAGCTGCGCAAGGAGTATATTGCCACCATTAAGATGAACCTTAGAAATCAGCTGGATAATATTGATGTAAAGGAAGCCGATGGTACGGTTGTGAATCTTGGAGAAAGATATGGAAGAAAAAAGACTCATTAGAAAGCAGATTTTTGCAGCCAGAAAGCAGTGCAGCGATGCGCAGGTAGAAGAATGGAGCCATCAGATTACAGATCAGGTGCTGAAACTCTCAGAGTTTGTGAAGGCTAAGCATATTCTGGCTTATGCAGATTACAATCATGAAGTAATGACCAGATATATCATTGAGGAAGCCTGGAAAGCAGGAAAAGAAGTGGCAGTCCCGAAGGTTGTGGGAAAGGATATGATTTTTTACCGCCTTACTGATTTTTCTCAGCTAGAGCCTGGATATTTTGGAATTCCGGAGCCTGTCAGAGGCGAGATCGTGAAGTGGGAGGATGCTCTTATGGTCATGCCTGGTGTAGCTTTTGATCCTGAGAACAACAGAGTGGGATATGGCGGCGGCTTTTATGACCGCTTTTTAGAAAAACATCCTGATATTACCAGACTGGCAGTGGCTTTTGATTTTCAGATCCTTGATCTGGTGCCCACAGAACCTACGGACATTTGTCCTCAGATCATTGTGACACAGAGTAAAGTTTACCGGAGGGAGGACTTATAAATGAATGAAATGCTGGAAACTCTTGGCAGGAATGCCAAAGAGGCAGAAATCGTTCTTCGAAACCTTGATACAGCTAAGAAAAATCAGGTTCTGGAGGCTGTTGCAGACAGCCTTGTTGCAGATTCGAAAGCACTTCTTACAGCAAATGCCATTGATGTAGAGAATGGCAGGAAGAATCAGATGCCAGAAGGACTGGTAGACCGTTTGATGTTGACAGAAGCCAGAATTGCAAGCATGGCAGAGGGGCTTCGTCAGGTTGCGGCACTGGAAGATCCTATCGGGGAAGTGACCGGGATGAAAAAACGTCCCAACGGACTTCTCATTGGACAGAAGAGAGTCCCTCTTGGAGTGATCGGAATCATCTACGAGGCAAGACCAAATGTGACAGCAGATGCTTTTGCCCTTTGCTTTAAAACTGGCAACGTGGTGATCTTAAAGGGTGGTAGTGATGCCATCCATTCCAATACTGCTATTGTGGATTGCATCCGCAGAACCCTGGATGAGAATGGAATTACGAAAGATGCGATCCAGCTGATCTCTGATACTTCAAGAGAGACTGCCGGAGAATTCATGAAGATGAATGAATATGTGGATGTACTGATTCCACGAGGAGGCAAAGGTCTTATTAAAGCAGTAGTAAATAACAGCACGATTCCTGTAATCGAAACTGGTACCGGAAACTGCCATATTTATGTGGATGAGAGCGCAGATCTTCAGATGGCGGCAGACATTGTGATGAATGCCAAGACACAGCGGGTGGGTGTCTGCAATGCCTGTGAGTCTCTTCTGGTGCATGAGAAAGTGAAGGATGCTTTCCTTCCGGTTCTTGCAGAGCGCCTTCGGACAAAGAATGTGGAGATGCGTGCTGACGAGGAAGCGAAGGCTTTGATCCCAGACGCAGTCACTGCCACTGAGGAAGACTGGGGTACAGAATATCTGGACTATATACTTTCTATAAAAGTAGTTGGATCTGCAGATGAAGCGATTCGCCACATCAATCGCTACAATACAGGCCATTCAGAGGCAATTATTACCAGAGATTACAACAATGCCCAGAAATTCCTGGATGAAGTAGATGCAGCTGCTGTATATGTGAATGCTTCTACAAGATTTACGGATGGTTTTGAGTTTGGTTTTGGTGCCGAGATCGGAATCAGCACCCAGAAGCTTCATGCCCGTGGCCCCATGGGACTTCTGGCACTTACTTCCACAAAATATATCATTTATGGAAACGGACAGATTCGTCCTTAGGTTTGATTTTTGAACTGAGATATGTTATACTAGACTTCGATGTTAATATTTAATATGGGGGACTCATTTATAAGGAGGACTTTTTAAAATGAAGAAAAAGCAACTTTTGGTATTCATTATGGCGGGAAGCCTTGCAGCCGGAATGTCTCCGGTGACAATGGCATTTGCAGAGGCAGATACCCAGACCGTGACAATAGAGGACACAGTAGCTGTTGCCGCAGAGTCAGAAGAAGGAGAAGCAGCAGCTGAACCAGTGCAGGATATTTCAGATGCCGCAGCAGATACACCTGTGGAAGAACCTGCACAGGCAGCAGATACGCCGACTGCAGAACCAACCCAGGCAGCTGCAGATACACCGGCAGCAGAACCAACCCAGGCAGCTGCAGACACACCGGCAGCAGAACCAGCTCAGGCAGCGGATGCGGTTGTGGATGATGGCTTTAACAGCGGAGATACTGCTGAGCTGACTTTGGAGGAAGAGGAGAGTGCTACCCCTACTCCTGAGACCACTGGTCAGATTATCCTGAAGGCAGCAGATGGAACCCAGACATCCTATTCCACATTAGCAGAGGCAATTGCGGCAGCCCCGGTTAATATTGGCAAGGATGGTGAAGTTACCCAGATCCTTGTAACCGGAACTGTAGAGATCAGTGAGACTGTTGTGATCGATCAGAATAAGAATATCTCTATTGCAGCAGCTGCGGATGGAACTACTATTAAACGTGCAGCCGGATTTTTAGGAGATATGTTTAAAGTAAAAGATGAGTCCACTTCTTTCCAGTTTGGTACAGGCAAGGAGGGTGAGACTGTTTTAAGTCTGACTGTAACAGGAGCACTTGACCAGGGGGATGCAACAGGCTCCATTATTTCTGTGGAGGGCGGTTACTTCGGATTGTCCGATGGTGTAACCCTGACAGGAAACAGAACCAGTGCGCCGGGAGCTGCAATCTGTAATTCTGGCGGAAGCATCGGACTGGCAGGTGGTACTATCACAGGAAACCAGTCTGAAGGTATTGTAAATGAAGCTGCTGAAATTACAGGTGGAGCTATTTACAGTCTGGGCGAGATCCGTGTTTCCGGCGCCGTAATTGTAAAGGATAACAAGGACGATGGTCTTAATGATAACAGTATTGTTTTAGGCGGTGATAACGCATGTATCGCAGCAATTGGCCAGCTTGCTGAAACAGCAGACCTTCAGGTAAGAAGAAGTGACGCAGCTGCCGGAAAGATTATTGTAAAGGTCGGTACGGATGCGAATGGTACTGCACTTACTACTATGGAGAATATTCTGGCACATGTTCATTATCTGGACACTACAGAGTATACCATTAACAACCAGACTGGAGCACTTGAGTCTGTTACAGCTCCTGTTAGTACTATGACGCTGACCGCAGATTCTATTTCCTGGAACAAGGCGTATGAGCATACTGTTGATCTGACTTTCCATACCAATGATGCAGGTGTTGGAGGCAGATATTATGTGACCTGGGTGAAGAAATCTGATTCTACACCTGGATTTGAAGCAGTAAAGAGCAATTATAAGAGCTCTGGAGATATTGCTAGCTCTGCAAGCGTACAGTTGACAGATGTAGCTTATGATACAGCCATTAAAGTAGTTGTATATGCTGAGGATTCCAAGGGACTTGAAGCAGTTGCGCCACTTGTACTCACATTAAAGGCGAAAGCAAGTACTCCCACAGAAGCTCCGGCTACTACCACACCGACGCCAACCACTCGTGCAACCATTAACCCGTCTGTCAGCGAAAGCAAGGTAACCGGTCTTGAAAAAGCACTGGCATTCTACCCGAAGCAGATGTACAATTTCACAGTAACTGGCGCCGGAACTGACAATACAAACCCGGTTAAAGGTGATACCAAGTGGATCCCGTATGGCTGGAGCATGTCCGCGAAGAACATTGACACCGGATATCAGAAGAGCTGGTCTATCGGAAATGTAAATGGTATCAAGCAGGCGAAGACCTTTAGAATGTATATCTTCTTCCAGAAGTACATATACAATGGATCCGAATGGGAAGCTACCGGCGTGAAGGAAGCTCTCCCTACAGAATTTAAGTCCAAGGCAATCGACTTCACAGTAACTCCATCCGGCACAATCACGCCAACTGCAACAGCCGGTTCTGGTTCCGGCGGTTATGATTATAACGGAACAGGTAGCGGCGATGGAGATGGAACAGATGGCGATGATGCAGAGAACCATGACGGAACAGACAGCGATACCGGTTCTACATCTGCAACAAACGCGAGAACAGCCGATAACTCCCCGATTGCCACTATGATGATGCTTGCAAGTCTTTCTCTGGTAGCTGGAGGTTATGTTATCGTCAGAAAGAGAAAAAAAGAAATCTAAGAAAATCTATGGCATATGAATAACCATGCATTTTGATCAGAAGTTTTTCTGACAGCAAAATAATAAGAAACATACATTAGGCAGGTCTTTTGACCTGCCTTTTTGCATATAATAATACAGGCAGCGGGGGGACAGGCTATAGCGTGTAAAAAAAGGCCTTCTGCAAGATGTACGTTACACTTTGTTGGAATGATTTTTCAAACACGCTCTAGAGATGAAATGCCGCCTGAGTTTTTTCCTGCTGCAGGAGGTAAAATATGTTGTCAGAAAGCGTATTGTCAGTCAGAAAAGAATTGTTCCCACAGAATAAAACGGCTGTCAGTGACATGCCGAAGGTAAATATACAAAAGAAAGTACAACCGACAGATGCAGATATGGTACAAACATCGCTGTCATTTGAAAACATATATTATTCTTTATGGGAAATAGCTGGACGCTACAGCAGCTTTTGCCAGTTTCGCGTGATTGGAAACAGTCATGACGAGAGAATGATCCCAATGCTGGAAGTTGGCACCGGGGCACAGATGATCTTCTGTGTGGCTGGAATTAATGGAACTCAGGCTCTTTTGCCGGAACTTCTTCTGAAAATGGCAGGAGAATACTGCAGGGCCTACGAATGCGGCTGGAAGCTGGATGAATTTTATGAAGTGAAAAAACTCCTTGATAAAATAAGGATCTGTCTGATTCCGATTCTAAACCCGGATGGTTATGAAATCCGCCAGAATGGCTTTGGTGCTATTCGAAATCCAGTTTACCGTCAAATGCTTCGTATGCAAAGCATTCCTGCTGAGGATTTTGGATATAATGCCCGTGGAATGGATATTTCACATAATTTTCCAACGGTTCATTATATCCGTTCACGTATGGGAGAGGAACCAGCCAGCGAGAATGAGACAAAGGCATTGATCCGGATCATTCAGGAATATGATGGAAGAGGACTTTTGACGTTTGCTCAATCCGGAAGGGAAATCATTTATTATCACTGTCAGCAGGGAGTGGGAAGTCTTCCGAAATCCTACCGGCTGGCAAGACATATGCAGAAATCTTCTTCCTATCATCTGGAAAGGGAACAGATGACCGAATCGGCCAGGGAAAAATTTAAGGGAATGGGAACCCCGGAACAATACTATATTCAAACGAAAAAACAGCCGGCATTTCGTATTAAAGTACCAGCTCAAAGCGGAAATGGAAGAGGCGTTGAAGAGGATAAAAAGGCAGTATATGAGGAAATACATTTGCTTCCATTGGAATATATATTTTCATTAGACAATTAAATGTTATTGTTTGCAGGTGAGCTTTTGTAAAATAATTACCGGAGAAAGCTGGCCGGTAACCATAAAAGGAGATGTCCGAAATAATCGAAACATCTCCTTTTAGTATATGATTTGTTTTTTGGCGTTTACGAAACGCATAGAAGATTGCCATGCGCATCCGAAATGATTATTTTTCGGAAGTAGCAGTTTCCGGTCTTTCGTATTTCCTGCGGATATCTTTCATGACAAAAAGATAGGAAACACCGGTAAATACTGCTGCTGTAACCCACGCTGCCGGGTCACAGAAGCATGCAAGTGCATAACTTCCTACCGCCATGGAAATCATTGCTACAACCAGACGTGCAACCAATTCAGAAACACCACCCATCATAGGCAGGAATCCATATCCGCAGCCCTGCATGGTATTTCGGAATACGAAAATACTGCTTAAAGGAATGTAAAAGATCACACTCATATAAATGTAAGTTTTTGCCCATGGAAGCATGCTGTTCATATCCACATTTCCAGTGAAGAAAAGTCCAAGAGCTGGTTTCAGAAGAATACAAACCAGCACGGCTGCTGCAAGAGCATATACAACAGAAGCTTCCAGAGACGCTTTAACACCCTGGCGGATTCTCTTGATATCACCCTTTCCGAAGTTCTGTCCACTATATGTCGCCATAGTCTGTCCCATAGCCATCATTCCCTGGGTTACCAGGTTCTGCACCTTGCTGGCTGCCGTAAAAGAGGCAACGGCATCGGAACCGAAAAGATTGATGGCAGATTGCATGACCATAGTACCGGAAGCTGTAATTGCAAACTGCAATGCCATAGGAATTCCCATAGCCAGCTGGTTACGGCTCTCCTGGCCGTGAAGCCTCCAATGTCTTCTGTTTGGGGCAAGAGAAGGCATACGTATATAGATGTAGACCAAACAGAGTATTGCGGAAACGCCCTGAGAAATAATGGTTGCCCATGCTGCTCCGGCAACGCCCATTTTAAAATTGATAATCAGTACCAGATCCAGAATTACATTTAAAGCTGCGGAAAATACAAGAAATACCAGCGGAATCTTACTGTTTCCAACTGCACGCAGGTAAGAGGAAAACAGGTTGTAAAAAATAGTGGCGATGATTCCGGCGCTGATGATCATAATGTAGGTATATGCATCCTGAAAAATGTTGTCAGGTGTGTTCATCAGCTTCAGAAGAGGGCGCATGCCCAGCAAACTTAAAGAACTGATGATTACGGTAAAAATCAGGGAAAGAAGAATTCCGTTAGCTACACTGATCTTTACCCCTTCGGTATCTTTGGCTCCGAAGCGCTGAGCGGTGAGTACGGAGAAACCAGCTGTGATTCCCTGCGAGAAGCCCACAGTAAGAAACATGATCGTTCCGGTGGATCCGACTGCCGCAAGGGCATCCGCGCCTACATAGCGTCCTACAATAATTGTATCTGCCATATTATAGAGCTGCTGAAAAATGTTTCCAATAATAAGAGGAAGCATAAATTTCAGGATTACCGGCAAAGGCCGGCCTTTTGTCATATCTTTTTCCATAAAAAACTCCTTATTGAGAAATATAGAAATCGTAAATAAAAAGTGTTACTAAATTACTTACATATTAGAGTGTGTCAGAGTCTGTTTGAAAAATCATTCCCACAAAATATAACGCACATTTTGCAGATTGCATTTTTTTACATACTCTGGAAGCGAAAATTATTTTATCACACTGCGGATTATCTGTCACTATTTTATTTTTGACTATTTTAAAGGCATTTAATGCCATAATGATCAAGAAACCACACTTTTTCTCAAAAAATGTTTAGGAATTTTGACTGATATGTTGGTTTTGCTTGCTATTTGCTCTCATAAATGGTAAAATCAAATATAGCGTGAAGATATTTTTTTGAAAGAGAGGCATTCATATAAATGGCAAATGAACATGGAGAACAGATCAGAATCGTGCAGGAGACTGTGGCTGGTAAGGAGATTACTTTTGCCCATGTAATGGGAGGACCGGCACCGATCATTTATCAGAAGCTTGGGTTGAATCCGCAGCTGGATTATCGTTCCTCTGCAATTGGAATCATGAATATGACACCTCCGGAATCCGCAGTTATCGCTTCTGATATTGCGGTGAAGAGCGGTAATGTTTATCTTGGATTTGCAGACCGGTTTACAGGGACTTTGATCATTACAGGAGAGATTTCTGATGTAATGTCTGCAATGACTGAGATCGTAAATTATTTCCGGGATTCTCTGGGATATGTGGTCTGCAATATTACGAAACGATAGGAAGTAGAAGCATGGAGCGAATAACGAAGGAAGAGCTGCTGGAAATGCTATTCCATGATGATTATGAACATCTGAAGGGGAAGAAGCTTCGTATGACTCGTGTGCGTGTACCGGGAAAGGAAGTTTGTCTTGCCCATGTGATCAGTCCTTCCCAATCTTGTATTTATGAAAATCTGGGACTGCATATTGGAGTTCATGAGGGGGAAGACCACACAGGAGAATCCATTGGTCTGATCCGTTTTACTCCCTGGGAAGCGGTTGTGGTAGCTGCAGATGTTGCCATGAAGAGTGCAGATGTACAGATCGGGTTTATGGATCGTTTTTGCGGTTCTCTGATCATTACAGGAGGATTGTCCCAGGTGCAGACTGCTGTGGAAGAGGTCGTACGTTTCTTTGACAGAGAGTTAGGCTTTAAAACATGTGCGGTTCACAGAAGCTGACAGATACCTTATGGCTGCGGGAACAGCAGCTTATGGATACGATATTATGATATGCAAATGTAAAAATAATGCACTGCTGTATTTTTACAAGTAAGGTTTATTGAAAACAGGGGAAATACAATTCGATGAAGAAAATTTTTTTGATGGGAAGAAGTGAGGCCGGCAAGACCTCACTGACGCAGGCACTAAAAGGCGAGGAGCTTCATTATATAAAAACACAATATACCAATTCCAATGACGATACCATTGACTCTCCGGGGGAGTATGCAGAGTCAAAAAGATTCAGTGTAGGACTTGCATGTTTTTCCTTTGAGGCAGATGTGGTGGCAATTGTGCAGGCTGCAGATGAGCCATTTAATCTGTTTGGTGCAAGCTGCCGCTCTTTTATCCTTCGTCCTCTTATTGGCATTATCACAAAAATTGATTCACCATATGCCAATATCCCTATGGTGAGACAATGGCTGATCAACGCTGGATGTGAACGCATTTTTATGGTGAATAATGTGACCAGAGAGGGAATTGATGAGTTGATGGAATATCTGCAGGAGGATACCCCGAAGCTTACATTGGAACAGGCGAAATTCAAACAGAGCCTTGGTCTGAACGAGTGGGATCCTCTTCCAGAGGGAGTGGCTTATCCGGAAGAAAAAGAGAATATGCTATAAAAAATTCCCATTCAGATTTTCCTGTTATCTGGATGGGAATTTTTATATGGTATGTTGCTTATGTAAATTACGGTATTAAAGAAATGTACCGCTTTAACAGACAGAGGGTTTCTTCCTTCGAATGATCAGACTGGTGATCGTGCCGTTTTCTGTTTCTTTATACAATTCTGTTAACATCATTTTTACATCCAAAGGTTCCAGAGGAGGAACATATTGGGGCGGTAAATCCTGAAGAATTCCATTTTGGATAAAAGTTGACAATCCTTTTTCCGAGAAAATCGTTACATAATTTTTCTGAATGTTCCGCAATACGGAAAAATGTCTTTCAACAAGGTGGAACATGGTATCATAAGGCAGGTTTGGTGCCTTCATATATTTTTTTATAAGTCCAGGAGTGATATACCTGCCGGGACAGGGATGCGCCATGAGGATTTGCAGTCTGTCAGGACTGGTTCCGGTAAGATACTCCTGCAGCACATCCATAATATTGGAACTGCATTGTACCCAAAGCTCGCAGTTTTGAACCAGAGATAAAAAGTAATTCCGATAATAAAACACTAAAGGCTCATTTTTGAATACCTGGGCAGTACTTTGATCTTCTGCAATTGTTTGAAGGATATTATCCGAATGCAGGGATTTATACAATTTTGAATTATTTGACGGATGGAGAGGGAGCAGCCTATTTCTATAATTCGGATGGAAGAAGGACTAAGGGAAAAGTAGAGAACTACTATTATTTGCCTGACTGTTCAGAAAAAGATACCGATTCTATCAATCGAGGCGGAATGATCCAACCTATTGGATGTCATTTTTTAACTGAGGATGATGAAAAAGTTTGGAATGATAATTGGATTAATAGCAGTTTTAATGTGTGTACCAGAAATGGCATGGGCAGAGGCAAGCTCTGTTCGGGTAGATGCACAGGAGGTTCCAGTAAATGGAAACTGGTACGAGTATAAAATTTCAGAAGGGGAATATGTATATTGTCCTATTGTGATTAAAGATAATGGAAGACTGGATGTAAGTGTTCAGATAAACTTTGAAGGTCACCATTATGTGGGGCTACTGGATCAAAACTATGAGGCTGTCAGGCGGGACAGCGTGAATCCCCCGGAAGAGGAACCGGAGCCTGAAATTGCAATTCCTAAAATAGAAATAGCAGTAGGAGAAACCACAGAATTAACAACAGATAGTAGTTCTGATAATATCAGCTGGGGCAGCACAGATCCGTCCGTAATCGTGGTATCCAACACGGGAACTGTTATGGGCTTAAAATCCGGAACCGCCTGGGTAGCAGGAATCCCCACCGACGGTTCACCGATCATATTATATCAGATATTGGTGCAATAATTGGAAAATAAGTTAGCAACCACCAGTTCAACTTAAAATCTATGATTTCGATATTCCCGGGGACTGCATCCCTTTATTTTGGCAAAAACTTTGGAATAATAATTGGGGTCTGAAAATCCAGCCTTGTCAGCCACCGCGCTGACAGGCTGGTCATCCTGCAAAAACTCCAGGCTGCGCTCGATCCGATATTCCTGCAAAAAGGCAAACAAGGTAGTATTCATATGACGTTTAAAAAGCCGGGTACATTCGCTTTCACACAGGTGGATGTGTCCGGCGATGTCATTTAAGGTGATCTTATTTTGATAATTTTCTTCTATGTAGGACAGAATCTTCTTGATTCGGTCGTATTCCAGAGAGTTTTCCCTGGAAGCCTGGGGTTCGTAGGTAATATGCTCCAGAAGAAGCCGCCACATGGATTGCAGGCAGATGGTAATGTCCAGCTCATAAAAATCCGGTTTCTTTTCATCCAGATCAATAATGCGGAGAAGATATTCGCGAAAAGGCTTGTGCCAGGGCTCACTCTGGTCGATACAGATGGCAGGGAGCATAGAATCCTGAATGACAGGATCTACATATTTGCTGTTGACAGTGCTTTGGAAAAATCCATAAATCAGCCTGGAATCAAAAGTTACAGGAATATAAGCGCAGTCCTTCTGATTTTCCATTGTGCCAGAGTGAAGGGCACCGGAGTTGTTAAATACAATATCTCCTTCTTTTAAGTGGTAAACCATATGGTTGACCTTGTAGCACATAGTGCCTTTTTGCACATAAGTAATCTCTATTTCCGGGTGCCAGTGCCACATAAAGGAACCAGACTCATATTCTGAAAGTTTCTGGTAGCTGACCAGGAATGGAAACTGTTCATTGCCGTGCTGTTTTAATTCTTTTTGAAACTGATTGGTTATGATCTGCATGCCAAACCTCCCGAGAAAAAATTTCATATCCTGTGGACTGTATAGAATTCCATATGTTCAAAAATAGAGAACTACAATAAAACGCATAAATTTACCTGTATTATACATCTGTTAAAGATAAAAACGCAATATATTACTTGTTTTTCGCAAGTTATTTAAGGTAATGCAAAGGAAATGCATGTAAAATTGTTCGAGGGCAATAAACTTTAGCGTAAAATGGGGCAAATTTTTTAGCCTGAAACATCAAATAAAATAGTTTACTTA
>NZ_JBCOMJ010000039.1:0-48379 GCF_040924225.1 Ruminococcus sp. RTP21484sp1_RTP21277st1_D2_RTP21277_210401 | reverse complement strand
TATGGGATCAATGAGACAACGGAAGCAAATTGCAGACAGAATGGATTCCATTGTGCGGAAAATCCGCTGGATTGTCTTGTTCACTATCCGAATTGGAGGAACTCCAGGTATTTTGTAGTGAAAGCATTTGGAGATCTGGATGAAGATGACAGGGATACGAAAATTTCATGCACCAAGATAGAACTGATAAAAGAATTGGATTTTCCAACACTTTTACTACGGGGAGCAGCGTATATGGCAATACATCCGGACCGCCCATGGTGCAGCCTGGTTTGTAAAGAAACAGGTGTGGGCAATAATGGATTTGTAATTGTACGCGGCAAACAACCAAAAGCAAAAGGAAGGAAAAATGACCTTCTTATTCTTGTCCAGGAAGAACCTGACAGCAATGAGATTATATATGTAAACCAGCTCTGTGTGGATGGCACAAGATATAAGGAAAATCAATGGTACGGAATTGCAGATTGAAAATTGAATGCTGGATCAGCGGTCATAGAGAAGCCGCAGAAAGGATTATTACGATGAAGTTAGGATATTTGGAATTTGTTGAGGTATTAAGAAAACAGCTTTTGAATGCTTTGAACTTACAGGAACAGCAAATATTTTTTAAAAAGAAAGCCATAGATAATAAGGATCGCTTATTTGTGGAGGCATTTGAAAATTCAAGTGGAAAACAACTGTGCGGTATTGACGTGAAAGATTTATATGAGCGTTGTATGGAAGGGAGTTCGATGGAGTCAATTTTATATTCTGTACAGGAGGAAATCGAGAAACTAAAAATGGTTAGCATGTTAGAGGGCAAGATGACTCCTGACAGTTATCAAAAAATCAAAAAATACCTTTTTGTAAAACCTCTTAACAAGAAAGAGCATTCGCTTGAGATGGAAGATGCCGTGCATGAGGATGTTGGCGATATCGCTTGTGTCCTGTATATGATGCTTAGTAACACGAACGAGTATTTTACAGACATAAAGATAAAAAATCAGCATTTGGAACAATGGGAAATGACAAAAGAGGCTGTTATGGAAGAGGCACTTAAAAATACCTGCCAGATGGCACCCCCTCTCATTTGTACTAATGATGAGAACAAGTGGGGAGGATCCTTTATGGAGAATGGAGCATTCTGCTTATCGAAAAGTGATAAAGTTATGGGGGTTCGACTTTCCACAAATACAAAAGAATATGGAGCGATTTCCGTATTTTACCCTGGTGTCCTTCAAAGACTGGCACAGCTTATGGGAAGTGATTTGTACATTTTATTTACAAGTGGGAATGAAAGTACAATTTACAGTGCAAATGAGAGTAATTTAGAAGATATTAAGACTGAACTCAATGAAATGGTGATTGAGTATAGGAATGCTATGGTGTTTAAGTGTAGGAATGGTATGGTGTTTGAAGAAAAATTATTGTCAGAAGAACTCTACTACTATAGCAGAATCGAAGATAAGATTTCTGTATATATGGAAAAAGTAAAGGTTAACTTTACTACGGTTAATTTAAAGGAAGTGCACTGATTATTAGAAAAGGTAGATAAGGCTGCGTAATAGTTAAGTGGTAAGCAGTATCTGTATAATCCTAACGAAAGGAAATGAAAAAATTATGAGTGAAATTTTAAGTTATGAGAAGTTTGTCGAAAACTTAAGAGCGTATCTGTTAGATGCTTTAAATCTGCAAGAAGAGCGAATTTATTTTAAAGTAAAAGATGAAGCGGGAATGACTCCAGAGGGAGACCGCTTATTTGTTGAGTGCAATGTAAGCCCAGAAGGTAAAGAAGTGTGTGGAATCCATACGGAAGAGTTATATGAGGATTATCTGGATGGTATTTCCATAAAAAGAATTGGAGATACTGTTACAGATGAAATCCTGAAATTAAAAGATGCAGGGTTTTTCAAAAAAGTACAGGATGTAAATAATTATCCCAAAGTAAAGGGAGACCTGTTTATACGGCTTTTAAACAAAAAGAAACATGAAAAGGCACTGGAAAATGCCGTGTATAAAGAAGTGGATGGCATAGCCTGTGTTTTGTATATGAAAGTTGGACAGAGGGATGGATGTATCTCCAGCATGAAAATCCACAAATCCAGTCTGGCAGACTGGGGAATGGATGAGGACGAAGCTTACGAGAATGCTTTGTCGAATACATATTCCCTTACTCCCCCAAGAATTTATAAGTGGGAACGACTGCTTTTTAATCCTGCTTATGAGGGCGAAGACTTTATGGACATGAATTATGAAGAAAATATTGTGGAAAGAAATGCTGGTAGCTGTCTTTCTACAAGTATTCGTACCAATGGGGCTGTGGCTGTTTTTCTGCCGGATGTGGCACAAAGGATCGCAGACCTTATGGATGATGATTTCTACATTGTATTTACAAGCGTCCATGAGGCAATGATTCATCCTAAGAGGATGTTCTGTCCGGAAGATCTTGAAAGAATTTTAAAAGAGACACTTAAAGAGGCTACCCCGGACGAAGATTATCTGTCAGATGAAATATATTACTATGACAGAGGTGCCCGGAAAATAATGAAATGGAAAAAGGTGGTATCAAAGGTAACTTTACCGGCAAGCTGTGTTGAAAGGCTTCCGTTGTAAATAGCAATGATAAGGTTTTACGGATTATAAGAAAGGAAACTTTATATGTGTCAGGGTTTAACGTATGAAGAATTTGTCCAGAAATTACGGAAATGGATCATAAAAGCTGCTCATCTTCCAGAGGACTATGTTTTCTTTAAGAAAAAAGAAAAGACCGGAATAACCGCAAATGGGGACCGGTTATTTGTAGTCTGCGCTGAAACGGATTCCGGAAAAGACATCTGCGGGATTTTTGTGGAAGAACTTTACCAGGATTATGTAGAAGGAACTTCTATGGAAAACATAGAAGCAAGGGTGAAGTGTGACCTGGATAGAGCAGGAAATATGGAAAATACCAGATATCTGAATGACTATGAAAAAGTCAGGGAACATCTCTTTCTGGGGCTTTTGAACCTGGAAAAACACAGGCATGAACTGAAAAATGCCGTATATAAAACAATGGGGGACATTGCAATCACGTTATATGTGCATGCAGGAACCTTGAAGAATGGGATTACATATTTGAAAGTCAGATCGGAATATTTGGAGACATGGGGCTTGGAAAAAGACGATGTTTTACACGATGCTCTTTTAAACAGTTATCGTATATTGTCTCCAAGAATCTATGATTTCAAAAAAATAATGTACACTCCGGGGTATGCTGGTGATGACTTCATGAATGTGGATCCCTATTTTATTTCAGATAAAAAAAAGAAGGAGGGAATCTGTCTTAGCGTAAAAGGACTCACAAATGGAGCTGTGGCAGTCCTGTATCCAGAAGTGATAAAAAAACTGGTGGAATTAATGGATGGGGATTTTTATGTGGTATTTAGCAGTGTGCATGAAGCCCTGATACACAGCTCAAAACTTTGCAGCTTAGAAGAACTTGAGAATTTATTAAGAACTTCCAATTCGAGAATGACATTCCAAAAGGAGTTTTTAACAGATAAGGTCTATTATTACTGCAGGGAAAAGGATAAATTTATTATGCTTCAAGGCAGTCTGAAAATGTTAGTTACAACAATCCGTATGGATGAGGAAAATTAAATGATAAGGAACGAGATGCGGCAGGAATTTCCTGCCGTATCTTTTGTTAAGAGGAGAAGAAAATGTCCGAGGGATACGAATACAATTTGTTGACACAGGAGCTGCTTCTTCAAGGATATACGGCGGAACACTATCCGGACTATGTTCGAATCGGAAACGGAAGGCTGGGAAAGTCACCACTTGAAAATTCATGCGGCGGTTTTATATATACCAAAGATTATCTGGAAAAGAAAGCATTTATGTCTGGCTGTGGTCTATACGTGAGTTGGGAAAAATGTATTAACGATATAGATTACCTGGAGGAAACATTCTGCTTTGAAAATGATAATGTCGTTTTTCGGTGTCCATGGCATAAGAAAAATTGTGAACAGAATCATCCCTTATTAAGGGAAGATAACTTCGGCTTCTGTGCCTGCCATATGGTATCAGATTACCAGTATGAAAAAAGTGCAGAATATTTGGAAGACCAGGCAGATCGGAAAAAGGAAGAATTGTTTCAGAAATTTAAGGAACAGCATAAAAACTGTATTTGTAAGATGCATATGTCTTATAACTACGAGAAGCAGGAATGGAGCCTGCAATATAATCCGATGAGGTGCATGTGCGGACCAGGAGAGTATTGTATGCTGCGGGGCAGACCTCTTTCCAAAAAGACAGGGAATATATACTACGATTTAAAGGTATCTACAATCCGAAAAGATGATACCTTTTTTGCCGGGGAGCCTGTAGTGACGATCACAAGGGGAAAGAAATTTTTGCAAAGCAAGGTTTCGGTCGATATCTGTGAGGAAATTGTAAAAAGAAAACAGGAGGATATTTTTGATAAGGAATGGTGGAATGGCTATTCTATGCAGGCCTTGTACGATCCGGATTTGAAGGTGGAAATTCTGAATGTTAGAGTTGCTACGCGATTGACGCGAGATAAGGCACAGGATACTGAGGATAAAAAAGCCGGAATATACATTGGCTATGAAGCAGACTTTGCGAAAGCGAAGAAGAAGTGGAAACAGAAACGAAAAGAGAAACGCTTGGAGCAGACAAAAAGAAAGATTGTGCAAAAGGGCTGGGAGTCTCTGAATGATACAGAACAAAGATTTATGAAGAAGAGACTTTCTGCCGAACAGATTGAAGCTTTGCAACAGGAGTGGGTTACGGCAAATGAGCATAAGGATGAGGCTGAGCAGTTAACCCTGGATTTATAAAATAACTTCGGAAAGGACAAATTAGATGGAAAAACGAAAGCTTAAAAAAATGAAGGTATTGGAACCATCGGAGGAGATGGTTCTGGCGGCAGAAAGTGATATTCCAGCTATCGGAAATATGGCTTATGAGAGAATGGAATATCCAATTGGTTTGTTCATTCAGGCAGAAATGGACGAAAATATCTTAAAAATTGGTTTTTTTGTTACAGATATTTTGACTGCTGGCGGAAGAAGACCTTTATATACCCTGTTCATTGATAAGGAAAATGATTGCTTCATAGGATATGATTACCGGCTGAAGAAATGGACCAATAAAATGCTGGATAAAATTGAACTGCCTAAAGGGGTAAAGGGAGATCATACCTGGTGTGATCTAAACAGCCGCAGTCAAATATGGGAAAACCTGGGTGAGGAATATAAAAAAGATAATGTATGTTATGGCCTTTTTCATTTTGAAGAACAGGTACGGGAAAGGCAAAAGATACAGAAACATTTAAAACGAACAACCGCCTGGGACCAGGTTATGAAATACGTCAGGGAAACTCCGAAGGACTGGGAGAAATGGCTGAAAAGAGTGGGAATTACACAGAATTACATTTTTTATGAATACTCCCGGAAGAAAAATATCACAGGCTACTGTACATGGTGTGAAAAGAATGTGGTGGTGAATGGCGTAAAACACAACAGGACGGGAAAATGTCCTAACTGCAGGCATAAGATCCAATATAAGGCAGTGGGAAGACAGCGCATGGTAAAGTCAAAAGAAGAAACTGCATATCTTTTGCAGACATGCGGTGATAATTTTGTTATTCGTGAATTCAGGGCAGATGTGAAATATGACATGGTTGCTTATACAAAACCAGTTTATAACTGGAGAGAGCTGCGACGATATGTATTTGATAAAGACCTTAACGAAAAAAAATTTTACTGGGGCTATTATCATGGGACAGAAGAGAACAGATGGATCCATGGGTCATTGAATACATACAACCCTTATTGCTGGGGGAATTGGGGATATGAACCCCGCTATCCGGGGCATATCTACAAAAAGTCACTTCATGGAATAAAAAATAATCAGCTTAAAAGAAGCGGATTCCATGAGTTGGTCAGAAAAAGTGAAACAGTAGAGCCGGTAGCCTATTTTCATCGGTTAAAGCAATATCCTTATCTGGAGCAGCTGATAAAAGCCGGGCTGAATGAGCTTGCAAAGGAAATCATAGAAAACAATACTTCTGTTTTTTATAAGGAAGCAGATTCGCTTGGACATGCTCTTGGGATTGATAAGTTCCGCCTGAACCGCCTTCGCAATAATCATGGTGGAAAAGTATTTCTGCAATGGTTGACTTATGAAAAGGGATTTGAAAAAGTGATAAAAGATAACGTGATTGCCTGGTTCTCGAAATGGCAGATCTGTCCGGAAGACCTTTTGTTTGTACTGGATCGGATGAGCCCGGAACAGATAAAAAATTATTTGGAAAAACAGGCAAAAGAAAGCGAAAAAAAGCCAAAGGAGCTTATTGGTACCTGGCAAGACTATCTTGACATGGCGTTAAAGCTTGGTATGGACGTGAAGGATCCAATTATATACCGTGTGAGAAAACTGGAAAAACGGCATAACGAACTGGTTCAATTGATGATAGAGAAGAAAATGGATATAAAAGCCGAAGAGATTGCAGAAAAATTTCCTGGTATAGAAAACGTCTGTGAGAACCTGAGAAAATATGAATATAGCGATCATACTTTCCAAATTGTGGCACCGCGGAAAATCAAGGATATTCTGGAAGAAGGAGAAGAACTGCAGCACTGCATCATCGGAAAAGATACTTATTTTGCGCGTATGGTAAAACAGGAGTCTTATCTTTTGTTCCTGAGAAAAAAGAATGCACCCCAAAAGCCATATTATACATTGGAAGTGGAACCAGATGGGACAGTACGCCAGAAACGGACATATTTTAACAGGCAGAACCCGGATATTAAGCAGGCCGAGAAATTTTTATTGCGTTGGCAGAAACAGCTTTCGCGTAAACTAAATAAGGAAGATAAGATGCTTTCGATAAAAAGCCGTGATCTTCGAAAGAGAGAAATTGAGGATCTGCGGGAAAAGAAAGTAAAGGTGAACGGATTTGGCTTTACTGGAAAGCTGCTTGCGGATATTCTGGAAGAGGATTTGATGGAAAATGCAGCATAAACCAGAAAACAAAAGAAAGATGATAAAGATACTATGAAAAATGGAAATAATCAAGTTACCCTGACAGGGAGGATTGCAACGGAATTTAAGCTTTGTTATCAATATGGTAGTGAAAAATTCTATAAAATGGAAATCGTTGTAAAAAGGTTTCGCGAAAATGTGGATTGGATCCCAGTGGTGGTATCTGATTGGCTGGTGGATATAACACAGGATTATACGGAGCAATTTGTAGAGATCCATGGAGAGTTTCGCTCACATAATTGTTATGAAGAAATGCGCAATCGTTTGGAACTCTTTGCAATGAGGTACAGAAGAAAATGGTTTGTAAAGAATTAGAATGGTGGAATTAAAATACTACAGATATGAAACTATAGTGGAATTGACACAAAATTGTTGGATGGTATAATAAAAATGGCATTTGGCAGCAGATACTGCAGATATTTTATCTTGATGGAGATCAAGATGTTAAGAGCTTAATATAGTGTGATTAGTACACCCTAAAATCATAAGGATAATGGTTTTAGGGTGTTTTTTATATTACTTCTGCTAATGCCGTGAATAAAATAACGAAAGGGGGGATATTGCCTGTTTTGTGTCAATTCGGAATCAAGGAAAGGATCATGTTCAAATGCATAAACCGAAACGAAAATCGAAATATTGGGAACAATTTAGTTATGAATATGATGGTGTTACATATTCGGGAAAAAAGAATTGCTGCGAAAAACTTGGATTAAGATATTTGGGAGTATTGCAGCATGCACACGACTATAACTGTACGTTTGAGGAAGCTATAAGCCAGATGTTAGAGAATAAACAGAAAAAGGAGTTTGTTTTTCGTAATAGGAAATGGCTTAGCTTAGATACCTGTTGCGATTTTTATAAAATAAACAAATATAGCGTTCAGCAATTACAGTATCAATGCGGGTATACAGTTCAGGAAGCTCTTGAGCGCTCAATTAATCATACAAATCTTTTGCGCTTCAAGTATAAAGGCAAAAATTATGCATCATTTCGTGAGTGTTGTAAAGAGCTGGGAATACCTGAATGCACTGTGAGACGTTGTATGAGAGAAACAGGAAGATCAAAAACTGTAGCACTAAATTATTGTTTGAAAAAAGCTGAAAACAGGGCCGGAAATCAAAAAGTATATAATCCTTCTCCTTTTTTTTACAAAGGAAAAAAATACGATTCATTTGTGAAGTGCTGTTGGAATTACAATTTAGAAGCAGACAAAGTACGCCAAAAATGTATTGCAGAGGATATTTCATTAGCTGAAGCTCTTAACTATTACCTCATACAGCATCCTGTAAGAAGAAAAAATGATTATGATAGCACCATTTGCCATAAGTCCATTGCAGAACAGTGCAGACAGTACGGAATAAAGTATTATGATGTTTACAATTATTCTTCAAGATATAATTGTTCAAAAGAGGAAGCCATCAAACACTGCTTGGAAGTTAAGCAAAAACTAGGAACAGATGTTATAGAATTTGATGGAGTAAAATATGCGGATCTGCATGAATGTTGTAGGATGTTGAAATTTCCATATAGACGAGTTTTGGCAAAAATTATGAACAGTGATTGCAGTGTGCAGGAAACGTTACAAAACCTAAAGCAAAAAAAAGAAAGGCTTTTTGGCACCGGAGATATTGAAAACATAACATTGGAAAATGGTAAATGCTATGAAAATATAAAGGAATTATGTTCTGATCTTCGAATCCGAGAAGGAACTCTTTATGGATATGCACTTCGCAATGAATGCTCGATTACGGAAGCTGCCGATTATTATGCCAAAAGAGAAGAAGTGTTTCAAAATGTGGCACTGAAAGTCGGTGATCAATTTTATAATGATCTTCGCCAGTGCTGTGAAGAACAGGGGATACGGTATAAGGATGTTTATAGAAGAATGGTAGAAAAAATGGTTTCTGCCGAAGAAGCTGTGGAATACTTTTTAAAAAGAAAGGATCGGAAAGCAAAAGAAAAGCAATTTAAAAGACAGACGAATTTTGAACCGGGAGTCCCTAAAAAAGTCGTTATAATGGGAAAAGAATATCCTTCTAAAACCAGTTGCTATGATGATTTAAAAATACAAAAAAAATTGGTACTTAAGCGCATGAGAGATACTAACTGTTCTTTTGAAGAGGCTGTTATTGCTACTTATCAAGCGAGGATAGAAAAAGAATTCCATTTCCATGGAGAAGTGTACAAAAGCTTTGTGGCTTGCTGTAAAGCATATGGTGTAGCGCAAGAGTATATTGCAATAAAAGCCAAAAGAGAAGGCATAACAAGACAGGAAGCAATAGAAAAAATATTGGCATTACGGGAGAAAGGTACATTGTAGTAGTTGAATTTGATATGTGAAAGGAAATGTAGGTATGAGAAAAAAGAACGATACAAAGGAGGAAAATGGGAAACTTCTTCTTTCAGTAAAAGAAACCTGTGAATTAACTGGGTTATCTGAAAAAACAGTTCGTACTATAATGGCTGAAAATGATTTCTGCGTCCGAATTGGGCGCAGAACACTTGTACACAGAAAAAAATTCGAACACTGGTTGGAGGAACAGGACACTTGAATATTTTTTAAGAACGTGTTAATATTCTGATGTACTTGAAATCTGGCCTGGAAAGGATGAACACAGTATGGGAAAATCTTTGAAAGGCAAAGAATTAGGAAGTGGACTTTCGCAAAGGAAGGACGGACGTTATCAAGCCAAATATTATATACCAGGTTCCCCGAAACCCAAATATTTATATGATAGAAATTTGGCAAAACTAAAGAAAAAACGTGATCTTGAAAAAGCAAAATACATTCTGGGTTATAATGATAAAGCGAAAAAATATAAAGTTTCTGAATGGTTTGATGTATGGATGAAACTTTACAAAATTGGGCGAATTAAAGCAAATACGGTTCGTGGATATGTAGATGGATTTGAGCGGGGTGCAGATTTTATTGGCTCTGTGAGGCTTGATTGCCTCACACCCTCTCATATCTACAATATGGTTGAAGGAATGCAAAGCGATGGCTATGCGGAATCATCAGTTGTCCATACTTTATCAATTGTAAAGCAATTACTTCAAAGTGCGGTAGATAATCAAATGATTCCAATGAATCCCTGTAAAGGGATTGCAATAGAAAAATCCGAAAAAGTAACAGTTGATCCAATATTGGAGGATGAAAGCAAAATACTTCAACCAGAGGAAATTAAAACATTTCTTGATGCAGCAAAAAACACGAGATATTATGAACTATTTTATATTATTTTGAATACTGGAATGCGTATTGGCGAAATTACAGCACTTTGCTGGTCTGATATTGATTTTGAATGTCGTCGAATTCGTGTATATAAAACACTGAATAGAACGACGATTTATTTTGATGAAGGAAAAAATCGATTAGAAAAACCAGAGTCAGTTAATCAGATAACGACGCCTAAGAAAAAGGCAAGTTATCGTTGGATTCCTATGACAGAGGGTGTTGAATTGGCATTTCACTCATGGGAGAAAAAGCAGATTGCGGATAAAGAAAAAAGCGGATCATCATGGGGAAAGGAAAATCCTTTCCTCAAAGATTTTCCGGATCTTGTATTCACAACACAACCAGGAGGGGTTTTTCTTCCTCAATATGCAAACGCGGAATGTTCACGTATTATAAGCATAATTGAAAAAAAAGAGATCGAATTAGCTGAAAAAGAAAATAGGGAACCTCGTCTTTATGAGGTATATCCCCATAAATTTCGGCATACGTTCGTCACCAAACTGAATGAGTCTAATATGTCTCCATTTACGGTGAGTAAGATTGCGGGACATGCAAGCGTAAATATGACGAACTATTATACACATCTGGAACAGGATTATGTGGCAGATGAATTTAGAAAATTTGCTGCAAAATACGATGAGGGAAAAGTTCCGGCGGTGCCAGAAAAAGAATAAAGGAAAATTATGAAGAATACTACTGATAACATACAAAATACTAACCGGGGGTCAAATGGGGGTCAAACTACTATTTCAGGTGCTTCAAACCCGCATAAATTAAGGAATTCAGCGCAAACCATGAAACTGTCACCCATGATGCAGGAATACTGCAAAACCAAAGAAGAATACAAAGACTGCATCTTATTTTACCGTCTCGGGGATTTCTACGAGATGTTTTTTGATGATGCACTTCTGGTATCCAAGGAACTGGAACTGACGCTCACTGGTAAGGATTGTGGTCTGGAAGAGCGGGCACCTATGTGCGGAATCCCGTTCCATGCGGCAGATACTTATATCAACCGTTTGATCGAGCGTGGGCATAAAGTTGCAATCTGCGAACAGGTAGAGGATCCGAAAAAAGCAAAAGGACTTGTAAAGCGTGCTGTTATCCGTGTGGTTACTCCCGGAACTACTTTAGATGCAACTTCTTTGGATGAGTCAAAGAACAATTATCTGATGTCAATTGTCTCCATAGCAGACCGCTTTGGTTGTGCAATAGCGGATATTACCACAGGTGACTGTTTCCTTACAGAAGTACCAAATAGCCAGAAACTGGTTGATGAGATCAACAAATTCAGTCCGGCTGAAATCATATGTAATGATTCCTTTTTTATGAGTGGGGTTGACACAGACGATTTGAAAGAACGTCTTGGAATTTGTATTTTTTCCCTGGATGCCTGGTATTTCGATGATGATACCTGCAGAAAAGAATTAAGGGAACATTTTCACGTAACCAATCTGGAAGGCCTTGGAATCAGCGATTATGACAGTGGAATCATAGCTGCCGGAGCGCTGTTTTTGTATCTTAAGGAAACGCAGAAGACTGCACTTTCTCAGATGACTACCATCCGTCCTTATACGGCAGAGCGTTATATGCTGATTGACAGCTCCAGCCGACGAAATCTGGAGTTGGTGGAGACCCTCCGTGAAAAGCAGAAAAGAGGTTCTCTTCTCTGGGTACTGGATAAGACTAAAACAGCCATGGGTGCCCGTACTCTTCGCTCCTTTGTGGAACAGCCACTGATCGATGCAGAAGAGATCAATCGCAGACTGGAAGCTCTTGAAGAGCTGAATGAGAAACCGATGCTCCGCGATGAGATCCGGGAATATCTCAATCCAGTGTATGACTTGGAGCGTCTGGTCAGCCGCATCAGCTTTAAGTCTGCAAATCCAAGAGATATGGTAGCATTTGCGTCCTCTCTGGAAATGATTCCTTATATTAAACAGGTTCTCAAGGACTTTCAGGCACCGATTCTGAAAGAAATCTACGAGGACATGGACAGTCTTGAAGATATTACAGATCTGATCAAGCACGCCATTGTAGATGAACCGCCCCTTGCCCAGAAGGATGGAGGCATTATTCGTGAAGGCTTTAACGAAGATGTGGATAAATTCCGCAGTGCCCGCACAGATGGAAAAAAATGGCTTACAGAGCTGGAAACAAAGGAACGTGAGCGTACCGGAATCAAATCCCTGAAGATCAAATATAACCGTGTATTCGGCTATGCCCTTGAGGTAACCAATACGTTTAAAGAACTGGTGCCGGAGAACTACATCCGTAAACAGACTCTTGCAAATGCAGAACGTTATATTACCGAGGAGTTGAAAAACCTTGAAAATATGATCCTTGGCGCTGAAGATAAACTTTATGCCCTGGAATACGAGCTGTTTTCCAATGTCCGTGATAAAGTTGGCCAGGAAGTGATAAGAATCCAGCGTACAGCCAAGGCAATTGCAGGTCTGGATGTGTTTGCATCCCTGGCGCTTGTTGCTGAGCGCAATCATTATGTACGCCCGAAGGTAAATGAAGGCGGAATTATAGATATCAAAGGTGGCCGTCATCCGGTTGTAGAGCAGATGATCGATAATGATATGTTCATTGCCAACGATACATACCTTGACAATACTAAAAAAAGAGTTTCCATTATTACAGGTCCAAATATGGCAGGTAAATCCACATACATGCGCCAGACTGCGTTGATCGTACTTATGGCACAGATTGGAAGCTTTGTTCCGGCAGATAAGGCTGTAATTGGAATTGTGGACAGAATCTTTACTCGTGTAGGTGCATCAGATGACCTTGCCAGCGGACAGAGTACTTTCATGGTGGAAATGACTGAGGTTGCCAATATCCTTCGAAATGCCACTGCCAAGAGCCTTCTGATCCTGGATGAGATTGGCCGTGGAACCAGTACCTTTGATGGTCTTGCCATTGCCTGGGCAGTGATTGAACATATCAGCAATACAAAGCTCTGTGGAGCCAAGACACTATTTGCCACACATTATCATGAACTGACAGAACTGGAAGGGAAGCTTTCCGGCGTTACCAACTACTGCATTGCAGTTAAGGAAAAAGGTGATGATATTGTTTTTCTCCGTAAGATCGTGAAAGGCGGCGCAGACAAGAGCTATGGAATTCAGGTCGCCAAGCTGGCAGGTGTTCCGGATTCTGTTATTAACCGTGCAAAAGAGCTGGTCGAGGAATTAAGCGATGCAGACATTACTGCTGCTGTAAAAGATCTGGCTTCACCGAAGAAGAAGCCGAAGGTAGAAATGGATATGGCGCAGATGTCATTATTTGACACTGTACAAGACAATGACATTATTGAAGAATTAAAAGGCATTGACATTGGAAATCTGACTCCCATGGAAGCCTTAAATACGTTATACAATCTTCAGAATAAGATAAAGAACAGATGGTAACTGACAGCTGACTTTCATATATGGTGCTGTCACCGGCAGGCGACATGTCCGTATTGTGAACCGAAGCGGTCAACCTGCTTTTATATGGAGAGAAAAACTTGAGAAAAATAGCAGTTTTAGATAAACATACCATTGATAAAATTGCAGCAGGTGAGGTGGTAGAGCGCCCTTCTTCTGTTGTAAAGGAGCTTGTAGAAAATTCCATTGATGCTGGTGCTACTGCTGTAACAGTAGAGATTACAGATGGAGGAAAGAAGCTGATCCGTATTACAGACAACGGAGGGGGAATCGAGGCTGCTCAGGTACCTACGGCATTCTTAAGTCATGCTACCAGCAAAATTGAAAAAGTAGAAGATCTGGAAAACATAGCCTCACTGGGATTTCGTGGTGAGGCTTTATCCAGTATTGCCGCAGTTTCCCAGGTGGAGCTGATCACAAAAACTCCTTCTGCTATCAGCGGCGTGCGTTACGTGATCGAAGGCGGCGTAGAACAAAGCCTTGAGGAAATGGGAGCTCCAGATGGAACTACTTTCCTGGTTCGGAATCTCTTTTACAACACACCGGCCCGGAGCAAGTTCCTGAAATCTGATTCTTCAGAAGCAAATTATATTGGAACTATGATGGAACAGCTTGCTCTTTCCCATCCGGAGATTTCTTTTAAATATATTCAGAACAAACAGGTGAAACTGCATACTTCCGGCAATTATAATGTGAAGGATGTTATTTATAATGTATATGGCCGGGATATGGCGAAAGCACTTCTGGAAGTCTCCTACGAAAATGATTTTATGAAAATTGAGGGATACGCCGGCAAACCGGAGGTTTCCAGAGGAAACCGAAGCTTTGAGAACTACTATGTAAATGGCAGATTTGTGAAAAACAATATTATTACGAAGGCCATTGAGGATGCATATAAGGGCTTTGTCATGCAGCATAAATTTCCTTTTGTGTCATTGCAGATCCAGATGACAGGAAATGATCTGGATGTAAATGTTCATCCCCGGAAACTGGAGGTTCGTTTTGCAAGAGGGGCGGAGGTGTATGATGCCATTTACGAGGCTGTTCACAATGCGCTTCTTCACAGAGAACTGATACCGGTTGTTCCAGTGGGAAAAGAGGAGCGGGAATCAAAGGTGGCAGCAGTAAGCCGCGGAGCAGTTCCGGAGCCATTTGAGAAAAGTCGCAGGACGGAACTTCATTGTGAAGGTGCTGCTGAAAAAGCTGGTCGAAGCAGCGCAGGGAATAATGAAAGCTGCTATTCACAGGCTGCTGAAAAAACAGTTCTAACTGGAAAAACAGCTCTAACTGAAAAAACAGCTCCAACTGGAAAAATAAATTCATCTGGAAGCCTTGTAAACAGCTCTGGCTGTCAGGCCAGCAGTGTGCTTCGTGAGCAGGCAATTTATCAGGCGAAGCCATTTAGCAAGGAAGAGGAAGCTCTTTTTTCAGGAACTTTAAAAGAGGCTGTGGAAGCAGAAGAAAAAGCGGATAAAAGTGTAGATGAAAAAGCGGCAGAAGATAACATATCGGCTGAGGAAATGAATGATGCAGATAATCAGGCAGAGACTGCTGTATCCGTGAATTATGAGATACCAGATAAATCTGAACTTGGACAGAGTGATCCAGGCACAGAATATCCATCCGTTGGGGGAAAGCAGCTTGAGCTTTTCCAGGAGAAACTTCTGGCACCAGAATCCCGAAGCCGCCATAAGCTGATTGGTCAGTTATTTGATACCTACTGGCTGGTGGAATTTGAAAACCAGTTTTACATTATCGACCAGCATGCAGCTCACGAAAAGGTAAATTATGAGCGCTTTGTAAAACGTTTTAAAGAACAGTCCATTGAATCGCAATATCTGAATCCTCCGCTTGTGGTGACCTTGAACACGGATGAACAGGCGAAATTAAAAGCCAACGAAGAATATTTCAGGAAATACGGTTTTGAGATTGAACCCTTTGGTGGAAGGGAATACTGTATCAGTGCAGTTCCGACAAATTTGTACGGATTCCATGAAGAAGAACTCTTTCTGGAAATGCTTGACAATCTGGGAGGAGAAGGTGCAAAGGATGCTTTTGACCTTTTCACAGCAAGACTTGCCACAATGGCATGCAAATCTGCTGTCAAAGGAAATCATCAGATGTCTGCTCTGGAGGCAGATAAGCTGATCGACGAGCTTCTTACTCTGGACAATCCATATAATTGTCCTCATGGCCGTCCCACTATCATTGCGATGACAAAGACAGAAATTGAAAAGAAATTTAAGCGAATTGTATAAACAGGAGAGATTATGAAAAAACCTCTTATTGTCCTTACCGGTCCCACTGCAGTTGGAAAAACCAGGCTGTCTATTTCTCTGGCAAAAGCCATTGGCGGCGAGATCATATCTGCAGATTCCATGCAGGTTTATAAATATATGGATATTGGCTCTGCGAAGATCATGCCAGAAGAAATGCAGGGAGTTCCCCATTACCTGGTGGATGAGCTGACGCCAGAGGATGAATTTCACATTGTGCGTTTTCAACAGATGGCAAAGGATGCCATGGAAAAGATTTACACCAGGGGACATATTCCCATTCTGGTGGGGGGAACCGGCTTTTATATTCAGACGGTGACCAGAGACATTGATTTTACCCAGGCTGAGCAGGACGATGGATACCGGGCCGATCTGGAGGCGATTGTCCAGGAAAAAGGTGCTGCATATCTTCATCAGATGCTGGCAGAGGTGGATCCCAAAAGCGCCGAAGTGATCCACGAAAACAACACGAAGCGTGTAATCCGCGCACTGGAATTTTATCATCAGAACCATAGCCCTATTTCCGCACACAATGAGGAGCAGCAGGAACGAACCAGCCCCTATAATCTGGCATACTTTGTGCTGAATGCACCACGGGAGCTTTTATATAAACGCATTGATAAGCGGGTGGATGAAATGATGACCAGCGGTCTTGTGGCAGAAGTCCAGAAGCTGAAGGACATGGGCTATCACAGAGGTATGGTTTCCATGCAGGGTCTTGGATATAAAGAAATCCTGGCCTATCTGGATGGAGAAATGCCGCTGGAAGAGGCTGTGCGGATCTTGAAGCGCGACACCCGGCACTTTGCCAAACGCCAGCTCACCTGGTTCCGCAGAGAGCCGGAAACAGTGTGGGTGAATAAAGATGAGTTCGGGTATAACGAGGATAAAATGCTGGAGTATATGCTGAGCGTTTGCCATGAAAGAGGAATAACTGGAGAATAGTTACTTCAATAATCAGATTTTTCCCAGGGGGGATCGCCCGCCTTGAAAATAACAAAAAATGGAGGAATACCGTCAGACAGACGGAAAGAATTATTATGAAAGAATTATACGAGCAGCTGGGAATTTCTTCCCAGGTTTACGATTTTTGCCATGAAATAGAAGAATCCTTAAAGGAGCGTTTTGAACAATTTGACAAAACTGCAGAATATAACCAGATGAAAGTTCTTCTGGCTATGCAGAAAAATCGCGTCAGCGAGGAGTGCTTCGGCTCTTCTTCAGGTTACGGCTACAACGATTACGGCCGTGATACTCTGGAAAAGGTTTATGCGGATACATTCCACACAGAAGCATGTCTGGTGCGTCCGCAGATTGCATGTGGAACGCATGCCCTGGCCATTGCTCTTTTTGGAAACCTGCGTCCAGGCGATGAAATGCTGGCACCAGCCGGAAAGCCATATGATACTCTTGAAGAGGTGATCGGTATCCGTCCATCCAAGGGCTCCCTGGCAGAATACGGAGTAACTTATCGTCAGGTGGATCTTCTTGAGGATGGAACTTTCGATTATGAAAATATCCGCAAAGCAATCAATGAGAAGACAAAACTGGTTGAGATTCAGCGCTCCAAAGGCTATATGACACGCCCCTCTTTTTCAGTAAAGCAGATTGGTGAGCTGATTGCATTTGTAAAGAGCATTAAGCCTGATGTGATCTGTATGGTAGACAATTGCTACGGCGAATTTGTTGACACGATTGAGCCCAGTGATGTTGGTGCAGATATGGTGGTTGGTTCTTTGATCAAAAACCCGGGCGGCGGACTTGCTCCAATTGGCGGTTACATTGCGGGAACCAAAGAGTGCGTGGAAAATGCTTCTTACCGTATGACCTGTCCGGGACTTGGTGCTGAGGTGGGAGCTTCACTTGGCGTAAACCGCTCCTTCTATCAGGGATTTTTCCTTGCACCGATGGTGACCAAGGGTGCGTTAAAGGGCGCTGTTTTTGCAGCCAATATTTATGAAAAGCTTGGATTTGACGTGGTTCCAAATTCCACAGAGCCAAGGCAGGATATTATTCAGGCAGTGACTTTAAAAAGTCCGGAGCGTCTGATCGCGTTCTGTAAGGGGATTCAGGCTGCTGCCCCGGTTGACAGTTATGTTGATCCGGAGCCATGGGATATGCCAGGTTATGACAGCCAGGTCATTATGGCGGCTGGCGCATTTGTACAGGGCTCTTCTATTGAGCTTTCCGCAGATGGACCTGTGAAAGAGCCATATGCCGTATATTTCCAGGGAGGACTCACCTGGGAGCATGCAAAACTTGGTGTTATGATGTCCTTGCAGAAACTTGTGGAGCAGGATTTGGTAAAATTACCGTGAAATCATGAAAAACATGAATTTTCGTGCAACGCCAGGCGTATAACTGTGAAGCGCTGAACCGTTACCATAAGTTCTTTCAAACAGATGTAAAAAACGGGAGTTTATATGGAGAAAAAACGTGTTATCGTTACAGGCGGCGGGGCGTCCGGGTTGATGGCTGCCATTGCAGCTGCAGAAAACGGGGCCGCTGTAACCATATTGGAACAAAATGAAAAACCAGGCAAAAAGATCTGCGCTACAGGAAACGGCAAATGTAATTTTACCAATATCCAGGTGCCGTCTGATGCATATCGAAGCGAAAATCCAGGCTTTGAACAGGCAGTTCTGAACCAGTTTCCGGTAGAAGACACGGTGAAATTTTTTACCCGGCTTGGAATTTATCCTGTAAATAAAAACGGCGGCTATCTCTATCCTCACAGCGGACAGGCAGCAAGCGTTGCCGAGGTATTGTGTATGGAAGCACGGAATCTTGGGGTAAAGATCAAGACCAACCAAAAAGTACAACGTGTTTTTAAGGAACAGGATATCTGGAAGGTTCAGGTAGAAGGCTGGATATACGAGGGTGAGGCTGTTATTCTTGCCAATGGTTCCAAAGCTTCTGCAATTTCCGGTTCAGATGGCAGCGGTTATGAGCTTGCCGCAGCACTGGGGCACAGGCTTATAGAGCCTCTCCCAGCTTTAACTGCCCTGAAATGCAGGAATACAGGCTTTTCCGGCTGGGCAGGTGTTCGAACAGAAGGCAGAATTACGCTGCTTGTGGATGGGGAAAAAGTCACAGAGGAAACAGGAGAACTACAGCTTACTGATTATGGCGTATCTGGAATTCCGGTGTTTCAGGTCAGCCGATACGGAATCCGTGCACTGAAACAGGGAAAAAATGTGACTCTGATTTTAAATTTTCTGCCAGAATTTTCCCGGGAACAGTTAAAAGCTTTTCTGAAAATACGAAAGGAAAACTGCCCCTATAAAGGAAAAAAAGACTTTTTGACCGGACTTTTCCCGGATAAGCTTGCAAAAGTGCTTTTGTCAGCAAATGATCTGGAAGAAGCAATCAGCAGCTATCCGCTTAAAGTGACTGGTTATCAGTCTTTTGAACAGGCACAGGTGTGCTCAGGCGGCGTTGATACTACGCAGGTTAACGCCCGGACCTTGGAATCCACACGAAATTCAGGCCTATATTTCGCAGGAGAACTATTGGACATTGATGGGAAATGTGGCGGTTACAATCTGCAGTGGGCCTGGTCCAGCGGTTATGTTGCAGGAGTGAATGCCAGCAAAATGTCAGAGCGTGTTTGAAAAAGGAGAATAACATGATTCGAATTACCCAGCTGAAACTTTCAATCAATCATACCCCGGAAGAGTTAAGCCAAAAGATCCGTAAGGAGCTTCGTCTGAAAAATGAAGGCTTCACTTACGAAATAGTGAAGCAGTCACTGGATTGCCGGCATAAAGAGGATAAGAAATTTGTTTATACAGTAGACGTGTCTTTGCAGGATATAAATCAGGAAAACAAGATCTTACGAAAGGTTCATGATAATAACATTATGTCAACCAAGAAAAAGGAATACATATTTCCATCTCCTGGTGAAGCGGAACTGAAATATCCGCCAGTCATTGTAGGAAGCGGACCTGCCGGAATTTTTTGTGCCTGGTATCTGGCAAGGGCAGGTTATCGGCCTCTGGTTCTGGAACGGGGAGAGGAAGCGCATGTCCGTCAGAAGACTGTCGAGAATTTCTGGAAAAATGGCGTACTGGATCCGGATTCCAATGTGCAGTTTGGTGAAGGTGGGGCTGGTACTTTTTCCGACGGAAAACTAAATACTCTGGTAAAGGACCCTTCAGGAAGAAATCATGAAGTACTGAAGCGTTTCGTGCAGGCGGGTGCACCGTCAGAAATTATCTATCAGCAGAAACCACATCTTGGTACAGACGTGCTGGTTGGTGTGGTGGAGACTCTTCGCCATGAAATTGAGGAAATGGGCGGGGAATTCCAGTTTCGTTCCAAAGTGACAGATCTTTTTTTTGAAAACAGTCAGTTAAAAGAAATTGAGATAAATGGGGAAAAAAGGATTCCGGCCCAGGTATGTGTGCTGGCAGTTGGACACAGCGCAAGAGATTCTTTTTCCATGTTTGAGAGAAAAGGAATTTATATGGAACCAAAATCTTTTGCAGTAGGTGTACGTGTGGAACATCCACAGTCCATGATCAATCTGGCTCTTTATGGGGAAGAGGAAAATGAGAAACTTGGAGCAGCTGCTTATAAAGTTACCCACACATGTGAAAATGGCCGTGGTGTTTATTCCTTTTGCATGTGTCCGGGAGGTTATGTGGTGAATGCTTCTTCGGAACCGGAGATGCTTGCTGTAAATGGTATGAGCTATCAGGCCAGAGACAGTCGCAATGCAAACAGTGCACTGATCGTATCGGTGACTCCGGCTGATTTTCCGGAAGAGGGTCCACTGGGCGGTGTAGCATTTCAGCGCAGTCTGGAACGCGCAGCGTGGAAAGCTGGAAATGGTAAGGTTCCGGTACAGTTGTTTGAAGATTATCAGAATCATAAGCCGAGTACAAGACTTAAAGATGTAGAACCTTGTATCAAGGGTGCCTGTGTTCCGGGTGATGTGCGCAGTATTTTTCCAAAAGAGATCGGTGATTCCATAGAAGAGGGTGTTCTTGCTTTTGGGAAAAAAATCAAAGGCTTTGACCGCCCTGATGCAGTGCTGTCCGGCGTGGAAAGCAGAACATCATCTCCGGTGCGTATTGTCCGTGATAAGGATTCCATGGAAGCAAACTATGAGGGGATTTACCCCTGTGGGGAAGGGGCTGGATATGCAGGCGGGATTACTTCTGCTGCTATGGATGGTATAAAAGTAGCGGAAGCTGTTTCTAAAAAGTTTAGAAATTTTTAGGAGAGAGTGTACATCTCTCCTTTTTTATGCTAAAATGAGTCTGCATTGTGAAACACAGTGCGGGGGAAACTGTCTTTGTGTCTCGGGGAATAAGAAGAATCTGCTTATTATGGCATGAAGAACAGTCCCATTACTGTTCATTGGCAAAGCTGCGCGAAGTATGCTTTGGGTATGGCGTGAGCAGTATCCTGTCAGTCCTGGAGAACTGCAGGTGAAAGATATGAATGAAATGAAACAGACCATCAGAGAACTGCCGGAGTCGTCACGTCCTTATGAGAAATGTCTGCAGTGGGGACCATCCGTGCTCAGCGACAGCGAGCTTCTGGCAGTGATCCTGAGAAGCGGTGTACAAGGCTGCAATTCTCTTGTGCTCGCCAATCAAATCTTAAGTCTTACGAAAGATACCTCCTATCCGGGACTTCTGGGACTTTTGCATATGTCCATTCCGGATCTGATGAAGGTGAACGGAATCGGGAAAGTCAAGGCCGTCCAGCTGAAATGTATCGGGGAGCTTTCCAAGCGGATGGCGTCTGCTGTTGCCAGACCAAGACTTTCTTTTAACGAACCCATCACGATAGCAAAATACTATATGGAACGTCTCAGGCACGAAGAGCAGGAAGTATTGATTCTTATGCTGCTGGATGGAAAAAACCATTTTCTTGGTGAGCAGATGCTTTCCCGGGGAACCGTGAATTCAACTCTGATCACTCCAAGGGAGGTTTTTATGGAAGCATTGAAGTTTCACGCTGTAAGTGTGATCCTGGTTCATAACCATCCAAGCGGAGATCCTACGCCCAGTGAATGTGATAAGAAAATTACAGAGCGTATTTACCGGTCTGGGGAGATTCTTGGGGTGAAGCTTCTGGATCACGTTGTGATCGGTGACCAGAGATACATTAGCTTTAAAGAACAGGGAATGATGCCGGAGGAATGATCCGCCGGAAGTGCTGACGCCGTCTGTAAACCAGTGGCGGGTATTTGTTTTTGCAGGGCATAGTAAGGATGAAGGGACAGATATATGCTGTTTGAAAAAACATATGGAATAGACCTTGGAAGCAGTTCCGTCAAGGTCTATTCCATGATTCGAAATAAAAGCTACATTGAGAAGAACATGATTGCGGCCAAGGGCCGCAAAATCATAGCCGTGGGCAACGAAGCGTATGAAATGTTTGAGAAAGCACCCTCTGATATTTCCGTAAGTTCGCCGATGGCTTTTGGTATGATAGCCAATCTGGAACTGCAGGAAATTGTACTTTACAGTATGATGAAAAAAATTGATAAAATTCTGGGAATAGGCTCTGTCATGTACTTTGCAGTTCCTCTGGACATGACTGCTATTGAAAAAAGAGCTTATTATCAGGTGGCGAATGGACATTGGCTGCGGAAGAACAGGGTTTACATGGTAGAGGCTCCTATTGCAGATGCCATAGCTATGGGTGTGGATCTGGAGAACAATGCAGGAAGCATGATCGTAAATATTGGTGCCCAGAGTACGAATTTTTCCATTATTACGGGAGGCCGTATTATCATAAACAAGAAGATTCCAATTGGCGGACGTCAGATGAATGAGGCCGTGTGCAGCGAAGTACGCAAGCGTTATAATCTTCAGATCGGTACCCGTACCGGGAAGCGGCTGAAGCTGGTAATGGGACGGCTTGCAGACCAGCATAAGCAGGCACGTAAGGTTGTAGGAATTGACAGTGTTTCCGGTCTTCCAAGGGAAGAGGTTATTTCTGCCTATGTAGTCAATGCGGGAATCATGAACTGTGTCAATGAGATCGGTGCCCAGATGAAGGTTTTTCTGGAACGTATCCCGCCGCAGATATCCTACCACATTGCGAAAGAAGGCATTTTCCTTACCGGAGGGAGCACCAGAATCCCTCATATAGATACATATCTGGCAAGTTACACAGGCTATTCTTTTAACCTGTCAGATCTTTACGAAACTTCAGCTGTCAAAGGTCTGGAGAAGATCATCCACGACAGAGAACTTCGTAAATGGGCTCAGCCCATCACACAAAGAAAATTATAGTAACTGTGAAGGTACTGAACAGTTATAAATCATAAATTTTTAGGGGTGCCATTTTATGAAAAACCTTAAGAAAAAATTTCGATTTCGCATAAATCTGAAAAGTAAACATTTGCTGGCGATTATGACACTTTTCTGTCTGAGCTGTATTGTGGCTACATTTGCTTCAGGTATTTCCACAGCTCCTTTGCAGGAAACAGCGGGAATTGTCATAGTCCCTTTTGAAAAAAGCATTGAAAAGATCGGCAGTATGGTCCGTTCTATTAGGGACAGTTTCAAGGACAAACAGGATCTGCTTTTTGAAAATGAAGAGCTGAAGGCAGAACTGGACAGTCTGACTACACAGAATAACAAACTGATCCAGGATCAGGGGGAATATCAGAGACTGAAAGAACTTTACAATCTGGATCAGACCTATGAGGACTATCCGAAGGTGGCTGCGTCTATCATTTCCAAAGATCCTGGAAACTGGTACGATACCTTTATGATCAACAAAGGTTCTGATGATGGGATAAGGGTCGATAATAATGTGATCGCAGGCAAGGGGCTTGTTGGAATTGTCACAGAAGTTGGTTCCTCCTGGGCTACTGTCCGCTCCATTATTGATGACAGCAGCAGCGTAAGTGCAATGACTGTAAGCACTTCTGATAACTGTATTGTAAACGGAGACCTGGAACTGATTGATGAAGGAAAGCTTCGCTTTGAGCAGCTTTATGATCAGGAGAACAAGGTGACTGTCGGGGAACGTATTGTTACTTCCAATATCAGTGAGAAATTTGTAGAAGGATTGTTTATCGGATATGTAAGCGAAGTGCAGGTAGACAGCAATAATCTGACTAAGACAGGAACCATTGTAACACCTGTGGATTTCCTTCATTTGAAAGATGTATTTGTTATTACTGTGAATAAGCAGGATCTGGTAGACGGAACTGCGCAGGTGGAAGGCAATTCTGACAGCGGCAGTTCTGACAGTACTTCTGGCGACCGCAGTCAGGAGAGTAGCGGCAGTACTGACAGCAGTGCGGCAGACGGACAGGAGGGCGCAGATGAAGGGTAAGATTGTCTATTTTCTTACGATCGTAATATGTTTTCTTCTGCAGTGTACGGTTATGGATCTGATTTCTATTGGCTCTGTAACTCCTAATCTGATGCTGGTTTTCTGTGTATCCATAGGGCTTATGCGCGGGCGCAAAAGCGGCCTTTGGGCAGGATTTTTTTCAGGGCTTTTTGTGGATCTGTTCTTTGGATCAGTATTTGGATTTTATGCTTTGATCTATATGTATATTGGTTATTTAAGTGGATATGCGCACAGGATTTATTACGATGATGATGTGAAGGTTCCTATGTTTCTGACTGCAGTTGCAGATCTTTTATATAATCTGTCTGTTTATGGGCTGCAGTTCCTTTTAAGAGGCAGACTGGGACTTGGGACTTATCTGTACAGGATCATTATCCCGGAAATGTTTTACACGGTATTTATTACCTTGATTGTATACCGGATTTTCCGTTACATAAACTATCACTACATGAACATAACCAGGAAAGAAAGTGAGTCAATTTGGGTACTAAAATAAAACGAATTTTCAAGAAAATCAGTTTAAAACGAACAACAGTCCTGATCTTGGTATTTGTGATAATGTCAGTTGTTCTGGTGCGTAGATTATTTGATCTGCAGATTATTCAGGGAGAGGATTACATCAGCAAATTCCAGGCCAGGACAACCAAAGAGCGTGTGCTCAAGAGCACCCGCGGAAATATTCTGGACAGAAACGGAGATATTCTTGCATCTAATGTGCTATCCTATTCTCTGACGCTGGAAGATAATGGAACTTACACTTCTACAAGGGAGAAGAATCTTACATTAAATGGTGTAGCCTATCAGGTACTTCAGATCCTTCACAGCAACGGAGATGATATTACCCATTCCTTCCATATTGTGGTAGATAAGAATGGAGAGTATGCTTTTGATGTTGTTGAGGGCTTTACCCTGAATCGCTTCCGTGCCGATATTTATGGACAGGCATTGATCGATGATCTGAAAGATGAACAGAAGACGGCGACTGCGGATCAGATGATGGAGTTTCTCACTGGTTCCGAGAAATTTTCTATTGTTCTTAGCGGTGATCGTGCTTATACAGAGGACGAGCTGATCTCCCATGGTCTGCCTCTTACTTTGACCAAGCAGGAAATGCTTGATATTGCAACTATCCGCTACGAACTGAATACCAACAGTTTTAAGAAATACATGCAGGTTACCATTGCTACCAATGTCAGTGAAAAGTCGGTAGCTGCGATCATGGAGAATAAGACCGGACTGCAGGGAATTGATGTGGTTGAGGATTCCATCCGCCAGTATATTGATGATGAAAGCATGGCACCAATCCTTGGCTATACTGGTAAGGCTTCCTCCGAGGAGCTGACAGAGCTTCGGAAACAGAATCCGGATTATTCCAATGATGCGATCGTAGGTAAAGCAGGAATTGAGCAGTATATGGAACTTACCCTTCAGGGAACAGACGGTAAGGAGACGGTTTCTGTTGATAACCTTGGAAAGGTTCTAAAAATTGACGAGGACACCAAAGTAGAGCCGGTTGCAGGAGATGATGTGCAGCTTACTATTGAAACTGACTGGCAATCGGCAATCTATCAGATCCTCAAACAGCGTGTGGCTGGTGTTCTTCTGACGAAAATTGATGCGGCAAAGACTTTTGATTACACGTATGTCACAGATGCCAGTCAGATCCGTATTCCTATTTATGATGTATACAATGCCCTGATTTCCAACAGTGTGATTGATATCACCAAATTCAGCAATGAGGATGCCTCTGACATAGAAAAAAATTTATATGCCAAATTTCAACAAAAGCAGCAGAGAGTTTTTGATACAATAAGCACGAAGCTGAATGGCTCAAACCCGCCAGCCTATAAGGATGAAGATGAAGAAACACAGGAATATCTGTCTTACATCTGTAATGACCTTCTTAGAGACACGCTTGGAATTATTTCCAAAGATGCCATCGATACATCAGATGCTACTTACAAGGCCTGGACAACAGATGAAACCATCAGCCTGAAGGATTACCTGACTTATGCCACAAGCCAGGGCTGGATCGACATCAGCAGCTTTTCACCGGAAGGAGAGTATCTGGATTCTGAGGAAATTTATCAGGCACTGACAGCATATATTATCGATTATCTCAGTACGGATACTGGATTTTCCAAGCTCCTTTACAAATATATGCTGCAGGAAGATACAATTTCCGGACAGGAAATCTGCCTGGTGCTTTATGAGCAGGGAGTCCTTGACAAAAATGATGATGATTATGAGAATCTGGCTTCCGGAGCAATGGGAGCTTATGATTTTATGATCAATAAGATATACACTCTGGAGATAGAGCCTGCACAGCTGGCATTAATGCCATGCTCAGCGTCCGCTGTAGTTGTAGATGTAAAGACTGGAGATGTGGTTGCACTTGTTTCCTATCCCGGATATGACAATAATCGTCTGACCAATGATATGGATACAGATTATTACGCAAAGCTGGCACTTGACCAGTCCAGTCCGTTCTTCAATAAAGCGACCCAGCAAACCACTGCACCAGGTTCCACACTGAAGCTTCTTTCAACAATTGCAGGAATGGAAGAAGGAATTATTGACGAAGGTACATATATTGAATGTACCGGAACTTTTGACTATGTAGATCCGCCTATTAATTGCTGGTATAAGAATGGTCATGGAAGTCTGGATATCCGTACTGCAATCGAGCAGTCCTGTAACTATTTCTTTAACATGATCGGTTTTCAGCTAGGAAAAGTTGGGGATAATGAGTTCTCCGAGGTGCAGAGTCTGAATAAGCTTCAGGAATATGCCTCTTTGATCGGTCTGGACCGGAAGACTGGAATCGAGCTTTCAGAGGCAACTCCGAAGGTTTCCGATGCCAAAGCAGTTCCATCTTATATGGGACAGGGAAATAACCTGTTTACCACATCAGAACTGGCTCGTTATGCTACTGTTATGGCTACTTCCGGAAATGTATTTAAACTGACCCTTCTGGACAAAGTAATGAACCCGAAGGGAGAAGTGATCCAGGAGTATGAGCCGGAAATTGAGGATGTGGTAAATATATCTTCAAATATCTGGGATGTGATCCATGATGGTATGCGTCGTGTGATCCAGACTCATTCCCAGTTTGATGGTCTTGGAGTAGAAGTGGCAGGTAAAACCGGTACAGCAGAGCTGGATCTTCGTCATCCAAACCATGGTCTGTTTATCGGTTATGCGCCGGCCTCTGATCCGGAGTATGCAGTGGCAATCCGTATTGCCAATGGTTACAGCTCCGGTAATGCATGTCTGATTGCTAATGATATTTTTAAATATATGTACAATCTTGCAGATAAAGATTCTATTCTCACAGGTATTGCTTCTACAGATACCAGTGATACATCGAATGACTAAAAACGATTTTGCTGCTGTTCATAGTCTGATCAGCAGTACTGGATATGCCTGCCGGGAGTGTTCCGGCAGGCATATCCATAAGAGAAATACCAGGATTTTGGAACATTTTGTTTAGGAGGAATCAGAAGAAATGGGTGAAGTCATTGTCATTACATCCGGAAAAGGCGGTGTAGGAAAAACCACTACAGTTGCCAATATAGGAACTGGTCTGGCTATGATGGGAAAGAAAACCGTGGTTGTGGATACGGATATTGGTCTTCGTAATCTGGATGTTGTGCTTGGGTTGGAGAACCGGATCGTATATAATCTGGTAGATGTGGTGAATGGAAGCTGCCGTCTGAAACAGGCTCTGATCAAAGACAAGCGGCATCCGGAGCTCTATCTGCTGCCATCTGCGCAAACTAAGGATAAAACCGCCGTATCACCGGAACAGATGATCAAACTGACGGATGATCTGCGGGAGGAGTTTGATTATATATTGCTGGACTGTCCGGCTGGAATTGAGCAGGGATTTAAGAATGCCATTGCAGGTGCAGATAAAGCTCTTGTAGTGACGACCCCGGAGGTATCTGCAATTCGCGATGCGGATCGTATCATTGGTCTTCTGGAAGCAAATGATCTGCGGGATATCCATCTGATCATCAACCGTCTTCGTCCGGACATGATCGCCAGGGGAGATATGATGTCTGTGGATGATGTGACAGAGATTCTGGCTGTAGATCTGATTGGAACTCTTTTAGATGACGAGCAGATTGTGATAGCAACCAATCAGGGAGAGCCTCTTTCTGGTAAAAATTCTCAGGCAGAGGAGGAATACCGGAATATTTGTAAACGGCTTATGGGCGAGGAAGTTCCCTTTGCAGAACTCAGACAGAAGAAAGGTATGTTTTCACGACTGTTTAAAAGACATTGATATTCAGGTAATAATTAGTTACGCAAAATAGCATGTTGGTTGTTTGTAATAATGTTATGTCAACTAATGCTCTGAAATGGAGGGATTTTGCATGAAGACCTTTTTAAATGAAAGAAGGCGTTCAGCAGGATATGCTCGCGACAGGATGAAACTTCTTCTTATCTCAGAACGCATAGAATGCTCTCCACAGATGATGAAAATGTTAAAAAGCGATCTGGTACATACAGTAAAGAAGTATGTGACCATAGAGGAAACTAAAGTGAAAATACAGATATCACAGGAACCGCCTGTCTTAATGGCGTATATCCCTGTGTTGACGAAAAAGGACAGATAAATTTATGATTAAACAGTATAAGCTACGTTTTTACAATTTTAAACTAGTGATCCTTCTGACTGCGATCAGTCTGTTTGGAGTGCAGCTGGTAGCAAGTGCATCGCCAGATCTTCGAAATAAACAGCTTTTGGGCGTTGTGATGGGGCTTGTGTTGCTGGTGATCTTATCGTTAATGGATTATTCCTGGATATTGAATTTCCAGTGGATCATGTATGGTTTTAATCTGCTTATGCTTATTGGTGTACGATTGTTCGGAAGTGAGGCTGGAGGTGCGTCCAGATGGCTGGATATCGGTGGTTTCCGTTTTCAGCCTACCGAGCTTTCCAAAGTTATTATTATTCTGTTTTTTGCCAAGTTTTTTATGGACCATGAAGATGATATCAATACTTTCAGGGTGTTGGCAGAATCAGTGCTCCTTCTGGCTGTTCCATTGGCTCTTATTTATGCACAACCGGATATGAAAAATACCATTACGGTAACCATTATTTTCTGTATTCTGCTGTATATAGCAGGACTGAGCTACAAGATCATCGGAGGTGCGATCCTGATCGCGGTTCCCCTTCTGATCATATTTTTGTCTATTGTTGTGCAGCCGGATCAGACTTTGATCAAGGATTATCAGAGAACACGTATTATGTCTTTCCTTTACCCGGAAAACGAGGAATACCAGGAGGATATTGAACAGCAGAATAACTCGAAGACGGCGATTGCCTCCGGAGAACTGGTTGGAAAAAAACTTACCGGGGATGACCAGGTTTCTTCTGTAAATGCCGGAAACTTTGTTGCAGAGAACCAGACCGACTTTATTTTCGCAGTTGCCGGAGAGGAGTATGGATTTATAGGATGTACAACTTTGGTCGTATTATTGCTATTGATTTCAGTTGAATGTATCAGGATGAGCCTTAGGGCCAAGGATCTGGCCGGGAAGATTATCTGCTGCGGAATTGGCAGTGTGGTAGCTATACAGAGTTTTTTGAATATCTGCGTTGCTACTGGACTGGCACCGAATACTGGTACGCCTCTTCCTTTTGTAAGTTATGGTCTGACTTCCCTGGTCAGCTTGTTTATTGGTATGGGGCTTGTGATGAATGTAGGTCTGCAGAGCAGTACTTATAATAAAGAACTTAAGAGAAAAGAAATTGATAAGAAAGAGGAATATTTATGACAGCCGCAAAAAAGAAGAACTCAAGACGTAAACAGGCAAGATTTCGAAGCTCCAGAAGAAAGAGGATCAGAAATACTGTTCTTTTACTGTTGCTTTTGGTTGTGCTTGGCGGTACTGGGATCGGTGCAATTTATGTTCTCCGAAATGGAACTGTTTTTGATAAGCTGGAGGATGCATATGTAGCTTCCAGAGAGTTTTCTGGTGGAATTACAGACTTAGACAGCCTGAGAGCTGATGGTTTTGCTGAGAACTTGTGTGTGGTCGTATCAGATGTTCCGATGGATGGTGTTTCCCTTGGGGAAAACCAGAAAGGACTTCTTCTGGATCTGGATGACAGAAAGGTGCTTTATTCCAAACAGGCACTTCAAAAGGTATACCCGGCAAGTATCACCAAGATCATGACAGCTATGCTGGCACTGAAATATGGAAATATGGATGACGTAGTAACCATTACACAGGAGAATCTGAATCTGGAGGAGGGTTCACAGGTTTGCGGCTTTTGGGCAGGTGACCAGGTGACTATGGATCAGCTTCTTCATTGTCTGCTGGTTTATTCAGGTAATGACGCAGCAGCGGCTATTGCAGAGCATGTGGGTGGTTCTACAGATGGGTTTGTGGAGATGATGAACAGTTATGCCAGAGAACTTGGCTGTACCGGAACTCATTTTACCAATCCTCATGGACTGCAGGATGAAAACCATTATACCACTCCCTATGATATCTATCTGATGCTAAAGGAAGCTTTGAATTATCCAGAGTTTACTCAAATTACACAGTCTGGATCTTATACAGTAGAATATACTCATGCGGACGGAAGCAGTGCAAGTACCACATTACTTGCCACAGACCATTATCTCACAGGAGAAGCTACCCCTCCTAAGAATGTGACTATTCTGGGTGGAAAGACCGGTACTACGGACAATGCAGGTAACTGTCTGGCGTTGCTGAGCCAGAATGCTTATGGAAAGCCGTACATTTCCATTGTAATGGGTGCCTCCACAAAAGACGATCTTTATGAGCAGATGTCGTCCCTTTTGCAGAATATAAACTAGAGCCTGTTTGAAAAATCATTCCCGCAATCTGCACGCCCCACTTTGCGGTGTATTTTGCCCGAATTCGGTTGCCGTAGCCCGCTACGGCGCCCTCATCCGGGCAAAATCTCCCACAAATCGTGACGCACATCTTGCAGAAAGCCTTTTTCAAACACGCTCTAGTACATCGTTTCGTAAATAACTACACCAATCGCGTAGGATGTGGATTCGAGTGTGCAGGCATAGTTATTTCGAAAACGATGTACTAGTCAGTCGCTTTATGAATCGTAGCCACAATTGAGAAAAATAGACAGAAATATTAAAAAAACTCTTGAAAATTTAGAAAAATTATACTATAATATGAAGCATATTAAACAAGGTTTTTGGTAAAAATTTAATATCATATTGTCTAAGGAGGAAAACATCATGGTTGAACTGATCGTAGGAAAGAAAGGCAAAGGCAAAACAAAAGTGCTCTTAGACAGAGTAAACGGTGCGGTGAAAGAAGCCAACGGAAGCATTGTTTACCTTGACAAGAGTACCAAACATATGTATGAGCTTAACAATAAGGTACGTCTTATCGACGTCTCCTCTTATCCATTGAAGAATGCAGATGAATTCGTAGGTTTCATCTGTGGTATTATTTCTCAGGATCATGATCTTGAGCAGATTTATCTGGACAGTTTCCTCAAGGTTTCCAAGTTGGAAGACGCTGATGTTACAGATACACTTGATCAGCTGGACAAGATCGGTGAGAAATATGGAATTTCAATAGTTGTAAGTATTTCGCTTGACAAAGAAGAGATTCCGGAAGCATTACAGGATAAGATTGCAGTAGCATTATAATCTCGGATAATATGATATTGCAGCTATAAATTCAGTAAAACCAAATTAGAGGTACATAAGGACATGACTCGACTGTGGGTCATGTCCTTTTTTGAGCTGCGCCTTAGAGCGTGTTTGAAAAATCATTCCTACAATCTGCACGCTCCACTTTGAGGGAGATTTTGCAGAAAGTTTTGAATTGATTTACAATAATAATATTATGTGAATTAAATGCGGTGATTACAACAATTGTACGTGTGAAGCAGATGTTAATCTTCACGCAGCTTTACAGCAGTGGCTGCCTGACGCCGTCTGGAATCGTCTAAGGCTGCATAATGCTTCTTGGTAGTATTCACGTCCTTATGGCCTAAAACGTCCGCTACAAGGTAAATATCGCCTGTTTCCTGGTAGAGGGCGGTGCCGTAGGTACTGCGGAGTTTATGAGGGGTGATTTTCTTGGTGGTGGTAACCTGGCGGGCATATTTTTTGACCAGGTTTTCAACGGCCTGGACACCAATTCGTTTGCGCTGGGTAGAGTAGAAGAGAGCGTGTTCGTGGCCTTCTACAGGAATAATGTTCTTGCGTACTTCCAGGTAGTTTTTCAGAGCTTTTTCTACTTCAGGACCGAAATATACAACCATTTCATTTCCACCTTTTCGAGTAACCTTGATTCCATTGTTTTTGAAATCTACGTCTTCTATGTCAAGACCTACACATTCAGAAACACGAACACCTGTTCCAAGCAGAAGAGTAACGAGAGCGAGGTCACGGTCTTTGTTTTTTTCATAATATACCTTTTTCTGACCGGTAAGGTCGTCCCCGCCGTGCTCAATATAATCCAGCAGCAAGGCAACTTCATCAGCTTCCAGGCGAATGATACTTTTCTGATGAATCTTTGGAACGTCCACAAGGACGGTAGGATTTGTGTGAATCATTTCACGTTTAAAATAATATGCATAAAAACTTCGCAATGAGGACATTTTTCGCTTCAGACCACGTTCGCCATTGGTTTCCGTTTTATCCCCGGCCTGGTAAACTTTCAGATATTCTTCATATTCTTCAAGATCAACAGCTGTGATCTGATCCAGGACATCCACTGTAAAGGCATCTATAGACCAGTCCCTGAAGGCTGGATTTTGTTCCAGAAGAAACTGGAAGAAAATGCGGATGTCATATGCATAGGAAATTCTGGTTTTAGTTGTGGTACGAGGTTCAATGGCACGAAAGAAATCCTTGCAAAATGGCGGCAAGGTTTTTAGAACATCACGAAGCCGCAAGGTATTTTCGACGTCAGTCTGTTCGTGGTAGGTGACTTTTTTATCCATGAAAGATTCTCCTTTAGAAGTAATAATGATACCAATCTATATGAAAAACTCGGGTTTGTCGTATAGATCTAGATGAGTGGTATAACGCCGAATCAGCCACTTCTTCTGGCTGTTTTCGGCGTTTTTCAAGGTTTCATTAAATGTTAAAATATAATTGGTTTCATTAAATGTTAAAATATAATTGATGGTTCGACTGCATTCATTATGCAGTCACAGACGATTCTGAACATCTGGCGCACCGGCTTCAATATAGCCTTGGCCGGTTTCGTTACAATTGCTGTTAATTTTACATGATCGATTCGTCCAGCATCACTGTAAACGGTCCATCGTTTTCCAGTGAAATTTTCATATCAGCGCCAAAAATACCATGCTGAACAACTGGAACAACTTTTGCAGCCTCCTTTAGCATGTATTCATAAAGTTCATTTGCCTGTTCTGGCGCACCGGCTTCAATAAAGCTTGGCCGGTTTCCTTTTTTGCAGTTGGCATATAATGTGAATTGCGAAACCATCAAAAGCTCCCCATTTACATCTGCCAGGGAAAGGTTTGTTTTGCCATTTTCATCTTCAAAAATTCGAAGTCCTAGCATTTTTTTCATATATTTGTCTGCAATTTCCCTGGTATCATTCTGACCTATGCCGACCAATACAAGAAAGCCCTTCCCAATATTTCCGATAACTTCACCATCTACTTTTACGCTTGCATGATTTACACGTTGTATTAAAAGCCGCATGTTAATTTCCGTCCTTTTTACTGTTTTGTTTCTGTCTGTACTCTTCTATCAATTGTCTGACTTTTTGATAAATTATCACAGAATATTTTTTTATAAGGGTCCAGATTGTAGTCAGAATTTTCTGGATCGTTTTTAACAAAGTAAGGGTAAATTTCAACATTGCAGTGCGTCTGGGCGTCTCCCTTTTCTTCGGCTCTTCTTCCGGGAAAAGAACGGGTTCATGTGTTTCCGGATCCAGACAGTCAATGTTGGTGTATTTTTGCTCCTCATTTGGAACCTGCTTATAAATCAGGCTGATATGGACTAGTCTGCCAAGTGCTGCGTAAAGTACTGCAAAAACAGGAACGCCAATAATCATACCTGGGATTCCAAAGATTCCACCGCCAATAAGGATGGCGACAATGACCAGAAAACTGGAAAGTCCTGTGGAATCACCAAGAATCTTCGGTCCAAGAATATTGCCGTCAAATTGCTGGAGAACAAGAATAAAAATTGCAAAATAAATAGCCTGCAGCGGATCCACCAACAAGATGAGAAAAATACTTGGGATTGCTCCGAGGTAAGGTCCAAAAAATGGAATTACGTTGGTTACACCAATGATCACACTGATCAAAAGTATATATGGCATATTTAAAAAGTTCATACCAATATAACACAATACGCCAATGATGGCAGAATCCAAAATCTTACCACTGAAAAATCCGATAAAGGTTCTATTGGTAAAACGCATGGAATGGATGATAAAATTCGCATGCTGGGTATTAAAAATTGCGTAGGTGAGCATTTTTGCCTTGGCAATGAATCCCTCTTTATCTGCCATCAGGTACAGTGAAACGATAGCTCCGATGAGGAAATTTTTCAGAAAATTAATTAATTCAAACACACCCGCGGAAATATTTTTTAGCATTTCCTGCATCTGCGGAAGGATATTCGTAGTCAGGTAGTCCTGAGCTGTGGTGATGGACTGATTCAAAGTGTCCAGTGCATCACTGTTCAGATTCCATTTCTCAATGAAAGACTGCAGCCATTTCTGAATAACCTTCACATAGGCTGGAAAACTGTAGATCAGCCCCATAATACTTCGGATCAGTTCTGGCAGAACCATCATAATAAGGGCATAAATAAGAGCAAGGAAGAGAAACATACATAAAATTACGCATGCCCAACGAATTGCCTTGCGCCCCTTCTTTCCTACTGATACTTCTTTCCTGGCAAGAAGCGGATAAATAATTTTTTTCTCCAGAAAATTTAATACAGGGGTCAGTAAAAAGGCGATCACGACACCATAAACAATAGGTGTGAGAATCCCAAGAAATGTCTGGATTCCTGTAATCAGTGTTTTCATATGGAAAACACCATAATAAAAGAGCATACTGGCTGCGATTACAAGGAAAGAAGTTACTCCCCAGCGAACATGTTGATTGTCCCAGCGTAATTTCATATTCTAATATCGTCCTCCTGAAACATGAATGCAAAATATGTGTTACTGTCTGCTGTTTGCACAGTAACCAATAAGTGTCTGCGCTGTTATTTGTTAAACAGCGATTTCCATCTATTATAACACAGTTTTGTCTCAATGTCTTATTAAAAAAATATAAAGTGGCGATGGCGTTTGAAAATAGGAACCGAAAACAGGAATTGAGATGCAACAAATTACAAAAGGAGCTCTCTTTCGAGAACTCCTTATTTTCACATGATTCTGTATATTATTTCTTAAGGTCATCAAAAATATGTATGGTATTGATAATCGCCTGGGCAGCACCTTCGATACCAAGCACACTGCTGTCAACGCTTAAGCTGTAGCCCGCTGCTGCACCCCATTTCTTATTGGTGTAGTAATTATAGTAGCTTGCACGGCTCTTATCTGTTTTGGTGATCATATCTTTGGCTTCTTTAGGTGTCTTATTGTATTTGCCTGCAATACGCTTGATCCTCCAGTCCAGATCAGCATGAACAAAAACACTGAAACAGTCTTTATTATCTGCAAGAGCATAATCTGCACAGCGCCCTACCATAACACAGGGGCCTTCTGCAGCTAATTTCTTGATGGCTTCGAACTGTGCCAGGAAAACCTTGTGGTTCATAGGCATGTCTGTAAATCCAGCAGAAGAATATCCAAAAGAATAAGTATCCATTACAAGAGAATACAGAAAGCTGTTAGTTGGCCTCTCATCATGATTCTCAAATAATTCCTTGCAAATACCGCTGTCGTTTGCAGCATGCTCCAGAAGTTCTTTGTCGTAACACTTGATTCCAAAATATCTGGCTACTTCCTGACCAATCTGCCTGCCGGCGCTTCCATATTCACGTCCGATGGTAATAATTGAACTTGTTGTATTGTTCATATCTGCCACTCCCTTCTGCAATTCCTTTGTTACTGTTCACTTCGTGACTGGCAATTCATAGGAATTTTGTAAGATTATTATACACTACATCAGGGTAAACTGACAACTATTTTCTTAATTTTTCTAACAAATTGAGAAAATATTCTGGCAAAGGTGCGGAAAATTCCATATACTCTCCTGTTCTTGGGTGAACAAAGCCCAAAACCATGGCATGAAGAGTCTGTCCCTGGAGATGATAAGGATTTTTGCCTGAGCCATAGATCTCATCGCCAAGAAGAGGATGTCCAAGGCTGGTCATATGTACACGAATCTGATGGGTACGACCGGTTTCAAGGCGGCACTCGATATAAGTCGCATTCCCGAAACGTTCCAGGACTTTATAATGGGTGACAGCGTCTTTTCCATTTTTGTAGTTGATCGCCATTTTTTTCCGGTCAATTGGGTGACGGCCGATCGGGCCTTCTACAGTACCTTCATCTTCCTTAAGATTACCTGCCACAATAGCCCGGTAACGCCGCTTGATAGTATGCGCTTTCAGTTGCTGGGCCAGATCACGGTGAGCCGTGTCATTCTTGCATACAAGAAGAGCTCCTGTAGTGTCCTTATCAATACGGTGGACGATTCCAGGACGCATAACCCCGTTAATACCGGACAGATTGCCCTGACAGTGGTACATAATAGCATTTACCAAAGTTCCGCTGGTGTGGCCATTTGCAGGATGGACTACCATTCCTTTGGGCTTATTTATCACCAGTACATCATCATCTTCGTATAAAATGTCCAAAGGGATATTTTCCGGAAGAATATCCGGTTCAGTCAGATCAGGCAGGGTTGTCTGAACCAGATCCCCTGCCTGTATTTTGTAGTTTGCTTTTACTGCTTTCCCATTGACGGTAACACCTTGTTCTTTCAGAAGCTTCTGAAGATAAGAACGGGAAAGTTCCTTATATTTATCGGAAAGACAGCGGTCTATGCGCACTCCTGCTTCATCTTCGGTTGCTGTAAATTCCAATTGCTCCATGTATCAGTAAAACTCCTCTCTCAATTACGCGGTATATGAAAAATCAGACAAATCAATTTACCTGGCAGATCTGTTCCCCGGTTTCAGAAAGTCAAAATCATTTTCTTCTGTATAACGGAAAAACATAAGAAATACCATCACTGTGATCCCACAGGTCACGTAAATATCTGCCACATTAAACGTGGGAAAATCAATCAGGGAAAAATAAATAAAATCTACCACATATCCACGGAAAACACGGTCTATAAAATTCCCCATTGCTCCAGCGAACACAATTGCCGCTGTATAAAGCAGTGGTCTGTAATAAACAGTTGCAGGTGCTTTTATAAAAAGATATATAATAGCCACAAAAAACACAATACAGGTAAGCACCAGAAAAAGAATCTTATTCTGGAGAAGGCCAAATGCCATGCCTCTGTTTTCAAGGTAACGAAGGTTTAACACATCATCAATAAGAGTAATCCCGGAGGTTCCTCTCAGATACCTGATTGCAAAATACTTTGTTCCCTGATCCAGAAGAACCAGAAAAAGGATAAGCAGAATTGCTTTTAATTTAGGTGCTTTTAGTGGAAGATCATTGTAGTTTGAAGCTGTTTTATTTTCCATAATAGATTACCTGCAGATGGCGTGAATTCCCACAAGAAGCTCCTGATCTGTAACTGTTTTGTCAATAAAACTCTTTCCAAGACCATCCATAAGAATAAATTTAATCTGTCCCTGTTCCATTTTTTTGTCCTTTTTGGTAGCTGCAAGAATGTCTCTGGGAGAAAGTCCTTCCACGTACAAAGGCAGGTCGTAAAGCTTAAGGCTATGGCAGATCTGTTCATATTCAGCATTTGTGAGGAGACCTCTTTCCCTGGAAATGGCAGCTGCGGCAACAAGTCCGATTCCCACACACTGACCATGGAGAAGGTTAAAGTTCATCAGCTTTTCGACTGCATGTCCTATGGTGTGGCCAAGATTAAGAAGAGCACGCTCTCCCTGTTCCTTGGGATCCCGCTCTACAACCCCGGCTTTGATGGCACAGCATTTTCGGATCATAACGGCAAGCATTTCTGGATCCATAGTGCGGATAATCTTGTAATTTGCGCATACAAAGTCGAAAAAGTCTTTATCGCAAATTAGTCCGGTCTTTAGAATTTCACCCATTCCACAGCCAAATTCGCGCTCAGGGAGGGATTGTAAGGTGGCCATATTCATATAAACCAGGCGGGGCTGATGAAAAGCGCCTACCATATTTTTAAACTGTCTGAAATCAACGCCAGTTTTACCGCCTACGCTGCTGTCAACCTGCGCCAGAAGCGTGGTAGGGATCTGGATAAAATCAATTCCCCGAAGATAGGCTGCAGCACCGAAGCCGGATAAGTCTCCTGTTACTCCGCCTCCAAGAGCAACCACCAGACTTTTGCGGTCAAGCCCATTCTTAATAAGGCACTGGAAAAGATCCTGTACGGTATCAAGATTCTTGTGTGCTTCTCCGGCGGGGAAAGTGAACTGGCATACATGATCGGTCACTTTCAAAAGCTCTGCCTTCACCTGGTCTGCATAGAGAGGTGCTACTGTAGAATCTGAAACAATACACATGCTTTTCCCGGCAAGACCTTCGTCTGTTAAGGCCTGTGAAAGAAAAGAAAAGTCATTTTCAAAATAAATGGGATAACAGAACTCCCCGTCACGTTTTACAAGTAATTTTTCTTCTGCCATAGTTAAATCCTCTCCAAATGTATTATTGTTTATACGTATTTTCGAATGCGGACACCAAGGCGTCCTTTCTTTGTCTGTCTGGATACACCATCATAGATAAATCGTCCTTTGCCGCGAACGGAAATAATATCTCCTTCTTTTGGCTCATATCCATTGGAGGTGATCAGTTTGCCGTTTACAAACACAAGACCGCTTTCAATAAAAGAAACCATGCTGCTTCTGGACGTCTGAAAAGCCAGCCCGATGAGAGCATCCAGCCTTACAGAAGCGCAGGTACCATTTATCATTTTAAATTCAGGTTCCGGAATCTCTTCTGCCTGCTCTACTTTGGAAACCAGCACGGTAGTATGTTTTACCCGAATAAGATTATCGATAAAAAAGTCAGACATTTTATGAAGGCAGAAAAACCAGGCTTCTTTATCCTTGATGAGGATATCACCAACTACACTGCGGTCAACTCCAAGATTCAAGAGCGCTCCAAGATAATCTCTATGTCCAAGCTCCTCAGAAAAACGAAGAGCCTTGGGCTCTATTTTCAGGCAGTCAATAGGATAATCCCAGGTAAAACCAAGGCCTCCGGGGAAAAAAGCTGCCATCTGCCGTTCTGCATGCTCATAGCCACCGAAAAGCTTTACCTCTACGCCCATCTGATGAAGCTTAAGGGAAGCAAGCATATTTTGTTCGTTTAAGTTAAGAAAATCCGTAAAGGTGACAATATCTCTCTGGTAAGAGAGATTTGCCAGCTCCCGGATTCTCTTAAGTAAAAATTCATCCTTATCCATAAAAATCAATAACCGGCTCTTACAGAAGGTGTAGCGCCGCCAAGAATATTCTGAAGATCACCAGTGATATCTACAGAAGAGGGACCAAGTACGAAGATGTAGCTGGAAATCTTCTGAAGGGAACCATTCAGGGAATAACATGCGCCAGATGCAAAATCAATAATACGCTGTGCAAGTTCTACATCAATACCCTCCAGATTCAGAATTACAGTTGCATTGTCAAGAAGTGTGTCTGCAATCTCCCGGGTGTCCTCCATGGAAGCTGGTTTGATCACACAAACCTCCATAGAAGAAGCCTGATTAGCACGACGGCTGCTTCTCATCGGAGTGATTTTGGAAGAAGCTACAGGGCGTTGCTTCTCAGCTGGCTGTTTCACAGGAGCCTTGGCAGCAGTCTTTGGTGCTGCTGTATGTACAGGTTCTTCGTCAAAGGAAGTATCTTCGTCAGCCAAATCATCCTCTTTCTTACGACCGAATTTCTCGAAGAATTTCTTCTTAGGCTTGTCATCCATGGGATCGTCATCCAAGAAATCCCCCTCGTCATCATCCATCAGATCCTCATCTAAATAATTATCTTCATCATAATCGTCATCATTCAGTTTAATAGAATCTAATAATTTATCAAAAACGCTCATTTTCAATCTCCAATCTTAATCTTCTTGCCGTGTGGCATAATTTCGTTCACCAAAAATACCGGTTCCCACACGTACCATGGTTGAGCCTTCCTGGACAGCAACCTGATAATCTCCGGTCATACCCATACTCAGAACACTCATGTTAACATTATTAATGTTTTTTGCACTAATGTCAACACTTAATTTCTTCAATGTGCGAAAAACTTCACGATTTTCTTCTGGATTTTTCACAAATGGGGCAATGGTCATAAGTCCCATCACTTTTATATGGGAAAATATGCTGATTTTCTCAAGAAGAGGAAGCACCTCATTCGTCGTTAATCCGAATTTGCTTTCTTCCTCTGCTACATTAACTTCCAGCAGAATTGGCATAACAAGATCTTTCTTTGCAGCTTCCTGCTCAATGGTCTGGGCAAGGCGAAGGGAATCTACCGAGTGAATCATGGCAACCTTGTCAATAATATATTTTACTTTATTGCGCTGCAGATGACCGATCATGTGCCACTGGATATCTGATGGCAGCTGGTCATATTTATCCATGATCTCCTGAACTTTATTTTCTCCAAAAACACGCGCACCGGCATCATACGCCTCCTGAAGCATGGAGACCGGTTTGGTCTTACTTACTGCCACCAATGTGACTTCACCTGGGTCACGGGAAACAGCAGCACAGGCTTTTTCAATATTTGCATTTACCTGCTGTAAATTTTCAGCTAACATTTATAAGCCTCCTTAAAAATAGTATATGTTAAACTTAGTAGAGAATATCCTGTTCTTTTACCTGGGAGGAGTCTCTGGCAATGCGGTCATAGCGGGAAAGTCCGTAGGATGTATTACTGGAAATAATGGCATATTCTTCATTCTGATCCAGTATATCTACCTGACGGAATACCGCATACCCTTGATTGATGCAGTAAACGCCTTCCAGAGAATCTGTTTCGCCCACAATAAAGCGCTGGTTAGAGTCATCTTTTACAATAGCATCTCCTTCCCTAAAAGCGCTTCTATCCACGTAATAATTGTAAGCTTCATCAGCAGAATCATCATCTGATTCAATTTTAACTTTACCGTAGATTGTAGCATTGATAAAGGTTCTTACGTTATTTCCGCTGGAATCTTTGGAAATCTTGTTAAAGCCTACACTTCCGCTGTCAGGATCAGTCGTGGCATATTCTGCCGGAATTACGTAAAAATCCTTGGATTCAATAGCGGAAAGGGGAATCTTAAGACCGGTTACTGTATTGGTAACCAGCTCAATATCCAGAAAACGGTCAGATGCATAGCGGATCAGACCGCGGCTGAAGTCAATTTTTCCATATTTGTTACCATCGATTTTTATGATGGAAAAATCGCCGCTCTGTGTCATATCATCCTTGAGAAATTTCACACGAATGGTGGAACGTCCTTCCAGCTTGGCGACCTGTTTGTCGCTTAATGGAATGATCAGGCTCCATAATTCGCTGGTAATATTTGTATAAATGTTATCTCCGGCCTGCACCTTTTCGGATGTCTTCAGATCCGTTTCATGGTAAGAAGTCTGGTCAAAATCTGCTGCTGTAATGTTCTCCACAGTCTTATTCTCATAGCCGTCCATAGAATAGAGGATAATGCCGTCTTCCTGGGCTTTACAGATATTCTGTCCACCGATGGTCACTACTTGTGAATCTGCATTCCCGTCAGTGGAAATTCCCTCATACTGAAGGATGCTTCCCTCCAGCTGGTTCTTAAAACTGTAGGTGTTGTTAAATTTACTTCCGGAAAATCCTTTGGAAAAGCTGAGCATAGAACTGCGGATCTTCTCCAGTTCATCAGCAGTCAATGCAGACTTGGTTTCTGCAATTTTTCCGGAACTTAATCCGTAAACAGCACCGTTGGCATTGATCTTACTTCCCTCCCGGGCATAATAATTCACATAACCGGAGGATTCTGCCTTAAAAACACTCTCTTCCCGAAGAGAAATACCAGTGTAGGTTTCGTTTCGTGACAAAGGACCTGTGGTAACCTGGTAAGATTCGATATGTGTGGAGGTTACAAGTAAAAAGGCAGTAAAAATCATATATAATAACAATACACCAAAAGCAACGGTGGCAATATTCAGTCCGAATATGTTCTTTAACTGGACAAAAAGTCCTGTCATTTTGCCAGGCTTGTTAGATTTCTTCTCGGACAAGCGGATTCCCCCTTTGTTTTTGAGTCGGGCTCTGAATTTTCATACCAAACAATTGTACCATTTTTTGCCGGTGAACACAAGGAAAAGAAAACGAAAAGTGTGTGAAAGTGTATGAACAAGTTACTGTTCACTGGTAACGTTCCGCGAGGTGTTTTTGTGAACAAAGTTCACAGAAAACCCGAGAGTTGTGGCGCGAAATCATGCAAAGCATGATTTCTGTGCATCGCGAAGCGCGTTACTGTGAACGGAGTGAACAGTAACGTGAACAAAGCTGGAAGCTGTGAACAGCCTGCATATCAAAAAACGAACATATTTTCAGAATATCTGTTTGCTTAATTAAGAAAAATATGGTATGATAAGAAAAAGTTGAATGAATTTCGGAGGAAAACTCTTATGACATATGGTAAAATCAGCAAAAAACAGCAGGAAATTTTAGAATATATTAAAAGTGAGATTCTGAACCGCGGATTCCCGCCAGCAGTTCGTGAGATTTGTGAAGCTGTAAATCTGAAGTCTACATCATCTGTTCATGCCCATCTGGAAGCTCTTGAGAAGAACGGATACATCCGCCGCGACGCCACGAAGCCGAGAGCTATAGAGATCATAGATGACAATTTCAATCTTGTCCGCCGTGAAGTGGTCAATGTTCCGATTGTAGGCACCGTAGCCGCCGGACAGCCTATTCTGGCTGTAGAGAATGTAGATGGCTATTTTCCCATCCCGGCAGAATTTATGCCCAATGAACAGAGCTTCATGCTGAAGGTAAAAGGCGACAGCATGATCAATGCAGGAATCTTTGATGGTGATCAGGTCCTGGTAAAGCAGCAGCCTACTGCCGATAATGGCGACATTGTAGTTGCCCTGGTAGAGGACTCTGCCACAGTGAAGACCTTCTATAAGGAGAAGGGCTACTACCGCCTTCAGCCAGAGAATGACACTATGGATCCCATTATCATTACAGGAGAAATCCAGATTCTGGGTAAAGTATTTGGTGTCATGCGTTTTTACCAATAGTCATAAAAAATTTCCCCTTTAGCAAACAATTGCTGTTTCCAGACAATTGTTTACCAAAGGGGACTTTTTTATTTCTCTAAAAACGCATCCATCTCCAGAACCTTTCCATCTCTCCAGATTCTCTCCAGATCATAGAAAAGTCGGTTTTCCTCATCAAACACATGCACGATCACATCGCCGTAATCCATGAGAATCCAGCTGGAATTGCGGTTTCCCTCAATCTGCTTCGCCTCAAAGCCAGCGCGTCCAAGCTGCTCCTCCACATTATCGACGATCGCCTGAACCTGATTGGAGTTTGTACCGCTTGCGATTACGAAATAATCTGCAATTACAGAAACATTATGAATATCAATTATCTTAATATCCTGTCCCTTTTTATCATCAATTGCCTTGCAGGCAATCTGTGCCATCATTTTCTCTGTACTTACTGTACTCATTCTGATCTGCTCCTTTCTTAATAATGCTTATACTGACCTAATATTATTTTAAATTCCTGCGAGAACAAAAGGCTTTAAAAGTGAAATAATATCCTCTGTCAGGTGGTACCTGGCCTTCGCTCGTGCGAAATATCTCGCATCTCGTAGAATGTTAATTGTAAATAGTAAAAATATTCGCCAGTATATGCGGAGTATTAATTATCAGATACGTTATTACGCTTATTATGCAATTCTTTATAATAAATATAAGCCTCCTTGGAAGTTGGCTCAATATCATCGGCAGAATCTTCTTCCAGATACTCCAGGGTATCTTTTAGGATCTCATACATACACTCATCCAGGTCTTCAAACGCAAGTTTGCGAATTTCCGGTAAACGGCTTGCTTTATAACGCATGGGCTCAATATAATCTGCAATATAAATAATCTTTTCAAGAAGACTCATTTCACGTCTGCCAGTTGTGTGATAATTGATGGCAGAAAGAATCTCCTGATCGTCAATCCCATATTTCTCGTGAGCAATATAAGCTCCAAGACGGGAGTGGAGAAGAAACGGGTGACTTCTCTCAAAATCGGAAACCGGAATATTGTGTTCGCTGCACATCTTCAGTTTTTTCTTATTGGGAATGCATTTGGCGCAATCGTGAAGAAGACCGGACACCTGTGCATCTTTGATATCATATCCATGGACCATAGCCAGACATGCGCTGGTGTACATAACGCCCATGGTATGCTGGAAACGATCCTCATCCAGGTATTTGGAAAGTTTTTTTTCAATTTTTGCAAAATCGTAATCTGCCATGGTCAGACTTCCTTCTTTCTGTAAATTCCATTCTCTTTCATGTAAGAAATCACCTTATCCGGGACGTAATATTTCAGACTTTTTTCTTCTGAAATCCACTGACGGATCTGATGACTGGACACATCAATATTCATAGTATCCAAAAGGGCAAAATTTCCGTTGTACCTTGCAGAAAGACGCTGGATTTCCCGATTCAGTTCAGCGTAGGACGCATGATCCCGGACAGCCACCACAAGAGTACAGGCCCGACAGATCCGCTCTGGTTCCATCCATTCGTCAAAAGCAAAAAGAGAATCTGCACCAATGATAAAATAATAGTCTGTGTCCGGATTGTATTCTTTTAGCTCTTCCAGAGTGCGATAGGTATAGGTATACCCGGTCTCGTGCATTTCTGCAAGAGACAACTCAAAATGGGGATTATCTTCAATTGCAAGCCGGACCATATCCACACGCTGGTTATCAGAGGCTCTGCCAGCACGGTCCCGTTTATGAGGCGGGTTGCCGGAAGGCATAAACAGAACCTTATCCAGCTGGAATTGCTCATAGCTCTGCTCACCCAGGATCAGATGTCCCATATGGATGGGATCAAAGGTACCGCCCATGATCCCGATTTTTTTTCGATTATTTTGGCAGTTCAATTTTCTTTTTCTCTTTTTTACCTTCGCGGTATAATACGATCTTCTTACCGATCACCTGTACAACCTGGGAATGGGTGCGCTCTGCAAGAACCTGTGCCATTTCCTTAGGATCCTCCAGACAGTTCTGAAGCACACTGATTTTAATCAGCTCTCTCGCTGCAAGTGCTTCGTCAACAGCCTTGGTGTTTTCTGGTGTAAGACCGCCCTTGCCAAGCTGGATAATGGCATCCATTTTCATTGCCAGACTTTTTAAATATGCTCTTTGCTTACTTGTCATAATTTATCTCCTGAATACCTGCTGAATAGCTGCTATTTATTTATAATAATCAAATTCAAATCCATACATACGAACCGTATCACCCTCCTGAATACCGGCGTTTTCCAGTTCATCCAGAATGCCGCCCTCTTTCAGGAAACGCTGGAAAAAGGCGAAGCCTTTCTCAGAATCCAGATTGGTATAACCAAGCATTTTCTCGATACGTGGTCCTTCTACGATAAATACAGAGGGATCTTCCTCATCAACCTGTACGGTAAATGGAAGGCTCTCATTGATCAGCATATCTTCTGGGAAGAATTCCTGCTCGAATACGATTGCTTTCTTCGGACAACTGTCCAGAAGTTCCTTGATATGGAAAAGAAGCTCGCGTACACCCTGTCCGGTAACTGCAGAAATGGGATATACTTTGATACCTTTTGGTTCAAATTCTTTGCGAAGTCTGTCTACAGGATTCTCTTGACCGTCGTCAAAAATACAGTCCACTTTATTGGCTGCAATTACCTGAGGACGCTTTGCAATTTCCGGATTGTATTTCTCCAGTTCTTTGGTAATCTTATAAATATCATCAATAGGATCTCGTCCCTCTGTGGAAGCTGCATCCACAATGTGCACCAGAACTCTGGTACGCTCAATATGGCGAAGGAACTCATGACCAAGACCGACTCCTTCAGAAGCACCTTCGATCAGTCCAGGGATATCTGCGATGATAAAACCGCCATTCTCAGTATCTACAACACCAAGGTTCGGGCTTAAGGTTGTGAAATGATAGTTGGCAATTTTCGGTTTCGCATTTGTAACACGTGAGAGAAATGTAGATTTACCAACATTAGGAAAACCTACCAGTCCTACATCTGCAATCACCTTTAGCTCCAGAAGCACTTCAAGCTCCTGAAAAGGCTGTCCAGGCTGGGCATATTTGGGAACCTGCATGGTAGGGGTTGCATAATGCTGATTTCCCTTACCGCCGCGTCCACCGCGCAGAACAATCTGACGACGATTGTCACCGGACATGTCTGCAATTACCTTACGGGATTCAGCCTCCATGATAACAGTACCTTCCGGTACCTTTAATATAATGTCGGCACCGTCGGCACCGTGGCAGCGCTTTTTGCCGCCCTCCTGACCGTCTTCTGCCTTATATTTTCTTTTATGACGGTAATCACCGAGGGTATTCTGTCCCTCGTCAACTTCAAAAATGACGTCTCCGCCCTTGCCGCCGTCGCCGCCATCCGGACCGCCGTCAGGTACATATTTTTCCCTGCGGAAGCTTACATGGCCGTCGCCGCCCTTACCGGAACGGATATATATGGTAGCTCTGTCTGCGAACATTAAATCTCCTTTATAAGAAAAGGCTCCAAACCTTTATAGATTTGAAGCCTCCTGCTCTACGAATTACTCTGCCTCTACTGGTACGATAGAAACCTGTTTCTTATCGCGGCCTTTTCTGGTGAATCTTACAACACCATCGGTCAGTGCAAATAATGTATAGTCTTTTCCGCATCCTACGTTCTCGCCTGCATGGATCTTAGTTCCGCGCTGTCTGTAAAGGATGTTGCCGGCTTTAACAAACTGTCCGTCTGCTCTCTTCGCACCTAATCTCTTGGACTCGGAATCACGACCGTTCTTTGTGGAACCAACTCCTTTTTTATGTGCGAATAACTGAAGGTTCATCTTCATCATTGTTGTTACACCTCCTTGACTCTTACTGTCAAATATCGATTGTTATAACTATGCTCAATTTCTGTTAATCCAAGAATCAGGGAATCCATAAGCAGTTTCCCGCGCTCAGTATTCGGATTTGTTTTAAAATGGATGGATACATATCCCTCATCCGCTTCCGCTTCAAGTTGCTCTTCCGTAAATTTCTCAAGAGAATTCACAGTAGTAATGATCAAGGCTGATACGGCAGCACATACAATATCCTGTCCCTCTTCGGCATAGCCTGCATGTCCTTTGGACAGAAAATCCAGATAAGAGCCTTTTCTCTTCTTAACTGTAATATTGATCATAACAGCACCTGATTAAGCGTTGATCTTTTCGATTTTAACTTTGGTGTACTGCTGTCTGTGACCGTTTTTCTTGTGATATCCAGTTTTTCTCTTGTACTTGTAAACGATGACTTTTTTAGCCTTTCCGTTCTCAACTACAGAAGCGGTAACACTGGCATCCTTAACGTCTTCTCCAACCTTTAATCCGTCATTGCTAACTGCAATTACAGAATCAAAAGTAACGGTTTCACCAGCTTCAACTCCGAGCTTCTCAACTCTGATTACGTCGCCTTCAGCAACTTTGTACTGTTTACCACCTGTTGCAATAATTGCGTACATTTGTGGCACCTCCTATAGACTTTACTCGCCAAATATGGTGGTCTCTCGACTCTTAAACCTCTTTGTGCGGCATACTCGATTATAATAACAGGGAGATTTGGTTTCGTCAAGAGGTTTTGTGAAAAAAATTGTAAAAATATGAACCATTTATGATAATGTCCTAATATACCACAAAGGAAAATGTCCCAATGTAGTATAATGCTTCCATCAACAG
>NZ_JBCOMJ010000038.1:0-50234 GCF_040924225.1 Ruminococcus sp. RTP21484sp1_RTP21277st1_D2_RTP21277_210401 | reverse complement strand
GTGTTTCTTTCAATTCAGCCAGAGTCATAACCCTGGCAGTTTCACCCTCGCGGTTAATGTTCTGCACGGTACCGCATACTGTTTCCGGAGATTTGTGTTGAAGCATAAGTTCGCAGGCTTTTTTCAGATAATCGTGTCTCTTGTGACTGGACGGATTGTAAAGAACAATCACAAAATCAGCTTCCGAAGCCAGAAGAAGACGCTTCTCGATCTTTTCCCATGGTGTGAGCAGATCACTGAGACTGATCAGACAGAAATCGTGGATCAATGGAGCACCAAGCACTGCTGCTCCTCCGGTTGCTGCTGTAACACCTGCAACTACTTCCAGCTCCACCTCCGGATAGTTTGCGCCGATTTCATACATAAGACCAGCCATTCCGTAAACTCCCGCATCACCACTGCAGATCATGGAAACTGTCTGGTCTTTCATAGCCTCATCAAAAGCCATTACACAGCGGTCTACTTCCTTTCTCATAGGTGTGGTGAGAAAAGATTTTCCCGGAAAATGGTCTTTTACAAGATCAATATAAACAGTGTATCCAACGATCACATCACTTTTTTCAAGAGCTGTAGCTGCAGCTCCTGTCATTCCTTCATAAGAACCTGGTCCGATTCCTACCACATAGATTTTCTTTTCTTTACTCAAAACGTATCCTCCAATCTCCAAGGACAAGAGCGGTTGTCACGCCCTCTGCGCCCCGTTTTCTCTGTATAAAATGAATGCCAGTATGATTCTCTGCGGCTTTCACCGCGCTTCGTTCACACACATTATCCACACCTACTGTCTTACTCACAAAAGAGGATGAGGTGAATTCACCCTGCACAGACAGAAGTTCCTCACTGGAAAATGTTTTGAAAGGAACTCCCAGCTTTTCTGAAAGAGCCAGAAGCCCGGGTTCTTCTTTTTTTACATCAATGCTTGCTAGAGCTGCAACTGCCTCCGGATAAATGTCATTTTCTTTCAGGCAGCTAAATGCTACATTTTCCACGGCTTCTGATTCTTTATTTTTCCGGCAACCCATTCCAAGCGCAGCAGCTGGTGGAACTACATGCGTCGTTGAGGCAAAGGGATGACAGCTTTTATGTACGGTCACGGCAATCCCCACCTCTGGAAGTGGTGTGCCATCCACAGTTTCATACTGTATTTCAGAAAGTGATATGCCAGTTTTTTGACACCAGATCAGTCCCTCTGGCAGTTCTCCCTCCCAGGGAAATTCACTGTAGAATCCCACCTTCTCACCTGCCAGCAGCGCGGCAGAAACCTCTTTCGCCTCTTTCATTCGAAAAATGTGACAGTTATTTTTCTTTGCAAACACATCCACAGCAAATTTTCCCTCAAGGTCTGTGGCAGTTGTGACTACAGGGATTGCCTGTAAAATGTCTGCAGCCAGACAGGCAAGTTCATTTGCCCCACCAAGATGTCCAGACAGCAGGGATATCACAAATTTGCCCAATTCATCTACTACCAGCACAGCCGGATCTTTCTTTTTGCTCTGTATAAAGGGGGCGATGCTGCGTACTGCGATTCCGGCTGCTCCAATGAAAATGATACTGTCTGCAGTTTCGAACTGTTCTCCCGTCCATTTCCCGCAGCTTCCCTTTATAGAATCTGGAATGTATTTGCTCTTTGTGAAAAGAGAAACTATATTTCCTTCTTTTTCCAGTCCTTTTTTTAATTTCTCTCCTGTCTGCTGCCCTGTCAGGGTGTAGCATATCATGGAAATTTTCATCCGTTTTCCTTTCATCTGGAACAGGCTCTAACCTAAGCTGCCATATCAAATAACCTTATTCTTATTTCGTTGCTTCACGGAATTCTGTTGTAAATCCTGGATCGTATAACTTGGAACGGTCATAATGAGCGGCATTTACGCAGTCTCCAATGATCATAAGTGCAGTCTTCGTAATATGATTCTCCTTAGCAGTCTGCGCCAGAGTTCCTACTGTGCACACAAATTTCTTCTCATCCTCCCAGGTTGCCTTATACACAATCGCAGCAGGAGTATCTGCCGTATAACCGCCTTCGATCAGTCTTCTGCTCAGTTCTTCCAGCATTCCTGTGCTGAGAAAAACAACCATGGTTGCCTGATGAGCAGCAAAGGACTGAATGCTTTCCTTTGGCGGAACCGGAGTTCTGCCTTCCATACGGGTGATGATCACGCTCTGGGAAATATCCGGCAGCGTATATTCCAGATTTAAAGCACTTGCCGCACCGCAGAATGCACTGACACCAGGACAGTAATCATAAGCAATCCCTTTCTCATCCAGCACATCCATCTGCTCACGGATGGCACCATAAATACAGGGATCACCTGTGTGAAGTCTTACTGTTGTCTTGCCGGACGCTTCTGCCTTTTCCATAACAGAAAGCACCTCTTCCAGTGTCATCTTTGCGCTGTTATAAATGGTACAAATATCCTTTGTGTACTCCAGAAGTTTGGGATTTACCAGAGATCCTGCATAAATAACTACGTCTGCTTCTTCCAGATATTTCTTTCCTCTTACGGTGATCAGATCCGGTGCTCCGGAACCTGCTCCTACGAAATGAATCATAGCTTTCTCTCCTTTTTCACTATAATTTTTATTGTGCGGCAAAGTTTTATAATTCTTACTTTAATAAATTTTCACTTTGCCTACATTGGTTTTTTATTTACATTATCTTATTTTTCCTTCACAATGATCAACGAATAATAACCTGCATCATCTGGAATTTCTTCCACACTTCTATAAATTTTCTCATCTGGCATTCCGCAATTTTCAATCATCTCGGCCTTATTACCAGATGCTTTGATCTGTGCTTTTACTTCCTGCATTTTTTTGCCGGTTTTCATCAAAACTTTCGTTCCGGGAAGCTTCAATGCTTCTTCTATCTGATAGGAGGCAGGGATTACATGAAGCTGCTGGGATTTTTCCACCAGTCCTTCATTAAATCTGGCACTGACTGCACAAAAGGATGTAATGCCGCTGACGATTTCTGTGGCATATCCCAGCTGTTCCACCCGTTTGTGTACATAAATGTATGTAGAATATACGGTTGGATCTCCCAGGGTAAGGAATACTACATTTTTTCCTTTCTCAAGCCATTCTGCAATTATTTTTGCTCCTTCATCATGAACACGTTTCAGTTCTTCTCTGTCTTTGATCATGGGCATTGGCAGGGAAATCATCTGTTTGCTGTCAATTTCCGGGTACGCTCCTTTCATGATTCTGTATGCTACAGATTCTTTTGGGTTTTCCCCTGGAAAAGCCAGTATATCTGCTTCCTTTGTAAGTCTTAAGGCCTTTAAAGTGATCAGCTCCGGATCCCCTGGGCCAACTCCTACGCCATATAATTTTCCTGTCATAGATCTCTCTTTCTGAAATAGTTTTTAAACATAACTACTCTGTTTTTATTTTTTGCTCTCATAAACTGAACATATCTTTATTCGTAAAAATGCCCTGCAACATACTGTCCATGCCTGCAATCTGCACACTCTATCATCCCGCTTACATTTGAAGTTTAAGCATTTCATCCTGCTTTTGAATTTCCTGAATCAGTTCACCGGCATCTCTTGTTTTTCCCAGATATCCATATACATTGTTAAAAACAACCGCACCAAGCTTAATTTGTTCATAAGAACGGTGATCCAGATAAAACTGGATTCTTTCCATAATTTCTTGCATTGCAGGCTCTAAAAGGCCTTTTTCGTGCAAAATATCAAGGGCATCATCTGTGGTATTGCAATTCAGGATATCTCTTGCAGTATCTCCATCCGCTCCCACTCTGAGGGCATTGGCTGCAAGCACTTCCATACGGGCATCTGCACTGTGGGAATGGGTGTTCATAATTCCTGCTGCTACCTTTACAAACTTGCCAATATGGGCCACAAACAGGATTCCTTTCACTCCCATATCCACAGCCATATCAATGGTTTCTCCCACATAATTGCTGCACTTAATATTTCGTTCGAAAGGTAAGGTCATGTGCTCACGCAGATAATCTGCCCCATAGTTTCCCGGAGTCACAAGAAGGTACTTCTCGCCCTGGGTAAAGTGCTGCTTCATTTCCACATGAATGCTTTCTACAAGAGCTTTTTCACTCATAGGCTCCACAATTCCGGAGGTTCCAAGAATGGAAATTCCCCCTGTGATTCCCAGCCTGGGATTAAAGGTCTTCTTGCCGATCTCTACACCTTCCGGAACAGAAATCACAACCTTCAGCCCTCCCTCATAGTCATGGGAAACTGCAGCTTCTTCTGCTTCTCGAAGGATCATGGCACGAGGAACAGAATTGATCGCAGCTTCTCCTACTTTCTGGGAGAGCCCGGGTCTTGTAACTCTGCCTACGCCCACTCCGCCATCTATGACGATTCCGGCAGTATCCGTCTTCCACACTGTAGCATACACAAGAATGCCATTTGTTGTGTCCGGATCATCTCCGGCATCTTTTTTCACTGCACAGGTAACCTGATTTTCACTGATCTGAATGTCATGCAGTTCCAGGTCAAGGAGGATTCCCTTGGGAGTCATAAGCGGTACAGATGTTAACTTTTTTTTTCCCAGAAGCATCAGGCAGGCGCCCTTGCAAGCTGCTGCCGCGCAGGAACCTGTAGTATAGCCAAAACGCATTTTCTTCTGTCCGCGAATCACATAATAATCTTCCAATCCTGTCTTATGTTCCATGTTTCTTGCCTCCAAAGCTATGAGGAACCCGCTATGCGGGTTTCCGGGATTGTGACGGCAATCTTCACGTCCGCCCCATCTGTTACGTAAATAAAAGAAGCCCTGTCCTGACAACAAAGCTTCTTTCCTATCAGTCTTATCCCGGTTGCCGCAGGAAATCCTGTTTCTGAAAAAGCAACCAGTATCTGACTGTACAGTAACGGACTTGTGCAGGAATTACACCTGGCTTCCTGATCATGCTTTTCCCTGTTTTTATCCGTTACATTATATAATTTTGCCATTTAAAAGTCAATAAAAGGGGATCGCTTTCCTTATCTTTTGCAGTTACCTTTTGCAGTTACCTTTTACACAACTTTATGTTCCATCCATTTTCCACTCTTAAACCGCAGACCAAACACGATCGCACGTACCGTCCAGTCTGTGAACATTCCGATCCAGACAGCCATCGGTCCCATGCCACATACCCGGATCAGATAAACGCACAGGCAAAAGCGGAAGGTCCACATAGTAATGCAGGAAGTAATCATGGAAAACTTCACATCTCCTGCCGCACGCATGCCGTAAGCCGGAATAAACGCAAACATCCATACGATTGGTTTCACAATGGTGATCCAGAACATCATATCAAGACACATTTCAGCGCTTTTAGCTTCCATTCCACCAATCATGGTAATCGGCCGTGCAAGGACATATACCACTGCACAGCAGGCGATGAGAAAGACTTCGGAAAAGATCATCAGTTTCTTCATATAATAAACTGCCTCGTCTTTTTTTCCGGCTCCAAGGCTCTGTCCCACTACTGTCATAAGTCCGATTCCAACACCAATTACAGCTGTTCCATTTAACATCTCCAGCATATTGGTCATAGCCTGGGCTGCAATTGCAGTGGTTCCAAGCGTAGAGACTGTAGACTGGATTGCCAGCTTTCCAAGCTGGAACATGCTGTTCTCTATACCAGAAGGAATACCAAGAGCAAGAATCCTGCCAATCATTTTTCCATCCGGACGGATTTTCAGATAATCACGTACCACAATTGGCTGCCTGTCTTTTCTAAGCTGATAAAGCACTACCACTGCACAAAAAATTCTGGATACCAGTGTAGAAATGGCGGCTCCGGCAACTCCCATATGAAATACCCAGATCAGGATTCCATTTCCCACAATATTCATCACATTGGAAATAATGGAGATTACCATCGGTCCTCTGGTGTTTTCCTGTGCACGGAAAATGGATGCTCCGGCATCATAAAGCGCAATAAAAGGATAGGACAGCACAGTATAAAAGAAATATACCATGGAATTCTTCATAACATCCGCGTCTACTTTTCCGAAAATAAAGCTAAGAAGCGGTGCACGGAAAGCAAGTCCAAGCACAACGATGAAAACAGAAATAGCCGTTATAATAAAAAGTGCCTGCCTGGCTGATTTGTTTGCCATCTCGTGATTCTTCTGGCCAAGATACTGGGTACAGATAATGGTACCTCCTGCTGCCAGTGCAGAAAAGGCCTGAATGATCAATACATTGATGGAGTCCACAAGAGAAACGGCGGAAATGGCCGCAGAACCTACATTGCTGACCATCATAGTATCTACCGTACCCATCAAGGCATTTAATAGCTGTTCCATAATAATAGGAACAAGAAGCGCCCGGAGCATTTTGTTTGTAAAAAGATGTTGCTGTTGTTTCATATGTTTTCTCTTTTTCCTTAAATATATAAATAGTTCCTGTCGCATGGATGTATATCTCATAAAACTGCTTCAGATACTTCCATGCAAATATTTTCTGTGCTATTATACACCTTGAGCGAAAAAAATACAGTATTTAATTACGCACAATCCTTATGTTTCAACATAATTTTAATACAATTTCAGGAGGAACACCTTGGACAGAATTCTTACATACACGATACAGCCAGAGCAGGAAGGAATGCAGCTTCTTGATTTTCTCAGGAACAAGGGCTTTTCCCGGGGAATTTTATCTTCCATGAAGGCAGATAAAAATGCGATTCAGCTAAATGGTGAGCGGGGATTTGGGAAATCAGTTCTTCAGGTCGGAGATTCTCTTCACATACATATTCCGGAAGCGGACAACACTGAGAATATCCTGCCTGTGAGAATGGACCTTTCTATTCTATATGAAGATGAAGATATTTTAGTCATAAATAAGGCGGCAGACATGCCTGTGCACCCTTCCATTGGAAATTATGATAATACACTGGCGAATGGAGTTGCCTGGTATTTTAAAGAAAAAGGACAGCATTTCGTCTACCGCTGCATCAACCGTCTGGACAGAGACACCACAGGAGCCCTGATCCTGGCGAAAAATCCTTATAGTGCAGCAGTTCTCTCTGCCCAGATGAAACAGCGTCAGATCCGGCGTACCTATCTGGCAATTGTACAGGGAATCGCACCAGAGCAAGGAACTATTGATGCGCCTATCGGGCGCGCAGCAGATTCCACCATCGAAAGACAGGTGGATTTCGCAAATGGGGAAAGTGCGGTCACACATTATGAGCGATTAGACACCTATCATTCCTACTCTCTCATCGAGCTCCATCTGGAAACCGGACGCACTCATCAGATCCGTGTGCATATGAAGTACATTGGACATCCGCTGCCAGGAGACTTTCTCTACAATCCAGATTACAGAATTATAAAAAGACAGCCCCTGCACTCCTTTCAGCTGGAATTTGCTCACCCTGTTACAGGAGAAAACATGTGTATGACTGCCCCTGTCCCAGAAGATTTTGCAGATGCCTTTCATCGTTCCTAACGGCAACCGAATTCGGGCAAAACAGGTCAGAACCTCATAACCGTGAAGTTCTGACCTGTCTCATTTTTCATTCTCAGAAAGCTTATAATTCTTTTCTGTTCTTCTCATATATAATGAGCAAACCTTTTAACAAAAGATCCTCATCCAGCAAAATCTTCCGCTTGCAATGTGGGATAATCTTACGGGCAAGACCACCAGTTGCAACAACTGTAATTTTCTGACCAAGCTCTTCTTCAATTCTGTCAACAATTCCGTCAAGGGCTGCTGCATTGCTGTAAATCACACCGCTTTTCATGCATTCAATGGTATTTTTTCCAATGATGCGCTTCGGTGCTTCAATACTGATTCCGCTAAGCTGAGAAGCACGGGCAGTAAGGGCATCCAGGGACACTCCCATTCCGGGAAAAATCATGCCTCCCACATAATGCTTCTTCTCATCTACTACGCTTACCGTACTTGCAGTTCCCATATCAATAATTGCCAGTGGAAGAGAATATTCATGAATTCCTGCAACTGCATTTGCTACAAGATCTGCTCCAAGCTGTCCGGGATTATCCATCAGGATATTCAGTCCTGTTTTTACACCTGGTCCCAATACCATAGGTTCTTTTTTCAGAACCTTTTCAGCTGCAAGCTTCACGGCATTGGTAATCTGCGGTACTACAGAGGAAATAATGCAGCCTTCAATATCAATCCGCTTAATATGATATAAATCCAAAACTGTCTTCAGGTCAACTGCGTATTCCAGTTCTGTTTTTGTACGGACAGTGGAAAGTCTCTCAATGAAATAGGTTTGCTTTGAATCAATGCAGCCAACCACAATATTTGTGTTTCCAATATCAATTGCTAAAATCATTTTTTCCTCCATGATTTCTCTATCATCAGCCAGACTGCTTTCAGCCGCAATCAGCGGCCATTTTTGCAAACAGTCTGTCTGTTTTCAATTTTCTTAAACTTCTGCTGTTTTTACCACTTTCTCAGATTTCTTCTCTGTTTCCGGAAGAAGCCTTGCCTTGTAAAGGGCTGCACCTACAGCGCCTGTGATAACGGTAGCGGAAAGCATTTCACATACTGCGTTGATTCCTACAAATGTACAGATGAACAGAATCACGTTTTTTCCACCCATAAGTCCCTGTACATACTCGGTATTTCCAAAAAGGCAAACCAATAACCCCATAAAAAACAGAGTATTTAAAAATGCGGAAAGAAATCCTGTTACAGCACAGGAAAGATAAATATTTTTTGATTTCCTGCGGACTCCCCGGAAAATATATCCAAGAAGAAGTCCGTCAACCAGTCTTGGAATAAATCTCTGAACAAACGCCAGGAATGGATTGATTCCGAATAAGGTAACACCCATAAGGCTGGTACCTCCAATGCCGATACACTGACCAAAGCTGGTAAGTCCGAATACGGCTCCCGCGATGGCTCCGCCTACAGGTCCCATTGTAATTGCGCTGACGGCAACCGGAATAATATTAAAGGTGATTGCAAGAGGCCCGATATTCAGGTATCCAAGAGGTGTGTAAGCCATAAGAAGCAGAATTGCGATCATAAGGCCCAGTAAGGTGATTTGAGATGTTGTAAATTTTTTGTTCATATTGTCCTCCTTGTTATCGTTCCCTATATTAGAGCCTGTTCAGACCCAGGGATACAATACGGTATGGAACAGCGGGCATGTTTTTTTGGTATTTACCCGCCACTCTGAAAAATGTGTTATCCTCTGTCCAGATTTACAAAATACAATCTGCGAATATAACACCAGTGCCACTGCCTGCGGCTTCGCAAAAGATTTATAAATGCTATCAAAATGACAGCCTGTAAATAACTATCTGCGAACTCTCTCAAGCAGTATTTTATCCAGGATCTTACCGGCTGCATCCTCCTTGCTCATTAGCGGGAGTGATACTTCCTCATCCTGTGTAATCAGAGTCAGAACATTGGTGTCCCCCTGGAATCCGGCACCTGCCATTTTTACATTGTTGGCAGCTACCATATCCAGATTTTTCCTGGTAAGTTTGACTCTGGAATTACCGATCATATTCTCTGTTTCCATGGAAAAGCCACAGAGAAACTGTCCATCCGGTTTGTGCTCTCCAAGATATTTCAGAATGTCATCTGTTCTCTCAAGGGCAATGGACATGTCATCGTCTTTCTTTTTGATTTTCTCATCGCTCACACTGGCCGGACGATAGTCTGCCACTGCTGCTGCTTTAATGATAATATCCTGTTCCTGACTGACAGAGGTTACAGCTTCATACATATCTCTGGCTGTTACCACCGGAACCACTCTTACAAATGGCGGCGGTGTAAGTGCAGTACGTCCACTCACCAGTGTGACATCTGCTCCGCGCAGCATAGCCATTTTTGCAATGGCATAGCCCATCTTGCCGGAAGAATGGTTGGTAATATAACGGACAGGATCAATTGCTTCCTGGGTAGGACCGGCGGTAACCAGCACCTTCAGCCCTTTCATATCCTTCTCACAGGCACACTCTCTCAAAATATAGTTTAAAAGAGTCTCCGGCTCCGGCATTTTTCCTGCTCCGGTATCGCCACATGCAAGATAGCCCACAGCAGGATCGATCACTTCGTATCCATAATGCTCCAGGATTTTTAGATTATCCTGAACAATGGGGTTCTCAAACATATTGGTGTTCATCGCCGGAGAAATAAATTTCTTGCATCTGCATGCCATAATGGTGGTTGTAAGCATGTCGTCTGCAATTCCATGAGCCAGCTTGCCTATCACATTGGCACTTGCCGGTGCGATCATCACAACGTCAGCCTTTTTCGCAATGGACACATGCTCTACCTGGAACTGAAAATTCCGGTCAAAGGTATCCACAAGGCATTTATTCCCGGTAAGTGTCTCAAAAGTAATGGGATTAATAAAATTAGTGGCATTTCTGGTCATTAGCACATGAACGTCTGCCTGCTGTTTCTTCAGCATACTTGCAAGATATGCGATCTTATATGCTGCAATACTTCCAGTAACTCCCAGAAGAACTGTCTTTCCCTCTAACATTATCTTCCCTCATCTCTCTTTGAAATCTTTTGGACAAAATTCATCTGTTATTTTATACCTTTTGTCCGTACCGCTTATTATAATGCAAAGAGACGTATGAATGCAATGTATTTTTTATATGTTCAGCTTTTCATACATAATTTACCTTTATATGCATCTTTTCTTTGTTTTATTATCTGTTATAATAGCCTTGGACTTTTAACAGCCATTCCAGAGCATGTAAAAAAATCCTTCCCGTAACGTGCACACCCCACTTTGCGGGAAATTTTGCCATCTGTTTTCGTCTTTGATAATAAGGATACTACAAAAGAAAGGAACCATTATGAACTACCAGATCACACAGTGGTGCGCCCACTTTATCTCAGAGCATGTAAAAGAGGGAGAGCTTTGCATTGATGCCACCATGGGTAACGGAAATGACACTCTGCTTCTTTCCCGTCTTTGTGGGGAAAAAGGGCATGTACTCGCTTTCGATATTCAGGAAATGGCACTTGCCAATACAAGAGAGCGGCTTGAAAAAGAAAATGCCCCTCACAATTATGAACTGTTTCTGGATTCCCACGTAAATATGGGAAAATACGCAGAGCCTGTGAGTGTAAGCTGCATTGTATTCAATTTCGGCTATCTGCCGAAGGGCGATCATACTCTTGCCACAAGGGCAGAATCCAGTATTCAGGCACTTACCGTATCCCTGTCCCTTTTGAAAAAGGGCGGGATCCTGATGCTGTGTATCTACAGCGGCGGAGATTCCGGGTTTGAGGAACGGGATGCACTGCTGAAATGGCTGAAGGTGCTGGATTCCAGGAAATTTCTGGTTATTAAAACAGAATATTACAACCGGCCTAATCATCCGCCTATGCCCGTACTTGTAGTCAAACTGTAACTTGTATACAAAAAGCAACAACTTTTTCCCATGTATTTACTCAAAAAACACCCCTTAGACAGACTACAATTATTTGTGTCTGCCAAAGGGGTGTTTTATCTTCGGTATTCTCAAACTGTACTTTATCAATCTATAATGGTAACGCTTGTCATCACCGGCTGCTCATCTGCAGAAATAGTTCCATTGTTATCTGTAGGCTTTGCAGCCTTGCAGATCTGGTCAACAATGTCCATGCCTTCTGTCACATGTCCGAAAGCGGCATACTGTCCATCCAGATAGGTACTGTCAGACTGTACGATAAAGAACTGGGAGCTTGCACTGTCCGGGTCTGAGGATCTTGCCATGGAGATCACACCTCTCTCATGGGAAATATCGTTCTTTACGCCATTCTCAGAAAACTCGCCCTTAATAGTCTCATCAGAGCCTCCTCTTCCGGTTCCTTCCGGATCTCCGCCCTGGATCATAAATCCATCAATAATACGGTGGAAAGTAAGTCCGTCATAGAAATGCTCCTGTGCCAGTTTCACAAAGTTGGTTACACTGATAGGTGCTGTGTCCGCATCCAGTTCCACCTTAATGGTGCCGTAGTCCTTCACCTCAATCTCTGCATGATGAAGACCGGTAAGAGGCTCTGAAGTATCCAGAACAGTGCTGGTATCGTCTGCTGTATCTGTATCTTCTCCATCCCCGGAACCGTCTGTAAAGCCGGAAACTTCTTCCTCCGTTCCTTCTGACTGGTCAGCACTTTCCTCTGTACTTTCCTCTTTTGTTTCTTCTGTGTCTTTATTTTCTTCTGTATTCTCCTTAGTATCTGCTGCTTCTGTGCTCTTGCTTTCCTCTTTCGTATCATCTGAACCACAGCCTGCCAGCATTCCTGCGGAAAGAGCTGCCACCATCAGCATTGCCAGAATTTTTCTTTTTTTCATGATTTTATGCCTCCAATTCTTGATGCCATCTTTTTCTATTATAACGAAAATCACGTAAAAAACAATTGTTTTCACAGATTGTTCAATTTCTTTTTCTTTGTCTTGCCACAGCTTGTATTGTCTGCTAAAATCAAGAAAGAATTTATCAGAAAGCGAGGTCTTTTTTATGGAAAAGATTACCAGTTTCACAATAGATCACATCAAACTTCAGCCAGGCGTTTACGTTTCCCGCAAGGATCCGGTTGGAAATAGTGTGATCACCACTTTTGACATCCGTATGACTTCCCCAAATGAGGAGCCTGTTATGAACACAGCAGAGCTTCACACCATTGAGCATCTTGCTGCTACTTTTCTTCGCAACCACAAGGAATTCGGACCGAAGATGATCTACTGGGGACCAATGGGCTGCCGTACCGGCAATTATCTGCTGCTGAACGGAGATTATGAATCTAAGGATATTGTTCCGCTTATGGTTGAAACCTTTGAGTTTATCCGTGATTTCGAGGGCGAGGTTCCTGGTGCTTCCCCGAAAGATTGTGGAAATTATCTGGATATGAACCTTGGAATGGCGAAATATCTGGCTAAGAAGTTCCTGGATGAAGTGCTGTATGATATCAAACCAGACAGACTGGTTTATCCGAAATAATTTGATTTGATATATTCAGAAATCTCCCTCTTACCATTTCATGGCAGGAGGGAATTTCTTTAGTACTCAAAAAACGCTATGCAAACGATAATATCATCCATTTACATAGCGTCTTTCATCTCATCATTTCATCGCTTAAATTTCCAGCCTGTCAGCCTGCGACAGCCTCATCAGCTGCAGCATCTGCGCTTCCTTCTGTAGCTGCCTGATCAGCAGTTCCATCTGCGGCTGCACCGTCAGCTGCCACTGCACTTACATAATCACCGGATACATAAGCAGTCTGTCCCTCATAGGAAACCTCAATCCAGCCATTGTCGCATACACCTGTACTTGTAAGCTGTGTACCGCTTGTTACACCTGCGATCCAGGTAGCATCTGCACTTGCATCTGCACGAAGGTTAATATCTGCATTCGCAACATATGTACCATCCTGCTTAGTTACATTCACACCGCTTGCAGTCTGCTCTACAACTGGTTCTGGAGTAGGCGTAACTTCTGGTGTAGGAGTTGCCTCAGGGGTTGGTGTTGGAATAGGGGTCGGGGTTGCCTGTATAACTGTAACGCTTGCTCCTGCACCTTCCTCAAATCCACATCCAGGGATGCAAAGCGCTGCGCCCAGAAGCAAAACGGCCAAACCTGCTTTTTTCATAATATAGTTCCTCCTTTACAAAGCAATGGTGCTTTGAATTGATTCATCTTCTTTTAAATAATATTACAAAAACAGACTCATTTCGCGAATCGTTACAATTAATATACAGTATTATTACAAATTATGCAACCCCTAAGTGTATCTTTGCAATAAAGCATATCCTTCAGATTCCCAGAACAGCAGATATCTTAATCTCCTTTTCCGTTTCACTGAGATCAAAGTCGCCGCCATCTTCCACAGTCATGTGTACCTCATACAGTACATCTTCGGATAATGTATCCGGTATTTCACCATCTTCTGTCTGGATATGCCATTTCTCTGCCGGAACTTCTTTCAAGGTACCATCTGTGCCATATGCATACAGCTTCAGAGAACCTGTTTCCCCAGAGATTCCTTTCATACGTATTGCAACGGTTGTATTCGGATGCACATTCTCAATTGTGATCGTATTCAGCCATCCTTCCACATCTCCCAGGCCACCATCTGCCGCAAATTTCTCCTGGCTTAACACATTGCGCATTGCCTGATCCAGATCAACCTTACGATAAGGCATTTCCGGCAGATAAACGAATCTGTCCTGAAGTCTCAGAAGTTCCAGATAACCGGTAGGACAATAAAGTGAATTTCCGCTGTTTCCGGCATACATTCCGATAGCCATGTTGTTGTACATAGGCTTGCTGGCAACATCCATGGAAAAAACAGTTTCACCGGTCTCAAAATCAAGTATAATATACTGCCACATACCGGTTTCCAGATTCTGTACATATCCGTAGATATATCCGGTTGCCGTAGATAATTTCATCATGGAAGTATCTGACAGATCACTTCTGCACCAGATACTCTTCATTTCGTATCCATCCTCAGTCTTAATCGTATCTACGCGTTCCACACCCGGCGTGATCATTTTATTTCCCTGTTTCAACCAATTTTCATCATAAATATTGGTATAACTCTGAATAGAAGAATCACTGTCCTCTTTTCCCAGGTTGGCACTTCCTGCACCAAACCAGTTACATACGATGGTACTTACGGTTCCTGCACCGTTATCATATACGATCGCAGAATTTTCAACAGCTACCTGGCTGCCCTCCGGAAGTTCATCGATCACAGGGAGATTTGCGACAACTTCTCCTGTTTTCATATCCAGGGCAAGAAGATTTACGGTCTCCTGATTATCGGTAAACATCACCAGATCTTTTGTAAGGGATGGAGAGCATCCGCTGCCCCAGGCAAGACCTCCGCCAGTTGTTTCATCCCCTTCTTTGCTTTCTTTCGCGCCAGCACTCTCGTAAGGAGTTTCCCAGATTTTCTTCACCCCATTGTCCGCCTGCAGCAGATAACAGTTCTGATTCGTCAGGATCACTGCTCCATCCTTGGATGCTGCAATTCCATTCTCTGCACCCTCTCCCGGAGCCAGCTCATATACGAAGACGGCATCTGACAGATCAGTTTCCTCTCCATTTAAAATGGCATCAATAGCTGTACGGGAAATATAGCCCATAGCACCCTGCTGTTTCCTGTCAGGGTAAATGCGGAATCCTCCGGTTGCAAACCAGAGATTTCCTTCATAGTCAAACACTACCGCAAGAAGATTCTGATCCAGTGTTTTTCCAAGTGCTGCCTCTGCCGCTGCTTTAATATCAATATCCAGCACTTTCTCAAATTCCGGAAGTACGTTTCCGTCTTCATCTGTTGCCTTCAGCATCAGCACATGGTTATTATTGGTCGGACACACCAGACGGTTACTCTCATCTACAAAGGAATAGGAGCTCTGGATCAGATATTCTCCATTGTCATGCTGTTTTGGAGAAAAATATCCCAGTGTCTGTGTTTCCTCTGCATTGATATCACGAATTGCCAGTCCACCAAGCAACGGAACCACTGCATGTCCATAAGAATCGAAAAAGATAGCAGGAGACGCATTTGCATTGGTTTTTTCATAAGAAACATTAATTTCTGAATAAATGCCTACCGGTAATACCTCGTCTGTGGAATCTGTATTGTAGCAGTCATGATGAATATTGGAATCACTTGCTGCCATATAAGGATTCTCGTCAATAACCTTCTGTGTAAGTGTCTTTATGGGCAGTTCTGATGTCTGACCTGTATTTTCCTCTGTCTGTATTTCTTCTGCCTGTGTTTCCTCTGCACGTACCATATTTATTGATGGTTCAGATGTTGCAGCAGCTATAAAAGTAATCATTGCAAGAATTAAAGCTCTTTTCTTCATATTGTTTTCCTCCAAAGTGTTTTTGTCATATTACATTGCTGCGTTCAAACCAAATGGAAAGTCCTTCTTTTATTTTTTGCTCTTCCACAGGTTTCATAAAAAAATATTCTATCCGCATCCTGAACGCATGAAGCGAAAAATCAAGATCACTGCACCAGATGATCCCACATTTGGGATATAAGGAACGAAGATGTTCTGCAGCATTCAGCCCGGACACACCAGGTAATGCAAGAAGCACCACTGCAGGTACTGTTTTTCGTGTCCACTCAAAAAATTGTTCCTGATCCTGATAAATTTCAATCAATGGAAAAACTTTCTTTTCTGTACAGTAATTCCTGATATATTCCGAACATTTCTGTCCTTCCTGTTTCTGATCAGTCAATATAGCAATACAATACACGACATCCCTCCTTTTCCATCTGATGTCTCCCATTTGTTATTCTCATTATAAAAAAGTCGAAAATTATTTCAATAATTCTGTCACGAAACGACAGAAAATGACACGAATTGTAAATCTATGGTATTTAGATAATTTTAAGTTTGGGGAATTGTCTGTCGGAGCGGACAGGGATTAATTTCTTTTTTTAGCAGTGGCATCACATCTATATTTTATATACTCAAAGAAAACAGACTGATCCACATATCTTCTGTAGAAGCCAGCCTGTTTTCTTATTGTTTTACAATGTGATCTTGTACGTGTTACAGGAACATTTTCCCATTCCATAACTTATACCCGCTCAAATACCACCGTCACCTGCCCGCCGCAGATCATTCCAAGACTGTCCTGGCCGTCTGCTGTTAAGGCATAGTGTTTTACTTCTTTTTCTTTTACTTCTTTACAATGACTGATGGCTTCGTACTCTACTTTGCCGCCGCCAATGCTGCCTGTAATGTGTCCGGACGGTTCTACGAACATTTTGCTTCCTACTCCTCTTGGAGAAGAGCCGGATTTCTCTGCGATGGTGACCATGACACCATGACGACCTTCCAGAACTGCTGTCTCTACTTTTTCATCACAGTAGGCGGAATAATGCTGATTTTTTACCTTAATGATCTCTGCCATAATGCTCACTGCAATTTCCTCCGGAAGCTGCCCGCCAAGAGGAATTCCAATCGGTGCATGGACTTCATCCAACTGCTTTTTTGTATAGCCTTCTTTCAAAAGATTTTCCCTGGTGATCCGTACTTTGTTTTTGCTGCCGATCATGCCAAGATATTCATAGGGACGATGGAGAAGCCTGCGAAGGCAGTCAGCATCACCAATGTGGCCTCTGGTAAGTATTACATAGTAGGCATTTTCATAAGGAGTAATATATTTGTCCAGTTCTTTGAAATCACCATAGACCAGCTGGTCTGCTTCCGGGAATCGCTCCTTTGTCACGAAATCTTCTCTGTCATCCATGATCGTTACATGAAAGCCAAGCATTTTTCCCAGATGGGCAGTTGGCTGTGATACGTGACCGCCGCCAAAGATCACAAGCCGCGGGTTCTTGCGGTAGTCTTCTACGAAAAGCCGGTGACCGTCTGCTTCTATTACTTTTGTCTCTTTCGTCTCACTCAGAATATTCAGATAATTATCCCATATGGAAGCATCTTCCGTTTTCTCGGGGATCAGCTGTACACCTGATTTTTTTTCAGCAACTTCACCACAGTTTTCTTCTCTAATAACCGTTTCCGGTTTCAAAATGCACTTCTTTCCCATATATGGTCCATCCAGAAAAATTCCAGTTTTTGCCCTGCCTTTTTCATCAAGAATCTGATAAATTTTATTATACATGATTTTTCACTCCATCCTGTCATATCAACTACCCAGCCCTTCCTGCCATCATTACCAGGCATTCTTTAATCAATCCCTTTTATTGTTACTGTTCACTCCGTGACCAGTAACACGCTTCGCGATGCACAGAAATCATGCATTCGCATGATTTCGCGCTGAGATTCTCGGGTTTTCTGTGAACTTTGTTCACAAAAAACACCTCGCGGAATGTTACCAGTGAACAGTAACCTTTTATTAGCAAGAGGATGATGCAGCGGTTAAAATTTCATTGCACCTTTCATTCCTATATATTATAATACATCCGGAGGAATTTTCACAATGAAGAAAAAAAGAATTATGGCCAGTTTTCCCATTCGGATTCTGGCAGTCAGTATACCCGGCCTCCTTGCAGGCCTGTTTTTAAATGCCACAAGAACTATGGGGCTGACCTCCGGGGCTTTGAATCTGGTGGTTACAGCCCGTTATGTGCTAAGTCAGATAATCACCTTTCTGGCACCGCTGATCATTATCGGTCTTGTGGCATCTTCCATTATTTCCGTAAAAAAAGCTCCCACACCAGCCACCGCGCCAGTTGTCCGGATCACTTATTTTTCCATGCTTGGAGCCGCAGCTTTCGCATCCGTTCTTGGATATCTGATCATTCCAAGACTTCCGGTATCCACAGACAGTTTATCTTTCCGCTTCCTGCCGGATACCTTGTTTGAGCTTCCCATTCCAGCACCGGTTTCTGCACTGAGCGCGTTAGTACTTGCTATTTTGCTTGCCCTTGGTGCCTGCTGGACCAATGCAGTGCGAACCAAAGAGCTTTTGCAGGAGTTTCGGGGAATTACCCTTTCCCTGATGTCCAGAATTCTTCTTCCACTGTTACCTGCTTATATCGGGCTTTCTCTTTGTACACTGGCTTATCAGGGATATTTCATCAAGTATCTGCCACTGTTGCTTCTGGCACTTATTATTATAATTCCGGCTTATATGGTCTGGGTGTTGGTTCTGTATCATATTGCAGGATCTTATGCCGGAGAAAAGGCATGGGGAATTCTGAAAAATTATATACCGGTCTGTAAAATGGCTTTAAGAACCCATTCTTCCACAGCTGTGGAAAAATATTCACAGAAAGCAGCTGACAAATGTGTGCCGCTTGATTCCGAGCTTATCAAAGAGGCAATTCCTCTTTTTACCCAGATTCATCACTGTGGTTCTGTGCTTGCAGAGGTATTCTTCGCTATGATGATCTCCCGTATTCTGTACGGCTCTGTTCCTGCACCGGGAACTATGTTGATCTTCAGTATTTTGCTTGCCACCTGTTCCATTGGTACACCCGGGCTTCCATGGGGAACCGTAATGGTATCCCTGGGAACCCTGACCGGAATCCTGAAATTCGGAGATTCCGGTATGGCGCTGATGTTCGCTGTTTTTGCACTGAATGATGCTTTTGCAGCAGCATGTAATGCCACATGTGACGGAGCCGCTGCACTGTTTCTGACAGGATATGTAAAAAGACATGATTTTTCAAACAGGCTCTAGGCCAGCGGCTGTCTCAGCCCTCTCTTAATATAAGCTCCAAGTTTCTCCTGCACCAGTTTTCCTTCATCCACAGCAAGGTTTCCGCGAAGGAATACTTTATCAATATCTCCATGGACTTCAAAACCCTCATAGGGGTTGTTATCTGTATTATAGGCATGTGTTTTCGCAGAGATCACGTTCTCTTTTTCCGGATCAAATACTACAATGTCTGCGTCGCTGCCTTCGGCGATAGCTCCTTTGTTTGGATATACACCGTACAACTTAGCTGGATTTTCACACAGAAGCTGGCACATTTTCTCTACTGTAATTTTTCCGGTGCGCACGCCGTAAGTGTAGAGAAGAGTTCCCCTTGTCTGAACTCCCGGCAGGCCGCCTGGAATCTTGGTAAAATCCGCTTTTCCCATTGCTTTCTGGGCAAGGGTAAAGCTGCACTGGTCCGTAGCTACTGTCTGGATATCTCCATCCGCCAGAGCTTTCCACAGGCAGTCCTGATCCTCTTTCTTGCGGATTGGCGGAGCGCACACATATTTGGCACCTTCGAAATCAGGTTTGGAATAAACGCTGTCGTCCAGAAGAAGATACTGAGGACAGGTCTCTGCAAATACGGTCTGACCATTTTCCCGGGCACGGACGATTTCTTCGTATGCCTTGCGGTTGGTCAAATGTACCACCATGACCGGAGCTCCTGCTTCCTTCGCAATTACAAGAAGACGGTGTACTGCCTCGGCCTCCATAGTATCCGGACGTACAAGAGGATGATTCTCCGGACCCAGTTTTCCCTGTGCTTTCGCTTCCTGGATCAGTGCGTCGATCACGCCTGCATTTTCACAATGTACGCCTGCGAAACAGCCTTTTTCATTTAAGGCCTTTATGATCTTATAAAGATCCTCGTCGTCTACGATCATTGCCGGGTAAGTCATATATAGCTTGAAGCTGGTAATGCCCTCATTGATCATGTCCTGAATTTCTTTCTTTGTCTCCTCATTCCATTCTACAATGGACATGTGAAAAGAATAGTCACAGGAGCATTTGCCATCAGCCTTTTTGTGCCACTTCTCAAGACCCTCTTTCAGGGTATGACCTCCTTTATCCTGTGAAGCAAAATCAATGACCAGAGTGGTTCCTCCAAGGATTGCCGCTCTTGTTCCTGTCTCGAAATCATCTGCTGTTACAGTACCAGCAACCTCCAGGTCAAAATGGGTATGTCCGTCAATAAATCCCGGGAAAAGAAGCTTGCCGGATACATCCACCACTTTGGCATCTGGCTGTGAAAGATCCTCTCCTACTTTTATGATCTTTTCGCCTTCCACCAACACATCCTGTTTCCTTGTGCCTGCACCTGATATTACGGTTCCGTTTTTCAAAAGATATTTCATACAACAGATCCTCCCTTCACATTTCTATGGTTATCTGCAATTTCCAAACCAGTCCTGTATTTATTTTTCTTCCACATTGACTTGCATTTATACAAAATAACCAATTTTATTTACCTTATATCTTATTTTAATGTAAATATACCACATGTAATTTCCATCTTCAACAAAATAAATACGAATTTTTTTAAGCCTTCAATAATTTTTTTGTAAAATTGTCTTTTTATTTTTTTTCTGACATGTTATTATAAAAGAAACAAGTCATTCGTTACTATCTGCAATATACGAATACAGGTTACTGTTCACTACGTTCACAGCAACCCGCTTCGCGATGCACAGAAATCATGCCTTGCATGATTTCGCGCCGACATTCTCGGGTTTTCTGTGAACTCTGTTCACAAAAAACACCTCGCGGAACGCTCCCAGTGAACAGTAATAAATACAGACAGGATGCCCGGATTCTATGCGGAGATTTCAGGCATCGACCCATGGCAGGATTTTCCTGCTCTTAATAAAAAAATCAAATCCAAAACAGGAGGGAACAAATATGGGAAGATTAACTGTCTTAGAGCAGATTGCGCAGGATATCGCAGCAGAATTCGGGAACGACTGCGAGGTCGTCATCCATGATCTGAAGACAAAAGAACCGGAACATTCCATTATCTATATAGTAAACGGACACATAACCGGACGAAATGTAGGTGACGGTCCATCGGACGCAGTTTTCGACGGCATCCGCCAGAAAGGACGGGGAAGTGACTGTGCTCCAGCCGACCACAATGGTTACCTGATGAAAACAGCAGACGGCAAGATTTTGAAGTGCAGTACTTCATATATAAAGGACGATGACGGCAGCCTTCACTATGTATTCGGCATCAACTACGACATCACCAAGCTGACCCTGATCAACAGTGCCCTTGATGATCTGATCACCCCGAAGAACAAAGAAGAGAAGCCGAAGCAGATTACTCACAGTGTCAACGATCTTCTGGATCGTCTCATTGAAGAATCCGTGAAGCTTGTAGGCAAGCCGGTAGCTCTCATGAATAAAGAGGATAAGGTAACTGCGATCCAGTTTCTTAATGATTCCGGAGCTTTCCTTATTACAAAGTCCGGAGACAAAGTAGCGAATTATTTTGGAATCTCTAAATATACGCTTTATAGTTATATTGATGTAAATAAGTAATATTTTAGTCATTTTCTTTTTATTTTATAACAAAAATAACATATTGGATACATGTTGTAAAAAAGCCATATAATACCGTCTCCTCATTACAGGATTTGGTTATTATATGGCTTATTTCATCATAATCAAGTCATAACACTCTCTGCAAGCTTTACTCTCTGCAAGCATGAAGCAGCAAGCGGTTTCTTACACCCCTTTGTCGGATGCTGCCAGCAGGCAGCTGCTACTCTTCCTCGCTTCCTAACCGGTGCGCTTCTTTAAAAATTTCACAGACACCCTGATTTACACATCTTTTATAGGCACAGTCCATAAAGGTAAGTATCCTTTTCCCATCTTTTTCTTCATATTCACAGCACACTGTCTGACTGCCGTTACAGGTTCTGCAAAAACCTGAAATAAATTCTTCGGTTTCCATTTTATCATCCTCTCAGCTTATGCACAAAGATCCCGCTTCGCAGCTTCGGCTCAAACCAGGTGGATTTCGGCGGCATAAGCTTACTCTCATCTGCAATCTGCATCAGATCTTCCATAGAAGTAGGATAAAGCGCAAACGCAACGCCTCTGGTCTCATCTGCCATACCCTGAAGCTCTCTTAACTTATGACTTCCGCCTACAAACTTAATACGCTTGTCAGTCCTTGGATCACCAATGCCAAGAACCGGACCTAAAACCACATCCTGAAGAATCTGGGAATCCAGCTGACCAACCACATCTTTTCCCTCATAAAGCTCCGGCTTCGCTTTCAGAAGATACCAGAAACCATCAAGATACATACCAAAGCAATGCTTCTCCACTGGCTTTGCAGGAAAACCCGGAATAATCGTCATGTCGAAGTTCTCCTTAATTTTCTCAAGGACATCTTCCACGCTCTGCCCATTCAGGTCCCTTACCACACGGTTATATGCCAGAATGGTAAGCTGGTCATATGGAAAAACAACGGAAAGAAAATAGTTAAACGCTTCTTCCCCTGTATAATCCGGATTCTCCTGGCGTCGCTTCAGCCCCACTTTCACAGCAGAAGCAGCTCTGTGATGTCCGTCTGCAATATAAAGTGCAGGAATTTTCTCCATCTCAGCCTGGATCTGGCTGATTGCCTCGTCCTCATCGATCACCCATACACGGTGTGTGATCTCGTCCTCTTCAGTAAAATCATAGGCTGCTTTGTGCTCTTTTTTCCATTGCGCAAGAAGGGCAGTCAGAACATCTGTATAACGGCATGCAAGATAAATGGGGCCTGTGTTAGCATCACATACATCCACATGATTGATTCGGTCCAGCTCTTTATCTGATCTGGTAAGTTCATGCTTTTTCACCACATTATTCAGATAATCGTCAATAGAAGCGCAGCCTGCAATTCCAGTCTGAACTTTCCCCTTTCGTACCAATTCATATATGTAATAGCACGGCTTATGGTCCTGGACCAGAACGCCAGTCTCCTCCATCTTATGAAGGTTCTCTTTCGCCTTCTGATAAACCTTCGCATCATAAAGGTCCGTCTCTGCCGGCAGATCCATCTCCGCTCTGTCTACATGGAGAAAAGAATCCGGATTCTCTTTCCCAATGGCTGCTGCCTCTTCTCTATTCACTACGTCATATGGAAGGGCAGCTACTGCTGCTGCCTTTCCCTCTGTAGGTCTAAGTGCTTTAAATGCACGAAATACTGCCATAAAATCTTGCTCCTTTCCCGGAGCGTGTTGAAAAAATCATTCCAGCGATCTGCACGCTCCATACATCCGGTTTGAAAGTATTTTCATCATTTTTCTTCGGCTTTTTTCAAATGCCATACCTTATATTATACCACAATCAGAAGGCTCTTGCAATTAGGCTAAATATTTTTTGAGAAAGCTAAATTTTTTTGTATTTTTCTATTGCAAATTGATTTATTTATGTTATTATACTTATAAGGAAAACAAAAATGTAGTTAAGATGTACTCTAATAACTAAAACCACGAAGGAGGTTTTCACCATGACAGACGGACTGAAATGGACGGTCAATCATGTTCCGGGATCTGATGATAAATTCCTGGACCTGATGTCCGAAGAAAACGTAACCAAAGCAAATGAATTCCACAAAAGTTTCCCCCAGTACTCCGTAACACCACTGCAGAAGCTTTCCGCTCTTGCTTCCTATCTTGGAGTAAAGGGCATCTACTGCAAAGATGAATCCTATCGTTTCGGATTAAACGCCTTTAAGGTTCTTGGAGGCTCTTATGCAATGGGACGTTACATAGCGAAGGAACTCGGTCGCGATATCAGCCAGCTTCCTTACAATGTTCTCTCTTCTGATAAATTAAGAGAAGAATTCGGACAGGCTACTTTCTTCACTGCTACAGATGGAAACCACGGCCGCGGCGTTGCATGGGCTGCTAAACGCCTTGGACAAAAAGCCGTAGTCAGAATGCCTAAAGGAACCACTAAGACACGTTTTGACAACATCGCCAAGGAAGGCGCCGAAGTAACCATCGAAGAAGTAAATTATGATGACTGCGTAAGAATGGCTGCCGCAGAAGCAGCTAAGACAGAACATGGCATCATCGTCCAGGATACTGCATGGGCCGGCTATGAGGAGATTCCATCCTGGATCATGCAGGGATACGGCACTCTGGTACTGGAAGCAGATAAACAGCTGAAGAAGAACGGCGTTGACCGCCCGACACACGTATTTGTACAGGCAGGTGTTGGTTCTCTGGCAGGTGCAGTTGTAGGATATTTTGCCCACAAATATAAAGAAAATCCTCCGGTAATGGTTGTCTGCGAAGCAAGTGCTGCCGACTGCCTCTATCGCTCTGCTGTTCAGGCCGATGGCAATCTGGTAAATGTAACCGGTGATCTTCAGACCATTATGGCAGGTCTTGCATGCGGCGAGGGAAATACCATCGGATGGGACATCCTGAAGAATCATGTAACCGTCTTTGCGTCCTGCCCAGACTGGATGAGTGCCAAGGCAACACGTATTTATGCCAATCCTCTTGAAAACGATCCACACATCATATCTGGTGAATCCGGTTCTGTTCCGCTGGGGCTTGCATATACAGCGCTTCATGACGAAGATGCCAAAGATCTGAAAGAGGCCCTGAAGCTGGATGAGAATTCCAACATTCTGGTAATCTCCACAGAAGGTGATACAGATCCAGTTCGTTACCGTGAGATCGTATGGGATGGCTTATACGGAACAACCGAATCATTAAGCGAATAATTTTTTATAACAATATGATACTTTTTTACAAAAAACGGAGGTAAAAAGTTATGAATTATAACAAAATCAAAGAAGCTGCACAGAATTATGAAGCAGATATGACCAAATTTCTTCGTGATCTGGTTCACTTTCCAGGCGAGAGCTGCGGTGAGAAGGATCATGTAATGCGTATTAAAGAAGAGATGGAGAAGCTTGGCTTTGATAAAGTTGAGATTGACCCAATGGGAAATATCCTTGGCTATATGGGAACTGGAAGCACTCTCATCGGTTTTGACGGACATATTGATACTGTAGGTATCGGAAACAGAACCAACTGGGAATTCGATCCCTATAAAGGATTTGAGACTGAGACTGAGATCGGCGGACGTGGAACTTCTGATCAGATGGGTGGTATCGTATCTGCTGTTTACGGTGCTAAGATCATGAAAGATCTTGGTCTTCTTAATGACAAATATCAGGTTGTTGTTACAGGAACTGTTCAGGAAGAGGACTGCGATGGTCTTTGCTGGCAGTACATCATCAACGAAGACAAGGTTCGTCCGGAATTTGTTGTTTCCACAGAGCCTACAGACGGCGGTATCTACCGTGGACAGCGCGGACGTATGGAGATCCGTATTGATGTAAAAGGTGTTTCCTGCCATGGTTCTGCTCCTGAGCGTGGCGACAACGCAATCTATAAGATGGCTGACATCCTTCAGGATGTTCGTGCATTAAATGAAAATGATGCTGCAGATGAGACCGAGATCAAAGGTCTTGTAAAAATGCTGGATAAGAAATATAACCCGGAATGGGAAGAAGCAAACTTCCTTGGAAGAGGTACGGTTACTACTTCTGAGATTTTCTTCACATCCCCAAGCCGTTGTGCAGTTGCCGACTCCTGTGCCGTTTCCCTTGACCGTCGTATGACAGCAGGTGAGACCTGGGAGAGCTGCCTGGATGAGATCCGCGCACTTCCATCTGTCAAAAAGTATGGTGACGATGTTAAGGTTTCCATGTATGAGTACTCCCGTCCATCCTGGACAGAGCTGGTATATCCAATCGAGTGCTATTTTCCAACATGGGTAATCCCGAAGGATCACAAGGTTACTTCTGCTCTTGAGGAAGCTTACCACAATCTGTATGGCACAGAGCGTATGGGCAATGCTGAGACAGAAGCTATGAGAAAAGCCCGTCCTCTTACCGACAAGTGGACATTCTCTACCAACGGTGTTTCCATTATGGGACGTAACGGAATCCCATGCATCGGATTTGGACCTGGCGCAGAGGCACAGGCTCACGCTCCAAACGAGAAAACATGGAAAGATGATCTGGTAAGATGTGCAGCTGTTTACGCAGCACTTCCTACTGCTTACTGTAAATAATCCGGAAATATCTGTTTATCAGAACTACAGAAACTGCAACTGTTCCGCACGTTCAGAGCTACACACCTTGCGTAACAGTACCTGTGAATCGTTATCAGAAATTATAAACTGCCATGAGGTTATACGTGTGCCCCAAACGCTTTTCCGCAAGCTGCACACCCTTGGAGCAGACAGCTGTTACAATGTGTCTGCTCCATACCTCCACTTTACACATAGTACTTTTCACAATTAACCAGTACAGCGAAAATTAAGTATCTGCGATATTGACCCAGTATTGAAAAATCAGACCAATCAATATAACGGTTCCTTAATATTCTCTGTACCAGATAAATTTTATTTATATAAGGAGAAAATTCATGAAAACATTACAGGATTACATCGACAAGCTTAACAGCCTTAACTTCAAAGAAATGTACAACAACGACTTCTTCTGGACATGGGATAAAACAGACGAGGAACTGGAAGCTGTTTTCACAGTTGCTGACGCTCTCCGCTTCATGAGAGAGCACAATATCTCCACGAAAGTATTCGAGAGTGGTCTTGGAATCTCCATTTTCCGTGACAACTCCACACGTACCCGTTTCTCCTTCGCTTCTGCCTGCAACCTTCTTGGACTTGAGGTACAGGATCTGGACGAGAAGAAATCCCAGATTGCACACGGTGAGACCGTTCGTGAGACAGCCAACATGGTATCCTTCATGGCTGATGTAATCGGTATCCGTGATGATATGTACATTGGTAAGGGACATACTTATCAGAAAGATTTTATGGATGCTGTAACAGAAGGAAATAAAGATGGCATTCTTGAGCAGAGACCTACTCTTGTAAACCTTCAGTGTGACGTTGATCATCCTACCCAGTGTATGGCAGATATGCTTCACATCATCCATGAATTTGGCGGTGTCGAGAATCTGAAAGGCAAAAAGCTTGCTATGACATGGGCTTACTCTCCTTCCTATGGTAAACCACTCTCCGTTCCACAGGGTGTCATCGGACTTATGACACGTTTCGGTATGGACGTTGTTCTGGCGCATCCGGAAGGATACGATGTAATGCCAGAGGTTGAGGAAATTGCTAAGAAAAATGCTGAGAAGTCCGGCGGTTCTTTCACAAAGACAAACAGCATGGAAGAAGCATTCAAAGATGCTGATATCGTTTATCCAAAGAGCTGGGCTCCATTTGCAGCAATGGAAAAACGTACCAATCTCTATGGTGAAGGCGACTTCGACGGAATCGATAAACTGGAGAAAGAGCTTCTTGCTCAGAACGCAGAGCACAAAGACTGGGCTTGCACAGAAGAACTTATGAAGACTACCAAGGACGGCAAAGCGCTTTACCTGCACTGTCTGCCAGCTGATATTACAGGCGTAAGCTGTGAGACCGGTGAGGTTGATGCAAGCGTATTTGACCGTTACCGTATCCCGCTTTATAAAGAAGCAAGCTTCAAACCATATGTAATTGCAGCAATGATCATGCTCTCCAAATTTGAAAACCCACAGGATATCCTGAAAAAACTGGAAGTAAAGGCTGCTCCGAGAATTATGGAATAATGCTTTTCAGGGGGCTGTAGGAATACAGCCCTTTTTTGTTCTCATTTTGATGGTATTTCTTATACTTGATATATTTTTAGTATATCAAATGTTACTGTTCACTCCGCGACCAGTAACTATCAAATTGCCATTATATAGATTGTTTACGATAATATTTATAGAAGTGATTATATTAGAGTATCGCCCACACAGGCTTTCTGCGGAATATTTATCGCAATTCGCAGGAATGATTTTTTTAAACAAACTCTGGTTTACTCCTTCCTAAATATTTATCAGAGGAGGTTTTTATGATATATAAAAGAAAACGTATCGTGGTTGCCCTTGGCGGCAACGCACTTGGAAATACACTTCCAGAACAGATGATAGCAGTAAAATCTACTGCAAAGGCGCTCTGCGACCTTATTGAGGAAGGTCACCAGGTAGTTGTGGTTCACGGAAATGGACCACAGGTAGGTATGATCAACAACGCTATGACTGCGCTTACCCACGAAGATCAGGCACAGCCAAACACTCCGCTCTCTGTCTGTGTAGCTATGAGCCAGGCTTACATTGGCTATGACCTTCAGAACGCACTCCGTGAAGAGCTTCGCAAGCGTGGCTTCATGCGTACACCGGTTGTCACCGTTGTCACACAGGTTCGTGTCGATCCTGAGGATCCTGCATTTGAAAATCCAAGCAAACCAATTGGTAAATTCCTTACCAAGGAAGAAGCTGATTTCCAGGCGAAAGCCTACGGGCATGTTATGAAAGAAGATGCAGGCCGCGGCTACCGCCGTGTGGTTGCTTCTCCCAAGCCAGTGGAAATCGTAGAGCAGGATGCCATCAACAGCCTTGTAGATGCCAACAAGATCGTTATCTGCTGTGGCGGAGGTGGAATCCCGGTCACCTTAGAAGGTCACCATCTAAAAGGTGCTTCTGCTGTCATTGACAAAGATTTCGCAAGCTGTCTGCTTGCAAAGCAGCTGGATGCAGATATGCTGATCATTCTGACGGCTGTGGAAAAAGTTGCCGTTAATTTTGGCAAAGAAAATGAGAAGTGGCTGGACGATCTTACCGTTTCCCAGGCCAGAAAATACATTGAAGAAGGTCAGTTTGCCGCTGGATCTATGCTGCCGAAGGTTCAGGCCTGCGTAGACTTTGCAAGCTCCGGCACCGGCCGCACAGCTATGATCACGCTGTTGGAAAAGGCAAAAGATGGTATTATGGGAAAGACAGGGACACAGATTCATTTGTAAGAAGTGTCTGGGACTGATAGAGTCACCAATAATAGAATTTGACCTCAAAGGTCACTTAGATTACTTAGCAGGGTATGGTTTACACCATACCCTTTTTATACGCCAGAGCGTGTTTAAAAATCATTTATGATGTTTCTCTTCCTCTTCTTCCACCAATCGCGCTGTTTCTTCTGATGGTGCTGAAATCACGGCTGCTGCCACGATTTCACAAGGCGGATTCTCTTTCACAGCATCTACAGCGGCCTTCACTGCGGCTACATCACCGCTTAAAAATACAGTTGCATGACCTCCGCACTTGGTATGCCAGGTACGGAATTCTACATCTGATGTTTTCAGCATCTGGTCAAGGACAACTACTGCATTGCAGCTTCCCAGAACCTCTACCAATCCTAATGCTCCATAAGACATCTTCTATCTCCTCCTGACATGTTCTATTTGTTAATGGTCATCTTAAGTGCTGTCTCCGTGTCTGCCGTGGGGGATGCAATTACCGTATGGGAAACGATTTTACCAAGGGGCTTCGCAGTCTCCAATACCACTTCCATAGCTGCATTTACATCGGAAACGCTACCGCGCATTTTTACACAGGCTCCACTTTTCAGTCGGTTTCTCTCTACGCTCTGGATCTTTACATTTGCAGCCTTGGATGCTGCATCAAGAGCCACAAAGCAGGCTACCAGGTTATCCAGTTCAAACACCCCAACTGCCATGCCGTCATAGTTATCTGCCATTTTATCCTCCTTGTAAGACGGGAAAATGGGGTACTGCTCACTCTGTTCACGTAAAACACCCACGGAACTCTTCTTGCAAGCAGAAATAAAAACACTTCTCCCGACTGCTTTCTTTTCCATTAGTATACCTTGTTTTTATCATAATTACAAGTAATTTCTGGCTGGAATCTCACACAAATTCACAAAATACAACAAAATCCCACATTTTATATTTAAATGTCGTTTCCTACTGCTTCCGTGTATAAAAGATTCAATACTTTTGCTCATTTTTTCGGAAATATCTTATAGTAGACAATAGCTCTTAAAGAGAGCGTTCTTTACAATTTAACATCCATATCGGTAAGTTCCTTCACATCATTCACTTTCAAAACAGCTGTATCATCTCTATGTGCGGTTATCACAGCTTTACCACCTTTATCTCCATTAATGGAGAGCAGGGAGTCGTAGTATTTTTTTGTAAAAATGCAGGGGTTTCCAAGTTTTCCTTCGCAGGAGACACAGGCGATTCCTTTGCCTGATGTTTTTAGGAGGGTGATGAGCTGGCGAATTGTGGCGGTGGTGAGCCAGGGCTGGTCGGAGACGGTGAAAAGGCAAGCATCAACGTCTAAGTTGGCTTTTAAGCCGATTTTCAGTGAGGAGGAGATTCCCTCGTCCGGATGAGGGTTGATGTATACGTTTACACCCAGGGATCTTGCGGCCTGCTCTATTTCTTCGTACTGGGTGACTACTGTTATTCTTTTATAGCAATCTCTCTGTTTAAATAATTTCCCCTTTATTTCACCAAGAGGTACAATTACTTTATTGCATTCTATATGTTCTTCTTTATAGCCTTCCTCATTCTGCTTTTCCAAATGTTCACCGCATTCCACTTTTTCAATACACTCTGTTTCTTCAAGCCATTCTGCCACGATCATCAGCTTCTCCAGAATATGCCGGTACATGGGCTTTCCATCAATTTCATATAAAAGCTTATTGCTTCCAAACCGCCGACTGTTTCCAGCTGCCAGCATGATCAATGCAATCTTCATATTTTTTCTGCCTCTCTTAAACTGCCATATGCAGCTATTGTGCCTTGCTTTGTCAGGTCTTCTACTATATGCTCTGCCGGAGAAGAATCGGGCAATATGTCTGCTTTATTTAAATATACACGGTAAACTTTATGGTCTACATTTTTATACAAACCGTGAACAGATGTTGCTATTTTTTCTATGTCTTCTTCGGTAACAGGTGCTTCCAGATTTTTTTCAAGAAAAGAGCTGGTGTATTCGGCACGGTGGGCGGTCTCACAGATGGGTTTGCCAAGACAGTCCAGACCGATCACACTTACTACTACGTCTGCAAAATCCGGGATTGCTGGTTCCCAGTCAGCTGGAACCTTCAAGGGTTTTCGTTTCGCTCCGTCTGCTTCGATCAGCATAACATCACAAAGAGGAACCAGTTTCTTCAATGCTGTTTCCTCTATGGCACACATTTTTCCAGAAGTTTCTTCAATATCGGCAACTGCTGCAAAACCGTGTTCTTTCAACATTTCCGAGACTTGCTCAAGATCAGTACTCTTTACCAGAGGCAGCATGGGATCATATGCCATATGGGTAGTTGTGGAAATAATCACTTTTTTACCCAAAGCCTGTAATTCTTCATTCAGACGGTAAATCAGACTTGTCTTTCCACCACCACCAACTACAGCGATCACTGGGTATTTCTCTATATCGAGTTTTAATAAGTCCAGAAAATATCTGTATCTTTTCATCCTGACCTCCTTCACGCCAATTATTTTCATGCAATGATTCATTGCCTGACTTCGTAACCTTAAAAAACAATTCTATAAAAAGTACATAGGCTTCATAACATTTCCCAAGCGAAAACATGTTAATAAATGCAATGCGACCAAACAGGATCTAGAGCGTGTTTGGCAATACACCCTCACTGAGCAAGATCTCCACCACACTTCCAGCAATACATCTGGCCTTATCCGAAATGGTAAAACAGTTCTTCTTCTCCTCTTTTCTGGGGTCGATATCGGCAATTTTCATTCCAACAGGAACATTGTAGCCTTCCTTTATAATTCCCCTTAATACGCCTGTTATAGAGGCTTCTACAGAGGTTTCTCCCACGTAGGCAAGAATCTGTCCTTTCTCTACAATATCGGCAATATGGACCATATTATGGATTCTGCCGGTCCCCGGGGAGTGGATCACACGTTCTTTGCTGACACCGCCTACCATTCCGGGGACACCAGTATTTGGAATGGCCGGTCCCTCTGTGATGATTCTGGCAAGATCGTGACCTCGCATGGTTTCCACAACGTAATCCACGTCTTCCCCGGCTGAAAAGCCTGGTCCCAGACCAATGGTAAGGGGTGCCATATTTCTTGAAGTTCCAAGATTTCTCTTTGCAAGAATTGCATCTACCAAAGCAGCTACCTTGCCCTGCGCGGAAAGTTCAATAATACAATTACCTGCCGGATCGACCATAAGTGGAATTTCCCCTGCTTGCCAGACCTGCCCACATTCTTCCAGAGAATCTATTCTTCTGCAAAGAATCCCTTCTACTGCTGCTGTCCCATCATACACAGCTTCGCAAAACGCTACCTTTCTGCGGATTGCACTTGGTTTTTCACATTCTAAGATCAATACACGATAGCCACAGCGATGCAGCCTGTGGATCACGCCGCTTGCCAAATCTCCGCCGCCACGGACTATTATACACTTGTCACTCATACTTTTTTCCTACCCATTTTTAATATTTTAGAAAAGGCGGGGAAGTCCCCGCCCTCTGATATTTTTGTGTTATAACAATATTGATACATGTTAATATTTTTTTATTCGATTTAATCAATTTCATAACAATATTGTTTCGCAATTAATATTATAACATTTTTTCCATTTACAGTATAGTATAAAATACATTTTTAATATAGAACCCACGAACAATAGATTACTGTTCACTCCGTTCACAGCAACATGCTTCGCGATGCACAGAAATCATGCATTCGCATGATTTCGCGCCGCACTTCTCGGGTTTTCTGTGAACTACGTTCACAAAAAACAGCACGCGGAATATCACCAGTAAACAGTAACAACAGTAGCACTTAAATTATTTACCCTCAGCTGTCATATTCTCCTTATTCACCTTCTCCACTGCATTCACAATATTCTCATACCCTGTACAGCGGCAAAGATTTCCTGCCATATGTTTGCGGATAGCATCTCTCGTAAGCTTCTCGCCCCGCTCAAGAAGCACTGTGGCAGACATAACAAAGCCTGGTGTGCAGAATCCGCACTGGATGGCGCCTTCCTCAATAAAAGCTTCCTGAATCCTGGTAAGTTCGCCGTTTTTCTCAAGACCTTCCAAGGTGCGGATATTCTTTCCTTCCGCCCAGACTGCCAGATAAATACAGGAGTCAATGGTCTCACCGTCAATGATCACAGTGCAGGCACCGCATTCACCTACTTCACAGCCTTTCTTCACAGAGGTAAGCCCAAGGCGGTTTCGCAGCATGTCAAGAAGAGATTCTCTCACGTCCACATACTCAGCTACCTCTTTTCCGTTTACGGTACACTGTACCAGCCGCATATCCTTTTTCATGACTGCTCACCTCCTGTTACATTCTCAGCATCAGATGAAGGATAAATTTTTCCATTTGCACTTATATTTTCGCCTGAAGTTGTCCGGACATCCGGCACTACAACTCCCGTCACCATTCCCCTGCGAACACTCTCCTTCAACGCGCGCTTCGCGATTTCTCCGCCAATCTGCAGTCGGAACGCCTTAGAAGCTCGCCAGGAATCTCTGGGATTGATTTCTTCCCTTACCAGCTCTTCCACCTTCTGGTAAAGTTCCTCGCCAATTTTCATGCCCCTCAGCGCCTCTTCCGCCTTCATACAGCGATACGGCACGGGTGCAGCTACACCAAAGGTGATCCTTACATCCTCCAGAACCTTTTTCAGAGGATCGATTCTGCTGACTACACTACAGCTCAGAGTCGCAATATCCATTGCATTTCGCATGGAATACTTAATATAAAATCCATGATATCCCTGATAATCCTTCCCTGGGATCACAATGTGGGTGAGCACATCTCCCTGATGCAGATCCACCTTACCAGGTCCCAGATAGAAATCCCTGATAGGAACCATCCGTCCACCAGTTCCATCTGCGATCCGCAGCATGGCATTCAGTGAAAAAAGTGTAGGTGCACTGTCCGCACTGACCGCACCATTACAGACATTTCCGCCAATAGTACCAATATTGCGGACCTGAGGTCCGCCAACCTGATCTACTGCTTCCCCCAAAACCGGAATCAGCTTCTGAATCACCGGATCATTGGTCACATGGGAAAAAGTAGTTCCTGCTCCAATATAAATATCACCAGACTCCATCTGCCGAATTCCCTTGATTTCCTTAATATCACGAATGCTCACTAAAGATGTACCGGCCATTTTGCCCTCACGGATCTTAATCAGCACATCACTTCCCCCGGAAATCACCCTTGCATCCGGATGCTCCTTCAGAAGAGTTACCGCTTCCTTAATGGTCTCTGCATTATAATAATTTTCAATATCGTACATTCCTCATGCCCCCTTTCTCAGATCAGTCCGGCCTTTGTAAAACCGTCTATCAGTCTTTGCGGTGTCAGAGGAATCTCAGAAAAGCCGATGCCAGTTGCATGAAGCACAGCATTCCGGATGGCCGGTGCACTTGGAATTGCAGGAGGCTCGCCAAGGGCTTTATTTCCATATGGACCCATTGGATCGTTCAGCTCTACAAACTCAGCAGTCAGATCCGGAGTATCCATCATTGTCATCATTTTATAATCCAGCAAAGTCCCATTTAATGGTCTTCCTGTTTTCTCATCGATAAGAAGCTGCTCAGAAACTCCATAACCGATTCCCATAAACATGCCGCCATGAACCTGCATTGCTGCAAGCTGCGGATTCAAAAGGGTTCCACTGTCATGAACATTCACAATATCCAGAACCTTGATCTTGCCAAGTTTCATATCTACTTCTACTTCCGCAAAACAACAGCCGCTGGCAACTGTATTCTTCTTCACCTGTCTGGAAACCTCTGCTGTAAGGACAGAAGAATTACTCAGACTGTAATAGCTCTCCATAGCCAGATCCTCAAGGGAAATCGCAGGCTTGCCATCTGCCAGAATATAACCATCCTCCAGTTCCAGCCGGTCCACATTACCTGGAACAAGTGTTCTGGCATATTCTAAGATCTTCTGCTTCAGCTGCTGCGCACATTCCTTCACGGCTGTACCGGTGACAAAGGACTGTCTGGAAGCATACGCACCTGTATCAAAAGGCGTCACATCTGTATCCTGCTGGGTTACAATATGCACCCTGGAAATATCCATATGTAAGGTCTCTGCTGCCATCTGGGAAAATACAGTATCCGCGCCTTGTCCAATCTCTGTAGCACCAACCTGCAGCTGTACACTTCCATCCTGATTCAGAGACAGCCTTGCACCTGCAATCTCCAGAGAAATTGGCCATACACCAGTCTTATAGGAAAACAGTGCCATACCAACTCCACGCCGGATATCGCCAGTCTGGTTCTGATATGCTTTCCGTTTCTCATCCCAGTGAATATACTCTGCTCCTTTTTCCAGGCACTCAAAAATACCGTTGGTATTCGCTGCGATTGGCTTCAGATAGGCATCTTCATAATAGCCATGGATCAGATTTTTTCTGCGGAATTCCAGCGGATCCATACCGATTTCATAAGCAATATCATCCATAAAGCTCTCCGTAGCAAAGCAAACCTGAGGAATACCATATCCTCTCATCGCCCCTGCTGTAGGACAGTTGGTATAGACGGTATAAGCTTCCCCTCGGATATTTGGGCATGCATACTGAAGTCTGCTGGCCGTCAGACCATTGGCTGCTATGGCATGTCCGTGGGATGCATAAGCTCCCTGATTGGAATAGGTAGTCATCTCTTTTGCAAGAAGATGTCCTTCTTCATCCACGCCTGCTTCCATGTCATATTCAATGGAGTGACGGGTTCTGGTATTGGTAAAGGTCTCCTCACGTGTAAGCTCGATCTTCACGGGACGACCGCCCACCTGCATGGTGAGAAATGCATTCAGAGGTTCATAAAGCACCTCCTGCTTGTTGCCAAAACCACCGCCTACATAAGGCTTGATCACACGTACCTGCCCCCAGGGGATTCCAAGTGCCTGGCCAACAATACGGCGCACAATATGGGGAATCTGTGTGGAAGAAACCACCACGACCCTGCCCTTTTCCATATAGGCGTAAGAAATATTATTCTCAATATGGCAGTGCTGGACAATAGGTGTCTTATAACTTCTTTTCAGCTTCGCGGCAGCCTTCTCCATTGCGCTGTCCACATCTCCGATCGCAAAGCTGGATCTTGCCAGAATATTATCCTTCTTGTCAAGATGAATGGGATGCTCCGTTCCACGCATGGAAATCTTCGGGCTCACGACCACCGGATATTCTTCATATTCTACTTTGATCAGCTTCAATGCCCGGGAAGCTGTCACTTCGTCCTCGGCTACTACAGCTGCAATATCATCGCCATAATACCGTACTCGTCCGGTGAGCAGATTACGGTCTGCCACATCCTGATGAGCAAGCTCCACGGACCAGGGATGTCCTGGGGTGGGATAACAATGATTCGGTACGTCCTTAAAGGTAACTACCTTTACTACGCCGTCCAGAGCCTCTGCTTCGCTGGTGTCAATGGTTTTTACCACGCCGTTTCCGATCTTTGCATGATAAACCCTGGCTACCAGACACTTATTCAGAATCAGGTCATCTGTAAATTTCGCACGTCCTGTCACTTTCTCATAAGCGTCTACTCTTGGAACACTCTTTCCAATCATATGCTTCACCTTCTTTATATTTTTTGCAGCGGATGCCTCCAATCCGCCCTTTACCCCCTCATAAAGGAATGGCCGACGCCGTTCAAAAAACAAGTTTACGGTTCTTCTTTGAACTGATCGTCGGCCCCTTATGCTTCTTCTCTTTCCGTCTCAACCTAAAAAATATTGTACAAAATATTCTTTCAATGCAAAATTATTGTATCATATTTCACCGGTGTTTTGCAATAATTTTATAAATAATTTAGCTGTTTTATCTGTATAATTTTGAAATTTCTGCAAATTCAAAGCTCTATCAGCCTGGAGCATGTCTGGAAAATCATTCCCGCAATCTTCATTCCCTGCTTTGCGGTATATTTCGCCATGGAATATTGCGTAACTGTCATAATCGCTTCTCTAATTTTTCGCCGTATAAATCCCCCGCAGATCGTAAATCGCATGTCTTGGACACTTCACTGCGCACATTCCACAGCTCAGGCAGACAGACTCTTCTATCACTGCACAGTTATCTGTAACCCGGATTGCCCCGGCCGTACAGGTCTTCTCGCAGATTCCACAGCCAATACAGCTGACTTCACACTGTTTTTTTGCCTCTGCCCCTTTACTCTTATTTGAGCATTTTACTACGATCCAATTGGCACATTCATGGACATGAATGATCTGCTGTGGACATACCTTCCCACATGCCCCGCAGCCAATGCATTTTTCTTCATCTATTTCCGCCACACCATACTCATTCAGGGAAATAGCGCCAAATTTACATTTCTCCACACAGGCTCCACAGCCAATACATCCATCTTTGCATCCATTGTCCCCTGCTGTAACCCTGCACCCCCCATTACATGCCACAACAGCTGACCGATACGGAAATTTCTTCTTTACTGCCATCTCTCATCCCTTCCTTTCATATGGTGTTTCACTAAGAGGAAGGCTGTAACGCCTTACACCATCTCTTCGGAAATAGGCATCTGCTATTGCGGGTGCGGTGGGAATGGATGTAATTTCTCCAATACCAATAGCACCGCAAGCAACCTTAAGGCCTGGCTTGTCGATAACAATGGCATCGATCTTCGGAATCTCATGTGCACGGAAAAGACCTAAAGAACCATACTTGGAAATAGGTTTACAGTTCTCATCAATGGGATATTTTTCCCGCAGGGCAAATCCTATGGACATTACCACACCACCCTCGATCTGCCCCTCACAGGACAAAGGATTTACCGCTTTTCCCACATCATGAGCAGCAACTATCTCTTCAATTTTACCTGTCTTGGAATCCAAAATACAAACCTGGGTAGCATATCCATAAGCAACATGGGATACCGGATTGGGCACATTTGCACCAAGAGGATCGGTCTTCGCAAGATATTCTGCATAATAAACCTTACCGATCATATCTTCTACGCTTAATCCTGCTTTTTTATCCTCCATCAGTTTCTCACAGGCTCTTCTGCAAGCCTCACCGGTGATCAATGTCTGTCTGGAACCGGATGTAGTTCCGGAATCTGGTGAAATCCAGGTATTGCTGCGCTCGTAAATGATATCCTCTCTTTTTATATCTGTATTACTCACGATCATCTGGGTCAGTACTGTGCCAAGCCCCTGTCCAATACAGGAAGCTCCTGAGTAGATGTGAAGCTTCTTATCCTCTTCATAAATCAGTTTCACGCGGCCAGTGTCCGGAATTCCAACACCAACACCCGCATTCTTCATGGCGCAGCCAATGCCCACCGCTTTTCCTGCTGCCAACGCAGCTTCATATTTCGGCTGTACCGCTTCTAAGGTCTCCACAAGACCTGTGGAAGCGTCAACAATCTGACCATTTGGAAGTGTTTCCCAGGGCCGGATCGCATTGCGGTAACGAATTTCCCAGGGAGTGATTCCCACCTTATCTGCCATCATATTCAGAAGTGTCTCTGTCGCAAAACAGGTCTGGGTAACTCCGAATCCGCGAAATGCTCCTGCCGGCGGATTATTGGTATAGTAAGCTGTTCCCTCAATTTCAAAGTTTTCGTAGTGATAAGGACCTGCTGCATGGGTACATGCGCGCTCCAGAACCGGACCGCCAAGAGATGCGAATGCACCTGTATCCGCGGCAACCTTTGCCTTTACTCCCATGATATTTCCATTTTCATCACAGCCCATGGTCATATCCATATAAAAAGGATGGCGCTTAGGATGAACCAGCAGGGATTCTGCTCTTGTAAGCTTCATCTTAACCGGTTTCTTCGTCACATAAGTAAGAAGCGCACTTAAATGCTGCACGGTCATGTCTTCCTTACCACCAAATCCGCCGCCTACCAGCGCATTCTGTACCTTTACTTTGTCTGTACCAAGAACTAAGCTGCATTCGTGCAGCGTCTGGTGTGCTGACTGGTCTGTGGAATATACAAAAACATCTCCGTCTTCATCATAAAAAGACACGGCACATTCCGGTTCCAGAAATGCGTGTTCCGTCCATGGTGTCTCAAAATGATGGGAAATCACATATTTGGAATTTTTTATAGCCTCTGCTGCATTTCCCCGGCTGATATGTTTATATGCACAGATATTGTTCTCTTCCTCATCAAATACCTTTGGTGCATCTGGTTTCGCTGCCTCTTCAATCGTATGAATGTGAGGAAGCACCTCATACTCAACCTGGATCAGCTTCGCTGCCTTATCCGCAGTCTCTTTATCTCTGGCTGCTACAAGTGCAATGGCATCTCCCAGATAATGGGTAAGCCCTCCTATCGGAATCAGGGTATACTGATCATGCTTCAAATGTCCGATTTTATTCTCTCCTGGAATATCTTCCGCCGTAACAACTGCCTCTACCCCAGGAAGTGCCAGTGCCTTGGTCTTATCAATGGAAAGCACCCTTGCACGCGGATATTTACTTCTCAGTGCTGATCCATAAAGCATACCATCCAGGTAAAAATCGTCTGGATATTTTCCGGTACCAAGAACCTTTTCCCCAACATCGATTCTTGCTACACGGGAGCCAATATGCCAGTCGTTGTTAATTTCTTCCGGAAGTGTCCCCTCCTGCATAACTTTAGCCGCGATCCGTACTGCATCTATAATTTTTACATATCCGGTACAACGGCAATAATTGTTACGCAAGGCATATTTGATTTCTTCATCAGTGGGCTCTTTATTCACATCCAGAAGAGCTTTCGTGCACATTACCATGCCAGGAATGCAAAAGCCGCACTGTACAGCACCAGCCTTTCCGTATGCATACGTATATACCTTTTCTTCCCACTCTGTCAGACCTTCTACTGTAATGATATTTCTGCCATCCAGCAGATCTGTATCCGGCACACAGGCCTTACAGGTTCTGCCATCGATAATCACTGTACAGGCTCCACAGGCACCCTCACTACAGCCATCTTTTACAGAAGTCAGATGTAACTCATCACGGAGAAATCTGAGCAGCTTTTGATTTTTTTTCGTCTCTACCCTCTGGCCATTGACTGTAAATACTGCCATGTTGGACTCTCCTTTCTACTCCCCCCATGAAAGTCAGATGCTTTTAACTGCGCTCCTAAACTTTCACAGTGAACTATGAGAAACACATTCTGAAGGTTTCCCAAATTATCGCAACAGTCACCAAGATCTTATGCATGAGCATACTTCGGCTCGCTGCCTGTCAAAATATAGACACTGTCCACAGCCCTTAAAAAGCTGTGGACAGTATTTCTATTACCTTATTTAGTTATCAAATATCCATAATCATCGATCACTGCACAGATCAGCTTCTTCAAACCGTCATACAGTTTATCTGCCGGATCGTCTGCCTTGCAGTCTGTGATCAGGCCTACAAATCTGACCTTACAGGTCTTATTCTCTTTATCCAGAACAACAAAACCATCGTTCTTACTGTCTGCCATGTCTTTCTCATTTGCAAACAGAGTAAATTTATCCTTGTATGGTGCACTTGCGTATGGGCAGAAGCTCTTACAGTTGCCGCACTCATTACACATATAATCTACGTGAATCACCTGATTCATAGCCATTCCAGGAACCTTGATGGAAATATTGGCACGGTTCGGGCACACATCTACACAGTTCTCACAGACTTTGTTACAGGTAAGACATCTCTCTTCCTCTGTCTTCGCCTCTTTGCTGTGCTTCAGGATACCTTTCTTTTCGAAACAGTCTTTCACATCACCTGTCACAGCTGCATCTCTGGTAATCTCTTTGCCAAGAATATCTTTCACTGCCAGCTGTGCATCCCGGATTCCCTCTACGATAGTTGCTGCGCCTCTGGCGCCGTCTCCGGCAACATAGACACCACTCACGCTGGTTTCAAGAGTTTTATCGTTGACCTTTGCTTTTCCTCTTTCATCCACTGCGATCTGGTTGGCAGTGTAGAAATCGGTATCAATCTTTTCTCCAACAGCTACGATCACGGTGTCAGCCGGAACCTCTACCACATCTGCAGTCTCGGTTACACCTGCACGTCCGGAAGCATCCATCTGGCCGAGCTTCATCTTCTTGCAGAGCAGTCTGCCGCCATCAAGACTTACCGGAGAAAGAAGTTCCTTAAACTCAACGCCCTCCTCCAGAACTTCCAGAAGCTCATCCTCTGCAGCTGGCATATAGCGCTTGGTTCTTCTGTATACAAGATAAACATGCTCTACACCTTCTGTGCGTTTCGCAGCTCTTGCAGTGTCCATAGCAGTGTTTCCGCCGCCGATTACAACTACATTTTTGCCAATATTCAGCTTACCATCATTTGCCTTGAAATCACGAAGAAACTTCAGAGCGTTAACGGTCTCACCTTTTTCCAGTTTCAAAGTGCCAGGCTTGCCAGCTCCAATTGCCAGGATCACAGCATCATAGCCCTGTGCTTTCAGATCTGCCACAGAAGTGATTTCTGTATTTGTGCGGATCTCTACACCCATCTTCTGGATGAAAGAAATATCTTTGTCAATAGCAGCGTCTCCAATACGGAATCCAGGTATCACGTAACGGATCACGCCGCCGGCTTTCTCTTCTTTTTCAAAAATGGTAACTGCTGCGCCCTCTCTTGCAAGGAAGTAAGCAGCTGCAATACCTGCAGGACCGCCACCAACTACGGCGACCTTCTTACCGTTTGGCTCGCCAGCCTTGATCTCACCGATCAGCTGCTCATAGCCATGCTCTGCTGCTGTCAGCTTGGTGCCACGGATATTTACGGATTCTTCGTAGAAATTACGGGTACATTTTGTCATACAGTTGTGTGCACATAAGGTGCCTGTAATAAATGGCAGGGCATTTTTCTCAAGGATCACTTCAAGTGCTTCTTTATATTTACCCTCACCAGTCAGTGCTACATACTGTGGAATATCTTGATGGATTGGACATCCTTCAGAACACGGTGCATAGAAGCAGTCCAGAAGAGGAACTTCTTTTGTGCTCTTTCTGTTCGGAACCGGCTTAATGTTCTTCACATGATGCCCATCAGTAATAGCATCTGCTGCCAGCTTCTTCAGTGCATCCACATCGATTCCTTCCCATTTCTTCGGGCAGATTCCTTCCACCTTATCCGCTACCTGGGTAAATCTCTGATAGCCGCCTGTCTTCAAAAGGGTGGTAGCCATAGTTACAGGCCAGATACCGCATCCCACAATTTTGTCAATATTGTAATAATCTGCACCTCCGGAATAGGAAATTCGAAGTTTTCCTGCGAATTCAGCAGAAAGTTTGGCTGCAAGGGAAATGGACAACGGGAACAAAGCTTTGCCGGACATGTACATTTCTTCACTTGGGAGCTCATTTCGGGTAACGTCAACCGGGAACGTATTGGTAATCTTTACACCAAATTCCAGGCCCAGTTCGTCGGATAATTTCATCAGACGTGTAAGCATAGGAACTGCATCCTCATACTGCAAATCGTCTCTGAAATGGAAATCGCCGAATACCATATAATCATATCCCATCTCATCCATGGTCTTTCTTGCAAAATCATAGCCAAGAAGGGTCGGGTTGCACTTTACAAAGGTATTCAGATGTTTCTCTGTAAGCAGATAATTTGCAATGCTCTCAATCTCCTGTGGAGGACATCCATGCAGTGTGGAGATCGTAGCAGAATTACAGACATTAGATGGGATTGCTTCAATGTCTTCTCTGGTAAAGTTCTGGAACTTGTCAGCATTGTCCAAAAGCCATTTTCTGCATTCCTGGAAAATAACAGTGTCCTTTGCTTCCATCATTCCGTCAATAAAGGTATTGACCTTTTCTCCCTTAATTCCTGCAAGATCATATCCTACGGAAATATTAAACTGGAACCCATCCTGTGCACCCAAACCGAATTCTTTTGCAATCACATGAAGGATAAACCATGCCTTGATGTATTCGCCCATCGCGTCCGGAACAGTCAGCTCAGTTGACCATTCGCAGTTATATCCCTCATCATCTGCAAGAATGCACGGTTTATTCACACATGCTGAAAGCTCTGCGCCATCCATCTTCTGAACTGTCTTCAGCTCAAAAAAACGGGCTCCTGCATAATAAGAAGCGATGATATTCTGTGCCAGCTGGGTATGGGGACCTGCTGCCGGTCCCACTGGTGTCTCCAGGTTTCTGGTAAAAATAGTCATATCATTCTTCGGATCTGCTGTGTATGGGCGATGTACCCCAAATACAGTGTCCTGCCCTTTTTTCTCCTGAAGGACCCAGTCCATCAGCTGCCCGAAAGGCATACATGTCATCATATCGCTCATATTTATTTTCCTCCGTTAATATCGTCAGCCAGTTCCTGTGCAGACTGACGGCAGTCAGCCATAACCTTATCTACGTCACAAACCAGCACTTCCCTGTCTTTCATAAGAACCTTGCCGTTACATACAGTAGTCACAACGTCATGTCCTGTAGTTCCAAACAGAAGATGTCCGTTTACATTGTCTGCTCTCATAGGTGTAAGCGGGTTGTAATCCATTACGATTACATCGGCAGCTGCCCCCTCTTTCAGAACACCAAGTGGTTTCTTAAAGTAGCGGTTGGCAATAATTGCATTGTTCTCAAAGAGCATCTTGGGAACCTCACCCCATGCAGCATTTGGATCGCAGAGATGATGCTTGTGAAGGATATTGGCAACCTTCCAGGATTCCAGCATATCGTGGGTGTATCCATCAGTTCCAAGTCCCGTAACGATTCCCTTATGTACCAATTCCATGGTAGGCGGACATCCGCAGGCATTTCCCATATTGGATTCCGGGTTGTGGACAACCATGGTATCAGTCTCTTTAATTAAATCCATCTCATGCTCGTTAATATAAATACAATGTCCCAGAAGCGTCTTCGGTCCAAGAATATTCCAATCGTAAAGTCTGTCTACAATTCGTTTGCTGTGCTCCTTCAGGCACTGATGAAGGTCATAGATTCCCTCTGCAACATGAATATGATAGCCAACACCGTCTGGTTTCAGTTCGTTACACAATTCCATGGTCTCATCGGAAATAGTGAAAGATGCATGCATACCCATCATAGCAGCGATCATGTCGCTGTCATCTGCAAGTGCGTGTTTGATAAAGTTCACATTCTCCATTACAGATTCTCTGGACTTGTCCATGCCGTCACGGTCGGAAATTTCATAGCAAAGGCAGGTACGGACACCAAGATCCTTAGCTGCTGACTCAATAGCACTGAGGGAACCGGTAATATGTCCAAAGCTTGCATGGTGATCAAATACAGTCGTTACACCATTCCGGATACTGTCGATGTAAGTAGCCATCGCAGAAAGTCTGGTCTGCTCCAGGGTAAGATGACGGTCAATAGTCCACCACTGTCCATCCAGAATATCCAGAAAGCCCTTGGGATTATATCCTTTAATACTCAGACCTCTGGCAAAAGAGCTGTAGATATGCTCATGGGTATTGATAAATGCAGGCATGATAACTCCGCCTCTGGCATCTACAAATTCTCCATCCGGATATGCCTTCTTCACCTCATCTGTAGTCCCCACCATAACTATGGTGTTACCATCCATTGCAACTGCACCGTTCTCTATAAATGCCTTGGATGCGTCCCGTGTGATCATTCTTCCATTACCAATAATAAGCATATGGCATCCTCCTTTACTTGTTAAAATTGTTGAATCAAATAGCACAATTCAACATTTTTTAGGATATTTTATACAGATAATGTAACACATTCCCATATAAATTTCAATAGGAAATCTAAAAATATTTTTGGGTTTCTCAAAATTTTTGTTCAAACAAACTAACTGATCACAGCCAAAACACGCTCTAGGGCACGTTTGAAAATGCTTTCTACAAGCTGTACGTCACAATTCGAGGGAGATTTTGCCCGCAGTCTGCATAAACATGAAAACAAGGCAGTCTGTCAATTAAACAAACTGCCTTGTTCTCTCTATTAATGGATTTTTCAAACAAGCTCTAATCCATAGCTGATTTTCCATCTGCATTATTCGTATATGTATCTTTATAACTCCCGGATCACATGCAAGAATTTCCGGCCCTTTTTCCATAATTCAGGATCAATTTCCACCTCATAGCCTTTGCCATTCTGCACATGCCAGTCATAAAAAGAGCGGTCTTCGTCTGCATATTCTTCCATAACATTCATGATCGTACCGCCATGCACCACAAGTGCTGCCAAAGAAATCCCATTACGGAGACAACCATTTACAGCTTTCTGGAAGCCGGTCACATTGCGTCTTTTAAATTCCTCTCTGCTCTCTCCTCCCGGAAATGGCAATAGTCCACCAGAATCGATCCAGGACTGGTAATGTTCATTTCCGTCCAGTTCCTGATAATTTTTATTTTCAAATTCTCCAAAATCACATTCTGCAAGCTCATCAATAATATTCAGCTTTTTTCCGGGAAAAAGGATTCCTGCAGTCTGGGTACAGCGGATCATAGGACTTGCATAAACTGCCTGTACCTCCGGATAAGCAAGCTGCGCCAGCATATTCCCAGCCTCCGGACAAAGAGGTTCATCCGTTCTTTTTCCTATATATCTTTTTAACTTATTCCCCTGGGTTTCCCCATGACGAATCAGAATAAGTTTAAGCATTTTTGATCACCGTCCCAATTCCACATACTACACGTATTACCTTTTTGCTTTTTGATGCGAGATCCGTACAGACTCTTCCCACTGCCTCCCGGTATTTCCGGTCAAAAGCATCCATGGGGACAACGCCGTATCCTACTTCCTGACTTACCAGAATGATATCCGGATTTTTCTCCCATAATTCTTCTGCCAGTCTGGCCACATCTTTGTCTGCTTTTAATTCTTTTTTGATATACTCCTGAAAATCAAGGACGCCCTCTGCATTCATAAGCTCTTCTTTTTCCAGATCGGCTCCCTTTTTCCAGCAGACATCAGGATGATGTTCTTTTGCATATGTGCTCTTTCCCTGAAAAGCACCTCCAATGATCATTTCCATTGTTACAATTTCTCCTTTTTTCCCAGTTCCCGGAGCGTGTCTGTAAAAGACTTTCTGCAAGATGTACGTCACAATTTGTGGGAGATTTTGCCCGGATGAGGGCGCATAGCAGGCTACGACAACCGAATTCGGGCAAAATATACCGCAAAGTGGGGCGTGCAGATTGCGGGAATGATTTTTCAGACACGTCTAGATAAATACAGAAACAACAGCCAGTACAACAGCCATTCCCACCTCACAAAGGCACAGAAAATATCCTGCCAGGTCACCTGTGATCCCGCCAAAATATTTCATTGCTTTATAATGATAATAAAGGAAAACAAGTACTGCAGTTCCAAATGCCAGAATACCCATCACAGGCTGGATCCATATCATCACCGCCAGCAGAATTCCAAGATAGACGATCAGCACATTTCGCACAATCATATCTTCTGCTTTTCTGGAAAATTCTGCTACAGTTCCATCTTTACGTGCCTTTGGAAACATCATGACACTGATTCCGGACAAACATCTGGAAACCATAAATCCGAGAGCCATAATCAAAAGTGCCCGCCTGTCCGTCCACAACTGACTGTAAGCTCCATACCATATCAGAAAAAAAGCACAGGCTGTAATAACCGCAAATGCACCGGCATGGGAATCTTTCAGAATTTCAAGACGTCTCTCCCTTTCCTGCCAGGAGCTTAATGCATCCGAAGTATCCAGAAGACCATCTACATGGATTCCACCTGTCACCATTACCGGAACCAGTACAAGAACTGCTGAGACAAAAGACGGATTAAATCCAAATTTTCCGCCTGCCCATCCTACCAGATAAGAAAGCGCTCCAATTACCAGGCCGATAAAAGGAAAAAAACAGAATGTATATTTCATATTCTCCTTGTTCCAGTCTGCCATTGGCATAGGGATTTTTGAATACATGGCAAATGCCACTTTAAAATTATTCCACAGCATTTTCAATGATTTTTCCTCCTTTATGCCAGATTGGAATCCCATATACTACTTCAACCACCTCATCAGCCATTTTTCCAATGTTTTGATTGATTATCCCCAGATATTCCTGATAGCGGATGGTATCGCCCTCATAACTGGCTGCTTCGGAAAAAATCTCATTCGTGACAATCACCAGATGACGTACCTGGCTACTCAACTTTTTTATGCCTTCCAAAACGGCTTCCACAGTTTTTTCACCAGCCCCTTTTTCCTCAAACATCTCATTAGCGGCAAGATTGGACATACATTCCAGAAGAACCACAGCATTTTCCGGGAAATCCAGATTCTTCAATCCGGTATAGCATTCAACTGTCTCGAATCCTTTTCCTGCACGCATTTTCCGATGACGTGCCACACGCTTATGACTTTCCTCGTCATATGGATGCATGGTTGCAATATAGATTCTTTTTGCCGGTCCAAAAGATACTATTTTATCTTCTGCAAAAGCAGATTTTCCGCTTCCGCTTCCTCCGGTCACGACTGTCATCATATTAATTCAGCTCCTCGTACTGATCCACGTGAATATCATCAAATGTACTTAATGTATTGTAAAGAGTAGCTCCCATATCAAGAAACGGACAAAGGGCAATGGCTCCAGTGCCTTCCCCAAGACACATGTCAGCATGAAGCACAGCTTCTTTTCCAAGCTCATCCAGAACAAGAAGTGCTGCCGGTTCTTTTGACACATGACTGGCGATCATATAATCCGCTGCCTCCGGGCAAAGTCTGGCTGCTACAAGTGCGGCAACTCCGGAAATAAAACCGTCAATAAGAACCGGAATCTGTAATGCAGCTCCACCAAGATACACACCTGCCATTCCTGCGATATCAAGACCTCCAACTTTTGCAAGCACGTCTATGGAATCTTTTGCATCCGGCTTATTTAAATCAATGGCTTTCTTAATCGCCTGAATCTTGCGGGTAAGCCCATCGCTGGAAAGTCCTGCACCACGGCCAGTCATGGTTTCCACAGGTTGCCCCAGAAGCACAGATGCAACTGCACTGCTGGTTGTGGTATTTCCAATTCCCATCTCACCAGTTGCAAAAAGACGATACCCCTGAGCCTTCAGTTCTTCTACCATAGCAATTCCTGCTTCAATTCCCTTTATGGCTTCGTCTCTTGTCATAGCCGGACCTTTCGTCATATTGCGGGTTCCATACATAACTTTCAGATCTGTACGTGCTGTAGTATCTCTTACCATTCCCACATCTACTGGCTTTACATCCACTCCACACTGGTGGCACATTACACATGCGGTAGTGGTTTCTTTTACAAAATTATCTGCTACAATTGCAGTGACTTCCTGTCCTGTCTGGGTAACCCCCTCTTCTACCACGCCATTGTCTGCACACATGGCAACAAGAGCCTTTTTTCCAAGATCCACTTTCTCATCCCCTGTAATTCCAACGATCTGCGTAATCAGATCTTCCATTTTTCCAAGGGAATGGAGAGGCTTGGCGATGCTATCCCATCGTCTTCTGGCTGTTTTCATTTTTTCCTCATTCAGAGGCTTTATCTGTTTAAGTGTTTCTTCTAATGTCATGATTTCCTCCCGCTGGTAAATACCAGGAATTTACTGAATATGTAATTTAATGCCAGAACTACAAACTGGGTGATAAATTTGCCGGCCATATCATTCATGTGTATGATCTCTGCAAAGAACCATACGCCTGCTACTTCGATCACCATTGTTACACCTCTCGCTCCGACAAATTTGCAGAATGGACGGATATGGTCTTTCAAAGTCTCGCATTTGTCCTGAAAAACAAATTTAGAGTTTACCACATAAGCAAAAAGAATTGCCAGAATAATCGAGATCACATTTGCAAGATCTCTTTGAACTCCTGCCTGGCGCAGAAGAAAAAAGCTCACCAAATTCACCAGTGTAGTACATCCTCCAAAAAACACATAACGTACCACATCACTGGCATACAGTTTCTTAATGAGAGCAGTCATGGTTTACCTCCTGATAGACATCCTCTTTTCCACGAAGAATCTGGGAAATGATATAACGTGGACGCCGTTTTACTTCTTCGTATATTTTTGCAATATAATAGCCGATGATTCCAAGACTGAGCATAATAGCGCTTCCAATAAGCAAAAGAACGATAAGGGTAGTTGTATATCCCTCTACCGCTCTGCCGGCAAAAAATTGTACCAGCGAATAAATAATCAAAATCAGGGAGCATCCAAAGCATGCCCCTCCTACGACCGTTACAAATTGCAACGGTGCTGTGGTAAAAGCCACAATATTGGTAAACGCGTATTTTATCAAGGACCAGGTAGACCACTTAGACTGTCCAGCTTCTCTGTCCCGCACCTCAAATTCCACATAAGTGGTCTTAAATCCCACCCAGGATGAGGTCGCACGGAAAAACATATTTCGTTCTGGCATAGAAAGAATACTATTCACTGCTTTCCTGTCCATCATTTTGAAATCCGAAGCATTCTGCATATTCACACCTGTAGCCTTGGACATGATTCCATAGAAAAAGCCAGCGCTCTCTTTGTGAAGCAGACTTTCCGTTCCTCTTGATTTCTTTACGCCTTCGATTACTTCCCATCCCTGCTCCCAGAGATGGTACATGGAAATCAAAGTTTCCGGCGGGTGCTGTAGGTCACAATCCATAACTGCCACCACATCTCCTGTAGCCTGGGCCATTCCTGCATATACTGCTGCTTCTTTTCCGAAATTTCTGGAAAAATGAACGCCAAGAACATTTCCATCTTCTTCTCCGGCTTTGGTGATTTCTTCCCAGGTTTTGTCTTTTGAGCCATCGTCAACAACAACTAGTTCGTAGGAAATGCCGGCTTCTGCTAATACTTCATGAAGAACACGACAGGTTTTTCCTACCATCAGTTCTTCGTTATAAGCTGGCAAAACCACTGATAATCTGCTCATTTTTTCATCCTCTTCTCTGCTGACAGCCTTGTATATTTATGTTTAAAACGTGACAGCAGATCTTATTCTTTTCGATTTTTCAACGTTCCCATTATATTACAAATCCAGTGGGCAGGCAACCTTAATTGATATTCTTCAGAATTTAATAACAAAAAAACGATAACCAACCGGCTACCGTTTCCGTTCTGTATCTTCAAAACTACATACATGTTACATCCTAATGGAATCATTTTACAACCTTGCGATTTTTGGTCAAGCCCTCACCCTATTAGTAACAGTCAGCTCCATGTGTTGCCACACTTCCACCCCTGCCCTATCTACCTCGTCGTCTTCAAGGGGGTTTACTTCTTTCGAATGGGACATCTCATCTTGAG